>NZ_JBFAPO010000060.1:0-71470 GCF_040676755.1 Dactylosporangium sp. NPDC049525 | reverse complement strand
TCGGCGGACGGCGGGAGCACGGACAAACGCGTCGAGGCCGGGCGCTTCGAGGTGTGGATCTGCGCGGCGTGCGGGTACACCGAGTGGTATTCACATCAGGTCAACGAGGTGCTCGCTTGGCTTACCCACAATCCGCGCTCGGGCGTGCACTACTACGACGCCGACGCGGCGGCCCGGCCCGACACGCCCGGCTGACCTCTGCGTCGGCAAGCGCATCGACACTGTGGTCCGGTTCCTTTCGATCCGGAGACGGACACCGTCGACAGGGTCGCCAACGTCGATGCATTCGCGAGCTCCCCGACGACTCCAGGTGGGCCCTGAACGTGATCACGCCACGGTGACGGTCCCGCCAGATCGCACGCCCGGTCGGCGGCAGATGTGCGCGCGTGATCTTGTGCGCGCGAGCGAGGGCCGCGTCAGCGCAGCCCCAACTGGCCGGGTAACCGGCGGATCCAGTCACCATGGCCTCGGTCCAGATCATCCGCTTCCCACCTGGTGGCGACGCGCTCAATGGCGGCGTCGAACTCGCGGCGCTCAGCCGGTCCCATCTCTCCAAGGTGGTACGAGATCTCCTCGAGCGCGTTACCGGCCGATCGGTCGTCCTGATGCTGCTGGAGGACCGTCTCGAGGGCGGCGATGCTCGCGATCAGTGCTTCCACCACCCGATCCACAGCGTCCCTCCTTCCAGTAGCGGTCAGGGCCACCGCTAACTGTCCCATCCAGTAGCGCACGACCCGCGGCATGACCGGAAACCTGATCAGGGGTTTCGGCGGCATTCGAGCGGCCGGCCGAACTGCCCGGTCGGCGGTCAGCGAGCGTTGCGGCCCTGCGGTTGCCGCGGATCGTAGGTGCCCTCGAGGTAAGCGATGAACCGCTCGGGATGCTGAACGTAGGTCGTGATGGTGCTGGGCCGATGATTGCCAGCAGCGAGGAGCTCTCGGTGGTACTTCGCGAGCTCAGCACGTAGCTGAGCGGCCGTCCATGTCCGCTCGGTCATGCCGACATCATGCCGCGTGGCGCAGACCTGACAGACGAAGCCGTGCGAGGGCACGCACGGCGGCAAATGAGTGCGTGCTCGGGACATCGCCCAGGTAGCTTGCCTCCTCGTGGAGAACCATCCGGCGCACGCACCATTGCTCTCTGCCAGGTGGCCGGTCGTTTCCGCCGAGCCCGCCGCGGCGCTCGCTGCCGAAGGTGAGAAACGGCTGGCGGAGCAGGTCGGGCGGCTGCGAGTCGTACAGACGTGCGGTTGCGGGGACAACTTCTGCCAGAGCTTCCACACCGCGCCGAAGCCGACTGAGGCCTACGGCGATGGCCACCGCATGTCTGCCTCGACACGCCATGGCCGGGCTACCTCATCCTCGACGTGGTCCACCACGAGATCAGGTACGTCGAAGTGCTGTACCGATCAACGCTGTGCTGACCGCTGACCGCTGACCGCTGACCGCTGACCGCTGACCGCTGACCGCTGACCGCTGACCGCTGACCGCTGACCGCTCCCGCCTCCGCCGTCGACACGGCCCGACGTACATCGTCCGCGCCACGGGCGCGCCGTGCCGGTCACCAAGCCGGAGTTCGTCGGCCTCCTGCGCCGCCGGACACCCACGGCGTCCGCTGAGCGATCGACGTGGAGCGGGTCAGCGACTCGTGCGGCTACTCGGTGCCGCTGATGTCCTACGAGGGTGACCGCGACCTACTCATCCGCCCCCCACTCGCAGCGGACCGACGCGGATCTCGCGAAGTGCCGCCGAGTGAAGAACGCGGCCAGCAGCGACGGCTTGCGCTCTTCGGGCAGATCGCCTGAGCCTGATCAGCCCCTATGATTACCGCCGTGAATCAGGGCACCGGCGAAACCAACCTCATGCGGCTGCTTCGGCTGGCATTCGAAGAGATTGCCGGTGGTGAACCGGTTGTCGTGGCCGCGGACTCGGGTCCTCAGCTATCGCACGGATGGCAATCGCGTTCGGGAACCTCTCCTGCAGATCTGGCGAGCCTCGCAACAAGCCTGCTTCCGGATGGCCCCGTGCTGCTGATCCCGTCATGGGCGCGCCACATCACGCCAGAAAGATCGCAGAATGCGTACGAAACCACGCTGCTCGACATTCAGCCCCCAAGCCCCGAATCCATCGTGGCCGTGGTCCTGCCCGACGATGCGCTGGCATCGGATCGGGGCGAGGCGTTCCGGGAACGGATCAGCCGGTTCTGGCAACCGGTGCTCGTGCTCTATGCGGATGTCGCTCCTATCGGCTCGCGTGCGGGGCTTTCGCTGGCGACGGTCTTCCTGGCGGTGCGCTCCTCAGGCCCGAAGCCGCTGAGGTTCTTCCGGATCCCACCGCAGGAGGACGAGCAAGCGGTGTCCAAGGACTTCACCACCCTGCTCAGGCGCAGAGGCGGCACCAGCGCCTTCGGCTATGTGCTGGCCGAGCAGCCCGGTGCGGGCGAAAGGCTCTCCTTCGACCTCAACCACCCCGACACCACCAAGCGGTGGAGAGAGCTGGGTGTGTGGGGAACACCAGTGCCGCTGGGCGACCTCTTCAAGACTCCGCTTCCTGGGGTAATACCGGGCCGCGACAGCCCTCCGACCTATAACGAGCCACAGCCGCAAACCGTGCGTGTCATATCAGGCCGTGACGTGAGACGTGACGGCACGCTGGCGGGGCCGGATGACTCGTCGCGTTATGCCGAGGTGCCGCCGGAGAAACAGCTGGAGGCGGGGGACATCGTTCTGCCCCGGTTTTTCTCGGCCGTGGTTGGCCGCAACATCGCAGTAGCCGAGGTAACCGAGGATGATCTGCCCCTAGCGGCGAGCCACAGCGTCGTGATCCTCCGGGAAGCGACGCCTTTGAGCGGACCCCAGCGACTGATGGCCCTGCTCTTCCTGCGAGCCTCGCCGTTGGTGCGCACATACCTCGATCGATTGGGGGGCAATGCCCACATCCGCACGCCGACCTTCCGTCGCGTTCCTATCCCACAGCCGGATGAGACGCTGACGGCCACCCTCGAAGGCCTCGAAGCCGCGCGAGACCGATTGCAGCAATGGCACATCGAGTCTGAAGTCCTGCTGAGCTCGGTCTTCCAGGACGAGAGCGCTGCCGACGCCAGACGGCGCATCATGCAGTCCGGCCGGCTGCTGCGGATGCGCGCCGACGCCGCCGGCCTCCTGGACGACTCCAGCCACCAGATACGAACCCGCTACCCGCACCCCATCGCCTACCGCTGGAGCAGGGCACAGGTACTGCTTTCAAACGGCGCCGACGGGTCGGCGTACGACGCCATCCTGGAGGCGGCCGAGGTCCTGCTCTGCTATTGCGCGCTCGTCGTCCTGGCACTCGCTCAGGAAGCCGGCCTGCGGATCGGCGCGATTGCCGACCTCCGCAAGCGCCTGTCCCGCGGAGGCACGAACGGTCCCGGCTTCGGGGACTGGACGGCGATCCTCCAGGAAGTCGCGACAGGGAGGGCGTTCAGAAATCTGGACGACGGCGATCAGCTGACGGAGTTCCGTGACGCCTTCACCGGCACCGAGGTGATCGCGGCACGCCAAGCCCTGGCACTTCGCCGTAACGACGAGGCGCACCTGCGCGGGGTCGAGGTCGAGGATCTGCCCGCCGCCATCGCCGAAGCCCACGCCGACCTGACCACCCTCCTGCAACGGGCGTCGTTCCTCGCCGATCTTCCCCTCGTCCATGTCAATCGCGTTCGCTGGGACTCTCTCCGCAAGGTCGCACGGGTGGAGTTCGAGGAACTGACCGGAGACAACGTGCTGGTCCCGGTGCGGGAGCGGACCTACGGGTCTAGTGACCTGGAAGCCGGAAGCCTCTACCTGGCGACCGACGACGGCCGTCTGCATCTGCTTCGCCCGTTCCTTATCCGCCAGCGATGCGCGAAGTGCCGCGGCTGGGAGACCCTCCACATCGACAGCGTGCCGCACATCGCCACCGTCCAGATCAAGAGTCTAGAACGCGGCCACACCATTCAGGATCCGCAACTGTGGGACGCCTTCGAGCATGTCGGGCTCGTCGAGCGGCCGGGCAGCTGAGCCCCAGCCGCCCGCCGACGTTCCCTGAGACATGATCGATCCCTAGTCGACGACAGCGAGAGCGGCAACGCACGCCACTGGGCGAAGGGTAGGCCGTCCCTCAAGTTGTCGGTCGTCGCCGTAGGCGTCGTCACCGGCGACCCATAACAAGGCAGTCCACCGGCCCGCCGCGGTGCGATACACAGCGCGTCAGCTGCGGTTTCGTGCCGAAGCCAACGCTGTCGGGCGGGCGTCCCGGCCACATCCGGTGACGTACTGTCGAGAGATTGTCACTTGGGCCCTTCCGGCGAATCTGCGAATGCACTGTCATCGGCATGAGTGCGCACCCGATCATGGTCGGTCGAGCAGTTCGAACAACCACGATCGCGGCATCGCCCTGCGTGGTTTCGCGCCCGGCTCAGCCTTTCGGACGCGCGGCGACAGGCCCCGTTTGGGCGGTCGTAGGATGGGCAGTTGTGGATGGGTGGCGGCTCAGCGTCGACTACGGTTCCTCGCACACCGTGGCGGTCCTGGCGAGGCCGGACGGCAGCACGAGGCCGCTGAATTTTGACGCCACGCCGCTGTTGTCCTCGGCGATCTGGGCCGAGCCCGGCGGCGCCCTACTGACTGGCCAGGACAGTCACGCTGCGGCATTGCGTGAACCGGCGCGGTTCGAGCCGCACCCGAAGCGTCAGATCGACGCGGGCACGGTCCTGCTCGGCGACCGGCAAATACCTGTAGCCGATCTGATTGCGGCGACCCTGCGTCGGGTGGCCGAAGAGGCCGTGCGGGTGACCGGCGGCGCCGCCGTCGAAGCGGTGTTCACCTATCCGGCCAGTTGGGGCCCGGCGCGCCGGGCGACGTTGCGCACCGCTGCCGAGGCTGCTGGCTTCGCCGCGCCGGCCATGCTGGCCGAGCCGGTCGCCGCGGCGCAGCATTTCGTCGAGGCGGCGGTCCCGCCGTTCCGGCATGATGTGCCGATACTCGTCTACGACCTGGGTGGCGGGACCTTTGACGTCTCCCTGGTCCGTGGCACCGCCGACGGTATGGAGATCCTCGCCAGCGACGGCCAGGCCGACCTCGGCGGCATCGACCTCGACGCGCTCGTCGTCGACTTGGTCCGGGAGGGCGTCGAGGCCACCGACCCGGCGTCGTGGACTCGGCTGTGCGCGCCGGCGACCGTGGCGGACCGGCGGCAGTTCCGCCTGCTCTGGGAAGCGGCACGACAGGCTAAGGAGAGCCTCTCCCGGCGGCCCACCGCGACGGTGGCGGTACCACTGCTGGACCGCGAAGTGCACATTACCCGGGAACAGTTCGAGCGGGCGGCCGGTCCGGTACTCGCCCTTACCATCGATCAGACCGTCGGCATGCTCCGCCGGGCGGCCCTGCGTCCCGGCGAGCTGGCCGGTATCCTGCTCGTCGGCGGCGCCACCCGGACCCCGCTCGTGGCGACCCTGCTGCACCGGGCGACCGGCACCCCGCCGACCGTCCTTGACCAGCCCGAACTGGTCGTAGCCGAAGGCGCCCTCCGCAACGGCCGGCGCAACGCCGCGCCGCCACCGCGAGCCTCACCGGCCGACGCGCCGCCCACTGCCGATGTACCGGCCACCGCGTCGCCACCGGCCGGCACACCGCCGGCGGGACCACCCACGAGCGGACGACCAGCCGCCGAAACACCGCACGCGCGGCGAGCGGCCACCGCAGCGCCGGGGTTCCGCTCACACGGTTCACGCGGCCGGGCGCTCGGCGCCGTCGCGTCCACCGCCGTACTGCTCATCGGCGGCCTCTGGTACGCCACGTCGCACAGCACATCGCTGGCCAACGATTCGGTCGGCACGCAGGCCTTCGGCATCGCACTGCTGGTCGGCCTATTCGGGGTGCTGATCGCCGAGACTGTCAGGCTCACGGTCCCGGACGTCCTGATCATCGACCGCAGCGGGATCCACACGCAGCGCCTTCGGTTCGGACGTGGGTTGCAACGGCTCTCCCTGCCCTGGGTACAAGTCCGCGAGGCGCTCGTGGAGCCGGTCCAACTCGTGCCCACCCTGGTCGTGCGGACCCACCTCGGCCCACGCGACGGAGCGACCCTGACCGGCCGGCGGTACCGACCCGACGTCACCGGATATGCCCTGTGCGCACTGAAAGACATCGGCGCCACCACCGAGCAGGTACGCGCCGCGCTCACCGCGCACGCACCTCACTGACCTGTACAGCGACCACCGAGACGGTTGCCCGGCTGGTGCATCGACGCCTGTATGGCTCGTAAAGTCGGTTCGGCCTACGCTGCCTGCAAATATTGGTTGATCAGCTCACCCGGAATCGCGCTTACTTGGGGAGGAGGCCTGTGGCACCCTCGCCGTTGCCGCAGTGGTTGACCTTCCCGTCAAGCAGGTCTGATAGGACCAGTGCGGTAGCGATCTGCCCGCTGGCGGTCGAGGCGTTGTCAACGGTGGAGAGAGACTTCGCCAGCGCAGTGTCGGTGCGGACTGTTGAAACCAGACCGGCTGCGGACAGTCCGGCGACCACGACCTTCCCGCCGGCGAGCTGGAACCGACTGACGAGAGTGCGCATGCGAGCGAGCCGTTCCCTCGCGTCCTTGCCGGCCGGCGGTGGTCCAGTAACGATGACAATCCCCTCGGCGGGTCTGTCGAACTCGCCTTCGGCCGTCAGGAAATCCTTGTAGGCATGGAGTACCGCCTGAACACCCTCGACCTTTGGGGCGTCGGCATTTCCGGACAGCAGGGCAGCGAGGAGGGCTCCAGCTCTCTCGACTCCATCAACGCCACCGGGGAGGGCGCCAGTTACGCCCGGTGGCGTCGAGGAGTTGGCGAGATCCAGAAGCTCGTCGTTGGCTGTCGCGGAGAAGAAGTCGTCCTTGATCTTGACATGGCCGACGATCCTGGCACCGGCGAGCCCGAGTCGGTTGACAACCTCCCCTGCTGCCTCATCGACCCGATCGACATCGCTCTGCAGGTCGACGACAAGAGTGTTCCTCCCGGTCAAGGTGCCGCGGAGCAATCGGGACGCACTTTCGTCCGCGAACCCCTCGTTCTTTTCCAGTTCCGTCTGTGCTTGATCGAGTTCGTCGCGAAGCTGCTGCTTCTCGTTAGAGATCTTGACGACTTGATCGTTGAGGTTCTCCACGATCGGACCGTTCGCTGCGGCGGTGCCGACGACGAGACCAACGGCGAGCGCCAGGAAGGCTGCAGCGAGCGACACGACATGGTACCGAAAGTTGATCAACGGCGGTGCCCCTCCATACGGCGGCACGGGCTCGTCGTCCGGGGCCTACGCCGCGGTGGCCCAGCCCACGCCGGCGGCGATTCACTGCTCAGGCTAAGGTATGGCGCCGTGCACGGCTTGGGCACCCTGCATCGCGTGGCTTCTGACCTGGCCCGACAGACCGTGGAGCGGGCGTTCATAGCGGCACCGGAAAATGGTCCGACAAATGTCGCGCCAGGTGGTTGTTGAGCGGCATCCGGCTGGCGGTTGTGAGCACGAACGGCCCGAACGTGAGCGGTTGTGAGCGGACTGCGCGCGGTCTGTGAGCCGCTGTGATCGGCTGTGAGCCGCTGTGAGTGGTGGGGGGTTCGCCACGGCTCACAAACCCGGATAGGGGGGTGCAGGACTTCCCGGCCTTCCCGGTCACGGTTATCGACGGTCACGGGGTGCCGGGGGTCCTGCCCGCCGCCGGGCGAACCCCCGCTGCGAGTGTCGCGCCAGCTGCGCGCCTCGGGTGCCGCGCCATCGTGATGCGCTGATACCTCATCCCACAGCCGACCCGTAGAGGGAGGACGAGCTCCTCCCGAGCGCGTTCGCGGCTTGTGCGACCGCACTCGCTCATCGGGGTCCCGCCCGGCGGCGGCCGCATCCGTTGCTTCGAGCATTCGCCCCGCACCGCCCGCCGACACTCCGTGCCTCTTGGCGCTGGTGCCGCCCTGCGGTGCGGGGCGGGAGGTGAACCCCAACCATGTCCCGCTTCCCGCGGGCACGTCTGCGTGCCCACAACCCACACACCACCACCATCACCGACCCGACCGTCGGCCTCGAGCCCGGTACAACGGCGACCACCGAGGCGAGTATCCCGCCGCCTGCCGTCCGCCGGCGTGGCCGGCGTCAGGTCGCCGCCCGGGTGCTGACGGCATCGACGGTCGCTGTCGCGCTGCTGGCCGTGCCGTCGGTCGCGTCCGCGGACCCCGGCGTATCCGTTGTCGTGGCGGCGAACACGCTGCCGGTCGTCATCGCCAACCTGCAGGCCTGGGCGATGGGCATCCTGGCCTCTATCGCCAGCCTGTTCCTCGTTCTGGGTGGGTTGTTCCGGGCGACCGCCGGTGGTGACCCGGCCCAGGTTGACAAGGCCAACGGCTGCTTCAAGAACGCGCTGAGCGGCTACGGCCTCGCTGTGCTCGCGCCGATCCTGCTCGAAGTCGTCAAGGGCATCGTCGGGGGCTGAGACGATCATGGACTGGCTCCTCGACAACATCCTCACCTGGTTCGCCGGCAAGATCCTGGAATGCTTCGACGGTCTGGTCGGCACGATCACCAACGCGCTGCTGGTCACCCCGGACGTCACGACACTGCCGCAGGTGCAAGCCCTGACCGGCCGCTCAGTCCTCGTCGTCGACCTCGTCTTCGTGCTGTGCTTCGTCGCCGCCGGCGCGCTTACCTTGACCGCCAGCGGCGACGACCGCTCCCGCTACACCGCCAAGGACCTCATCCCACGCTGCATTGTTGGGTTCGTCACCGCGCACTTCAGCCAACTGTGGTGCGCCAAGATGATCGAACTCGCCAACGCGCTCGCCGCCGCCCTCACCCGGGACGACCTCGGCGGCGACGGCGAGCTCCGCCCGGCCGCGGTCACCGCGATCAAGACCCACATCCTCGCCGCCCAGGACCAGACGGTCGGCGTCCTGTTCTGCGTCTGCGCCGTGATCATCCTGATGCTGCTCGGCTCCACCGCACTGAGCATGATCACCCGGTTCGCGGTCGTCCTCGTCCTCACCGCGATCGCACCGATCGCGCTGGCCTGCCACGCGCTGCCACAGACCGACCCGGTCGCCCGGATGTGGTGGCGCGCCTACGGCGGCACCCTGGCCGTGCCGATCGCGCAGGGCTTCACCCTCTACGCCCGGCAATGGATGCTCACCGATCAGAGCAACCTGCTGTTCGCGCTCGGGCCGATTCCCGGCAACAGCGGCGGCGTCACGAACCTCTTCGTCATCATGGTCCTGCTCTGGACCACGGTGAAGGTCTCCGGCCTGATGCGCCGCCTCGTGTCCCAAGGCGGCGGCAAGCAACCCAACGTCCTCGGCGCCGTCATCCGCGTCGTCGTCGTCCAGCAGCCGGCATCGTGGGACGCCGCATCGGCGCGAGCAATCCCGGTGAGCTGCTACGGGCCGCGGCGATGGCCTTGACCTGGGTACGGCGCGGCAACCCAGCAACGTCCTGGGCACTGTTCGAACCGGCGAGGGAGGCGCTCGACATCCGCCGGCACCAGCTCACGCACGCCCTGCCGGGTGCCGTGCGCCGCGGCGAGCTCACTCTCGCCTACCAACCGATCATCTGCCTGCGCGACAACACGATCGTCGGCATGCACGCGTTGCCATCCTGGACCCACTCGGCCGCCGGCAACGTACCTGCCGGTGAGCTCCTCGGCCTTGCCGAGCGCATCGGCATCCTCGTACCGCTGGGCGCCCGGCTCCTGCACATGGCCTGTGCTCACGCCGCAGCCTGGCAGGCGACTCCGGAACCGCCGATGCTCAGCGTCGACTGCACCACCGCCGAACTGCGCGGCCAGGGCATCCTCACCACCGTCGCGGCGGCGCTCGACGACACCGGGCTCCCGCCGAGCAGGCTGCAACTCGTCGTGGCGCAGGACGCCCTGCACGACCCAAGCGACGACATCGCCTTCACCCTCGACGGTCTGGCCCGCAGCGGTGTCCACATCGCCGTCAACAACACCGGCGGCCCCGCCCACCTCGCCGAGTCCCCGATCAGCACTGTCATCCTCGACCCGCGCCTCATCCGCGGCCTCGGCATCCCCCTGCCGTCCTACGTGTCCGGCGCCACCACTCTCGCGTGGCTCATCGAGATGTTCCACGACCTGTCGCGCACCGTCACCGCCACCACCGTCGGCAGCCGTGGCCAGTTCGAAGCCCTCAAGGACCTCGGCTGCGACACCGCCCGCGGCAACTACCTCGCCCACCCGATGACCCCCGCAGCAGCCGACCAACTCTTCAACCCATCCACCTGACCGACGACCTCCATCGCGCCTCGTCGAGGCTGTCGCCGTACGTGCAGGCCGACGCGCAGTCCTCGGCAGCCGTGGCCTGCGTCCTGGCTTCACCTGCGGTGAGAGCGACGACCACCCGCCTGATCAGGCTCGGCTGGCCCGGGGTCGATACTCTCGGCGCGGACTCGGGTGATAGGTCCGATGATCACTTGGGCGATGCTGGTTTCTCCGTTGGCGGGTCCGCGGAGGGGGCGGCGGTCGTAGCCGAGTTGACTGCCTCGGCGCCCCACCCGGCTGGCCGTCACGGCGACGGCCAGCCCATCGAGATGAGCTTCGGCATGTCGATGATGCCGGTGGCGCATACTTCGCTGATTTCCCGCAAGGCCGCTCGCTGATCTCGGGTGAGGTGGTCGAACAGTAACGACCGAACCTGCTCGACGTGACCGCGAGCGGCTTGTCGGACCTTCTCCATGCCCTCGTCGGTGAGTTCCGCCAATTGGCCCCGGGCGTCCGACGGGGACGGCACCCGGCGGACCCAGCCATCGCGCACCAAGCGGTCGATCGCGTGGCTCAGCCTGCTGCGGTCGAAGACACACGCGGCCGCGAGGTCGGCCATCCGCATCGAGCGCCCGGGCGCCTCCGAGAGCCGGGTGAGGATCTCGTAGTAGGCGAACGAGAGATCCGCGTCCTGTTTCAGTCCCTGCTCCAGCCGGTCGAACAGCAGACGGCTGGCCAACAGGAAACTGCGCCACGTCCGCTGCTCCTCGTCGTCCAGCCACCGAGTATCCGTCATCACAACCTCCTTCCGATTAGTTGAAACTTCAGCACCCGATGCTACTCTTGCGGCCGGATGCTGAAAATTCAACTACTTCTGGAGGAGGGATCTTCGATGAACCGTCTGGAAGGCAAAGTGGCGATCGTCACCGGTGCGGCCGGCGTTCTGGGTTTGGCGGGAGTGCGGGCGATGGCGGCCGAGGGCGCGCGCGTCGTGATGATGGACCTGTCCCCGACCGTCCACCAGCGGGCGAAAGAGCTCGCCGAGGACGGTTATGACATCACGCCCTACGTCGGTGACGTCAGCGTCGAGAACGACATCGCAGGCGTCGTGGCGCTCGCCAAGGAGACCTACGGACGGCTCGACGTGCTCTGGAACAACGCCGGGCTGGTGTCCGCCGAGTGGATTCTCCAGGACACCGACGTGGTCCGCATCAGCCGTGACTACCTGATGCGGACCCTGGAAGTGAACACCGGCAGCGTCTTGCTCGGCAG
The DNA here is from genome assembly GCF_040676755.1 of Dactylosporangium sp. NPDC049525. NCBI lineage: Bacteria > Bacillati > Actinomycetota > Actinomycetes > Micromonosporales > Micromonosporaceae > Dactylosporangium > Dactylosporangium sp. NPDC049525. The sequence continues at coordinate 59,954 of NZ_JBFAPO010000060.1, read as the reverse complement.
CAAGTACGCCATCCCAGTGATGGCCGAGTCCGGCGGTGGATCGATCATCAACACCTCATCGGTCCAGGCCGCAGGCGGAGACCTTGCACTGGTTGCCTACGGCACGAGCAAGGCGGCGATCAACTACCTGACGAAGTCCGTAGCCACCTCCTTCGGCCATCTCGGCATCCGCAGCAACGCGCTGGCTCCAGGGCTGATTCCACCGCCCGCCCCAGCGACAGGATCCGGCGGGCCGCACCGGCTCGAGGACGTGGCGCCGACAAAGCTGGTCCTGGACTCCCAGATGCTCAACGCCGTCGGACAGCCAACCGACGTCGCCAACGCCGTCGTGTTCCTCGCATCCGATGAGTCGAAGTTCCTCACCGGCCAGCTCATCTATGTCGACGGCGGCGTGACCGGTCATCTGCCGACACTCTCCGACCGTCGCAGGCTGGCCAGCGCCTAAGCACTCGCCCGCACTGCCGCCAGCACCGCATCCTTCAAGAGAGAGGCCCACCATGTCCAACCTCGTCAACCTCGCCGTGATCTACTACTCCGCGACGGGCACCGGCACGGCGATCGCCAAAGAAATCGCCGGCGCAGCCGAAGCCGCCGGCGCGGCAGTTCGCGTCCGCAAGGCCGCCGAGCTGGCACCGCAGGCCGCAATCGACTCGAATCCGCTCTGGGCCGCTCACCACGCGACCACCGCCGACGTGCCGGCGCCGAGCCTCGACGATCTGTCCTGGGCCGATGCCGTCGTCTTCGGCTCACCGACCCGGTTCGGCAACATCGCCGCCCAGCTGAAGCAGTTCATCGACACGCTGTCGCCGCTGTGGCAGGCCGGCGCGCTGGCCGACAAGGTCTACAGCGGCTTCACCTCGACTGGGACCCGACACGGTGGACACGAGTCGACCCTGCTCGCCATGTACAACAGCATTCACCACTTCGGCGGCATCATCGTGCCACCGGGATACACCGACCCGGTCAAGTTCGTCGACGGCAACCCGTACGGCACCTCGCACCACGCGGTGTGGGGCCCCGACCTCGGGTCGATCGACGACGACACCCGCAACGCCGCCCGCCACCAAGCCGAACGGGTCGTGCGGATCGCGCGGGCTCTCAAGCAGGGAAGCCCCGCCTGACACGCGGCCTCCTGTCACCAACCACCAACCACATCGCGGAAGTCATCTCAGAAAGGAAGTCACCATGGCACGCATCTGGCTGGTCACCGGAGCCAGCTCCGGTCTCGGTCGCGAGATCTCCCGAGCAGCGCTCGCCACAGGGGACACAGTCGTGCTGAGCGATCGCCGTACGGCGGGGGCGGAGGAAGTCGTCACCGCCTACCCGGACCGGGCCCGCACCCTAGAACTCGACGTGACCGATCCAGCACGAGTCAACGCAGCCGTCGAAGAGGTCACTCGCCAGTACGGGCGGATCGACGTCCTCGTCAACGCCGCAGGCCGGGGCCACATCGGTGCGGTCGAGGAGACCACCGAGCCCGAACTCCGCTCTCTCATGGAACTGATCTTCTTCGGCCCAGCGGCCCTGACCAGGGCGGTCCTGCCGCACATGCGAAAGCAGGGCAGCGGCGCAATCGTCCAGATCAGCAGTCTCGGCGGGCAGTTGTCAGTCCCCGGCATGTCCGCGTACTCGGCAGGCAAGTTCGCGCTGGAAGGCTTCTCGGTCGCCCTCGCCCAGGAAGTCAACCCACTCGGGATAAAGGTCCTGATCCCACAGCCCGGACCGATGCGGACCAACTTCGCCGGCGCCGCTATCACCGAATCCGCTCACATCGACGCCTACGACGGCACGGTCCGCAAACTACGCGAACACGTGAACGAGGTCGGCGGCAAAGAGGCAGGCGATCCCGCGAAGATCGCGAACGCTATCCTGACCGCGCTGGCCCACGACAACACCCCACTGCGGCTTCCGATGGGCAACGAAACCCTGGATCGCCTCAACGCCACCGCCAAGCAGACACAGCAAGAGCGGACCGCCTGGGAAGCCACCATCCGTAGCACCGACATCGACGAATGAAAGCGCCCGCCCCCTGCGCACCTAGCCCACGGGCGTCCTAGGCTTCGGCCTGCTCATCGGCTCGGCGGCGTTGATCCAGGTCATCGGCCCGATAAGCCTGATCCTGTTCCCGGCCGGGCTCATGGCCTTGAGCGGTCGCCCCACCTGCTGGACAACCAGCCTGGCCCAGACGATCTCCGGTGGCCGACTCAAAAGGACCTGTCAAAACGGCAATTGCCGGACAACGTCAGTCACCGGGCGTGGACCGGTAACGCCGGCACAGGTCCCGGCCAGCAGCCGCCACTTGCAACATTCCATCGTTCTGCGCACAGAACGATCTACATCGGAACGCACTGTCATCGGCTAGATCCGGTAGCCGTCCTTCACTGGCTTCGCTACTCAACGTAGCTGCGACACGGCTCGATAGCAGACCAACGCGCAACCCGCCGCTGTGATCGCATCCGGCGCTGCAGGCCCTCGACCCCGATCTGCTCGCCGCGGCGATCGGGGCCTGGCTCGCCACAAGGATTCCCGCACCGGCGGCCGGCACCAGACAAGCAATCGCCGTGGACGGCAAGACCCTGCGCGGCTCACGAACCCGTGGCCATACAGCCAGGCACGTCCTGGCCGCCGTCGACCAGCACACCGGCATCGCCTTGGCCAGCACCGACGTCGACACCAAGACCAGCGAGATCACCCGCTTTCACCGCCCTCCTCGATCACCTCGACGACCTGCGCGGAGTCGTGGTGACCGCCGACGCGCTGCACTGCCAACGCGACCACGCCGCCTACCTCGCCAGGCGCGGCGCACACTGATCTTGACCGTCAAAGGCAACCAGCCCAGCCTGCATCAGCAACTGGCCGGCCTGCCATGGCGGCTCGTTCCCGTCGCCGACCGCGCCACCGATCGCGGACACGGCCGCCGAGAGATCCGCACGCTGAAGATCCTGTCCGTCTCCACCGGCATCGACTTTCCCAACGCCGCCCAGGCGATCCAGATCCGACGCCGCCGACGCCGACTCGACGAACCCAGACGCTTCACCACCGAAACCGTTCACGCGATCACGGATCTCCTTGCCCACCAAGCGAAACCGTTCCACCTGGCCGACTGGATCCGCGGGCACTGGTCCATCGAGAACAAGGTCCATTGGGTCCGCGACGTCACCTACGACGAAGACCGGTCTCAGATCCGCACCGGCACCGGCCCGCAAGTCATGGCCGCCATCCGCAACGCCGCCATCGGCGCCTTCCGCCTCGCCGGCGCCACCGACATCGCCTCCGCCACCCGCCACCACGCCCGCGACGCCAACCGCCCACTGGCCCTACTCTGCATCACCTGAACGACTTGCCGGGGCCCTGCCCCCAGGCCCCCGGCAAGTCGTGACAGGCGCCCAGATTGATAATGATGCTCGAACCTGGCGAATTCTTCCGTCAGCTCCTGCCCCGACAATGAGGCTCCGGCCCTGATGGGAAAAGGTGCGATGAAACTCTGGTACGGGCCTCCGGCCCTTCGCCCCCTCGTCGGCATCTGTTTCCTGGTGTTGGGCGCGATGGGCATGCTCGTCCTGATGGCGTCGTTCGTCCTGGCACGGCAGACGCCGTATGACGGTGGCCGGACCGGGACCTTCACGCTCACCGAGTTCACGGGGTGTGACCGGTTCAAGCCACCGGAGCAGCGGTGCGGTTGGTACGGCGATTTCGTCAGCGATGACGGCGCCGTCGTCCGCAGGCGCCAGGAGCTGGTCGGAGGGCTGCCGAAGGGTGCGCAGGCCGGGGAGACCCTGCGCACCCGGGACATCGAACTTTCCGGGCTGATCTACCCGCTCGACCACGAGCCCGAGGGCTTCAGCCAGGCGATCAATTTCGGCACCGTCGTTACGGCGACGTTCGTCATCGGCTTGGCCCTGAGCCGGCCATGGCGGTTCAGAGCATGGCTTCGGTCGAGGTCCAGTCGACCTGCATGATCGTGACGAACTGGGTGACCACCACCACGCCTACAACGCCAACCGACTACTGACCTGCTCGGCATCACCGAACGACTTTGCCGGGGCCCTGGGTGCTGGAGTGGCCGGGTTCCGGTGGAAGTACTCACCACTGCCGCAGCGCGCATGGCCCAAACGGTGCTCGACCGGTATGGCGAAGCCGGCTACAAACAGGCGTGGAGGAACATGCCGTTCCCGAGCGCCGAACTGGCCATACTGCAAGGCGAACGCGCATAGCCGCCCCATCCTCATACTTGGGCGGCGCCAACTTCACCATGTTCGCGACAGAGCCGAGTTCGGGACCCACCCATGTGGATAGATTGCGGGCGAGCTCCGGTTGCGGCGGATCCGGACGCCAAATTCAGGTGGTCTTCGGTGCGGTACGCGACGATGATCGTCAGGTGGACGGGTCTAGTGAGCTGCCGCCGGTGTGGTTCAGCGCAACAGTACGGTTCGCCTCCTACACTGAGGACGCCGGCTACTTCATGCCCAGCGTGTCGGTCTACACGTTCCAGGCGATCGATCACGAGGCCGCGTTTGTCCGGGTGCTGGAGATCGGGCGGGCCGAGGAACGCACGTACGTCAACGCCGAGGACGTCCGCGTCCGCATCGCCATGACAGAGGTCGAGACGCTCAACATGCTCGGCGACGACCTGGACTGCACCGAGGTCTTCTGGTGGCCGGGCGAAGAGCAGGCCACGTCTCCCTACACCTGGGATCGCACCTTCACGCCGGAAACGTCGACGCTGTCCACCGCCTTGTAACAGCCGGTCCCGACATCCGCGCATCGGCAGATGCGTGCACCCGCAACGCTTCACCTATTGCACTAGCCCGGTCGCCGACCTCGTTGGCAGCCTCATGCTGAATCTCGGCGTCTTCCCCCGCTGACGCCGGCGTCCGCAACGGGGCCACGCCGGGGTCGGCAATTCGTGCCGCGCTGATCGCGTCGACGTGCGTGACCGCCTGTTCGAGCAGCATGGCCACTACCGTGTCGAACGGCGCGCCAGGCGGCTCTCAGCGTCCGGGGGTTACGCCCAGCCGATCCAGCCCGGCGCTCGGCAACGGTAGCCGCTACTACCCGCCTACTCGGTCGTTGGCCGTCATGGTCGGGTGTCGCCCTTCCGAAGTGCTGACACAACAGTGCTGGCTCTACGTACCTGGGGTTCCTATCCGGTATTCGATTGCGCGGATTGCTGCAACCGCTGCCGCGCCAATGTCCGGGTCAGTGATGTGCGGCTTGAGCAGCTCGGCGGTGCTCCGCGTGCCGATGTGGGCGAGGGCGCCAACGAGGTGCCGTCGGGCGTCGTGGGCAGGACCGTTGTCGAAGGTTGCGGTGATCCGGTCCGGGCTTTCGATGCACCACTCAAGCAGCTTCCGGCATTGGTCCGGCCAAGTAGTGAGCAGCCGCTCGTAGGACGAGGGCTGCATCAGCTCTCTTCTCCAAGTGCTGACGGACTGCAGGTGTGCGAGTACGTCAACGGCGGCCGCTGCGAGAGGGCCGCGCAGTTCTGTCCACAGCGCCGTCAACTCGACGGTGTAGTTGTTGCTGCCGACGATCGCGGCGAACAGCAGTTCGTCGACGATGCGCCACGCCCGCTTGGGGGACTGGTCATCGGTCGGGGGTGCCGCAGGAAGGCGATTGGCAAGTCTCGCCCACCCGTGCAGGGCAATGAGGTGTGCGCACACGACCTCCTGCCGGAAGGGATGGCTCCAGTCGAGGTAGAGGACCGCGTCGCGGAGCACCTCACGGGTGTCGTCGTCGGCATGGTCGAGGCGCTCGACGATCTCTGCCATGATCCAGTCGCGGTTACAAGGGAACGTGCTGCTGCGCGCGGCCAGAACATGCAGCCGCAGCGACTCCGTGTCCTCAAGGGCCGAGATGACCTCGCTGTATGGTCCGTGCAGCCGCTGGTCTTCGAAGTGCATACCGATCATGCCCTGGGCGGCCTGCCACGCCTGAGAGTCGGCCGGCGCGGCGAGGATCCCGGCGATCTGCGCCCGGATGGACTCCTCGGTATTCAACGGCTCGAGTGCGTCGTAGGCCGCCAGCGTCTCGAACAGCAGGCTGTTCAGCATGATGCTGTCTCGGCCGCACTCATCCAGTGCGGTTCGCATGCGCTGACGGGTGACCTCGTCCGCGCGGTACGCCGATTCTTCTGCGGCCGTCAACGCGGTAAGGCGCATGTGGTAACCGCCGACCTTCCACGCAGCGGAGAATACGTCAGGCAGCAACATCAGGTCGGCGGGATCTTCGGAATCGATCAGCAGCAGGGCTGCTGTGAGCCGACCCCACCGACGCTGGCCAGGCAACGTCCATAAGATACGTGTCGGCGACTGTCCGGCCAGCCGTCGTCGCCTGTTCCAGCCGCGCTCGCAGCCGTTGACAACCACTGACACGGCCAACCGGCGCCGTTCGCGGTCGTTGCCGTACTGAAGTCTGCCGTACGTCGCTTGGACGACGACGCTGACCGCCGACCTGTGTCCTTCAGCTCGCAGCCGACGCATCTCCTCGGCGCAGCGGCTATCGCTGCGATCGAGGAGAGTCCCGACTTCGCTGAGAAAGTAGCCGTCCGCAAGGCAGGCCCCCGCCGCCCCAAGCAGCGCCTGCTGCCGGATGCTTCGTGATACGTCGGCGGTCCAGTAGCTCGACCAGTCGACATCCGGCATACCGTCGTCCCGCACCAGCCGGGCTTCGTCGACGGCCGCGCAAGCATCTGTGAGAACTGCCGAGACTTCCGTGCTGATGGCCTGCGCGGTCGCGGTTCCGTACTCCCCGCGGACGGCGGCGCACAGCAGATCGACGTCAGCCATCTCAAGGAGAAGGTCACGTTTGCGGTGCGGATCGGGTTCGAGCGCGACGACGTGATCGTGCAGATCGAGGTTACGGGGATCGCGGAGCGCCTCGGCGAGGGCATGACTGTCGGCGGCGTCGAGCAGGAGGTGCTCCGCGGCGAGGAACCGGGCCAAGGTCTCATGACGGAACGCGACGTGGCCTTGCGTCGGGTTAAGCAACGGCGAACCCAGTACCGCGTCGATGACTGTTTCTTGGCCGCTTGCACCGGCGCCCCGGTGCAGCGTCACCCTGGCTTCCAGCAGGCTCAACGATCCCCGCATCTTCTGGCCCATCTCACAGGCGAGCCGACGCAACCCGGCACGAGTCTGCTCTGCCGGACACAGCCGGGAGATGTACGCATCGAACAGCTCAGCGGGGGTAGTGCCCGAGGACAGTGACTCCCCGCATTCGACTGCCATCGCCAGTTCCATAGGGGTCCGGAACGCTTCGGCGCCAACCAGTCCGCCCGGTCGGCCGTAGGCGGAGAGCAGCGCGCTTCGTGCGTTGTCGTCGGGCAGGAGAGCATTGAGGACGGCGATCTCCGCGTCGGGGCTTTCGACTGGTTCCGTCGAGGTGATGATGGTCGCCATTGGCCAGCGCAGCCGCAGTGCATTGAGACCCTCGATGAGCTCGCTTCGGTCAGCGGGTGCGCATTCGTTGAGGCCGTCGAGGATGACGACGGCCGCGCTGCCCGTATCGGCGACACGACGAAGCAGCGGTAGACACGCCTCCGTCGTGAACGGGGCGACTGCACGAGACAGCGCATGGCTGAATCGGCCGCGCTGGTACTCGCCGCACCGCACCCAGAGCGGAACACCGCCGGCCGCAGCAACCGCGACAGCGGCATGCCGAGCGGCATGTGACTTGCCGGCGCCGCTCGGCCCGACGAACACGACGGTTCGCTGAGCGGCCACCGCTCCCATCAGGAACTCGAGTGGGTTGGCAATGGCCACCTGCCCGCTGAGCGCTGGCAGCGGCACCAGCGGCGGCATGTTCTGACTGTGTGCTGCCACGAAGCGACGACAGTAGTCCTGCAACGCGGTGATGCTGGCCCGGCGCTCCACCTCCTCAGCGCTGTCGGAGGGTTCACCGACGAGCTGTAGGTATCGGGCGAATGCGGACCAGTGCTCATCGGACCATGCTGGGCGTGGTCCGTCATTGCACAGCAGTTCGAGGAGTTGTCCGTAACCGGCGATGGAGACGTATCGGTGCCTGCCTAGCTGGGAGCCGTCGGGGATGTCCGGGTACGTACAGATGACTGTGTGGATGCTGGAGTAGAACGTGCCGGCTGGACGCGGGACTTCGCCACGGCCGACAAGATCGTGCATGTCGTCGCTGATGCACTGTGTCGTTTGTTGCGCCTGCCGGTAGAAGTTCCGTTCGAGAGGCCGCTGCCGCCCATCGGGCAGTTGCTGCTCCCACAGACCGTTCACATCCGAGACAAGCGGCAACCGCGGATCGACCGTCTTCAGCTCGACGTGGACGAGTCGGTGCGCGGTGCTGACGAGAAAGTCCACCTGGCGCTGGTAGCTGCGTGTGATGAAGTTGGCGTAGATACGCGCCGGGCAACCGCGCCGTTCAAGGTCAACTCGCAGCCGCCGGAGGAACCGACGCTCGTTGTGATCATCGATACGATCCCCGAGGAAGACCTCGCACAGCTGCGCATTCATCTGCTGTCGACGCAACTTCTGGCGACAGCAGGCGCGCAACAGACAATGCCGAGATCTTTCATAGTGCGACGGTAGCGAGCCATGGCCACCGGCGGTAGCTCGCCCTCCCTCCGGATGCCACAGCCGTTCCGACGGCAGCTCTACTGTCTCTTCGTCGCCTGACCGCGCTACTTCGACAGTTCCGCGCCTGGCCGCTGGGCAAGGGCGGCTTGGATGGCGGCGTGCTTCGGAGGTGTTCAAGTCTGCACGTAGCACCCCTGCGTGAACAGGGATGCCTGCGCAGCAGGTCCGGCAGCCCGGTCACAGCTCCCAGGTGCTCATATTGAGGATCGGGCGTACCTCGACCCGCGTGTATGCGGCGTCCGGCGCCTTCGCAGCCCAGGCGACCGCCTCGTCGAGATCCGCGACGTCGATCAGGTAGAAGCCAGCCAGATGTTCTTGGACGTCGGTGTGCGGACCGTCGGAGGTGATCGTCCTGCCGTCGCGCACCGAGACCTGGGTGGCCAGGATAGGGTCGCCCAGTCCTTCGCTGGCCACCAGCACGCCGGCCTCGCGCATTTCCTCGGTCAGCCGCAGGTGACCGAAGCTGAGGTCGGCCCGCTGCTGATCGGTCAGCGTCTCCCAGACGGCGAGGGACTGCGGGTTCGACTGGATCAGGATCACGTACTTCATAGTCTTTCTCCTTCGCTCTTGTCCGGGATGTCGAAACTGGCAGAGCCGGCTTCGACATCCTCGGCTCAACCGGGCACCTCGTCTGTAGTTGCGAGTGAGACCGAGGCTGTGCCGCGTCGACCGACCCTGGCTGGTGACGAACGAGCAAGAGTCGGTGCCGGTTCGGGATAGGCGCCTCGTGCTGAGCCTCGACCGGCATACCCCCACGGACTGAGGTGATCAGGAGCGCTGGGTCCGCGGCCGCTGTTCGGAGGCGGGCCGCAGCCGAAGGAAGGCGACAGGCTGCGATGGGCTTAGCCGCTGCAAGCGAGGCTCACCGTCGGGGCTTTGGGTCTTGGTCGACTGCCGTCTTACCCGGAGCCTCGATCCACCGTCGCCGGATCTGGGACACTGGCGCGGGTAGCAGGATCTGCTTGGAGGTCGAGTCGAGTCCCCCAGTTGTGGCGACAATAGTGGTGAGTCTGATCGACCATCAAATTTCGCCCGTGGCGGCAAATGATGATTCGGCCGGGTTGCCGTGGTTCGATCGAAAGCGACGGTAGCGCAGAAGCCATGCATCGACCTCGGACAGTGGCTCGGTTCGTAGGGTGTACATTCGCCGCTGGGCCTCGGCCCGCACCTTGACCAGGCCGACCGTGCGCAGCACGCGAAGATGCCGCGAGATGGCCGGTTGAGTCAATCCGGCAAACGCTGCCGCGAAGTCGCCGGATGAACGTTCGCCGTGAGTCAGCAGGTCAAGCATGCGCCGACGCGTCGGATTGGCCAATGCGGCGAAAACGTCCACCTGGAAAGTCTAGGGTATAGGAGTACACCTATGCGTCCTTCGGATAGCTGCTTGCAGGCGTTCATAAAACTTGCTCGACGGTGGGAGTAGGTGGTTCGGCGCCAACTACTTCGACTCTTGTATGTTGTTGGCAAAGAGCCAATCGGCGATGCAGTGATCATGCGAGTGTGAACCCTGCGAACTGTGGCTCGGCAGGATTGTCGCGACTACAGGCCCGGTGTGGCGGTGTTTTCGCTGCTCGATGGGCCACTGGCCAGGTCGGCTGCCTCGGCGAGGCCGTGGAGCGCGGCTGCCAGGTCTCGGAGCCGTTCGGCGCGCAGTGTGTACATACGACGCTGGCCGCTGCGGTGCGACCGGACAACGTCCGCGCGCTCGAGGGTCTGTAGGTGTTTGGTCGTCTGCGGCTGGTGTGCTCCGCTGAGCTGGGCGAGGATCCCGACCGACTGAGGCCGCACGGCCAGCAGGCAGACTAGCCGCCATCGTGCCGGTTCAGCAAGCGCGGCGAGGAGTACGTCCATTCCACAAGTATGCAGCATTGTCAATGTAGATGGGGAACGTTGCTGATCATGCGGTCGTCGTCTCGCGCCGTCCGCCATCACTCGAATTCGGGCAGCGTGCTGGCCGCCCAGGCATCCACGGGCCCCGTCGGCATTCATTGGCGAGGGTCGGGGTAGTGATCGCGCGTGGCCGCGGCGATGGTGGATGCAGGATGCGCACCGCCGCTGCGGCAAATGAGCGTTCGCGGCGTTGGCCCTGGGTTCTGTCGATCCGCGCCATGCGGCGACGCCGAGCAGGTCTCGGTGCCGCAGCAACGCACTGGGCAGTGCAAAGGGCATGCATCAATTGTCGCGGCTCACCACATTCCCGGGCCGGCTGTGTCTGGGCCGCCTCCCCGCGATCGTGCCGAGGTCCTCGCCGTGCGGACCGGGCAATGTCGGACCGCACGCATGGAGACGTGGCAGGCGTCCGTCGCTGTCTAGGGTGCTGGCATGGCCGCGTCGCATCGGATGGGATGCGGTGGGTGGCCGGAGCCGCCCTCGGCAGCGATGAGAGGGGATTGCCATGTCCGTTTACGACGCCAACCCAGCTGCGCTCGAGCCGAGCGAGTTCGCCCAGATAGTGAAGCGCAGTTCGGCCGACGAACTGTACCGGCTTGTGACCGGCGAGCAGCGCCGCGAGGTTCTCGACGTGGTCTTCGTCCGCATGCCGGGCGTGTTCCGCGCCGACCGGGCAGGTTCGCTGAAGGCGGTGCTGCATTGGAAGGTCGGTGACCGCCCAGGTGGCGGTGCTGACACCTACGAGCTCGTCATTGCCGATCGTACCTGCACGCTGTCTCCCGCACCGGACCGTTCGGCGACCCTGGAACTGAGCATCGGTGCCGTCGACTTTCTGAAGATGGTGACGGGCAATGCGAATCCGATCGCACTGTTCATGCTCGGCAAGCTCAAGACGAAGGGCGACGTCGGGCTCACAGCCCGGATCCCGAATCTGTTCGACGTGCCGAGGGCGTGACTGCGACTGCATCGGCTTGCCGTTTCCAGTCGTATGGTCGGTGTGACCCCGGGACGTTGAGGTACTGGTTGAGGATCTGCCGTTCGGCGCGTCGGGTGCGGTGAGAACGGTTTGCTGCCGCGACGTCGTCAGACCGTCGCGGTAGCGGCGCGGCCGGACCGGTCAGATCCCGGACCGGTCCGGCAGGGAATCTGACCGTAGCAGCGCAGCAGGGCTGCCGCAGCCGCGATCCGGAACGCCCCGAACATCGCGGATGCAGATTGTGCGACGGTCGGCAGGCACGTGGAATGCCGGGCGCGCCAGTTCCTCACCTACTACGTATCTATCGCCCAGCCGAGCGTCATTTGTGTGCCGCTGACGGCAGCGCGCCGGAACGGTGGTCGACTGCCGAACGCCCGCCACCCGCATCGGGACTGTCAACCGACGATTCTCCGGCATGCCCGGCGCCGCCATCTGGGCCATCTGGGCCGACTGATCCGCTGTCCGACACGGGCGTATACGGCTACGCGAAATGGGTGCCGGCCTCGGCTCGACCCTTGTCGAAGGACCGTTTCTGGTCATGCGGGCAATGGCTGCGTCCCATGCCGCCGCGCCGTCTGCAGGCCCGTCAACTACCACGGGAACCTTTGTGACGATCCTTGCTCGCCGCTCAGCGGGCGATGGCCGCCGCCTGCACCGCGGCAGGCAAGACCTACCGGGCCGGGACGCGGGTGCGACGGACCCGGCGTGCCGATGGGCGTCCGCTGGGTGTCAGGCCGACGATCTACCGGTTGGCAGGCGGGCGCCGATGGACCGGGCAGCCGTGATGGCCGCCCATGAGGCCGCTGCTACTAGCGAGGTGTCCAGCGGGTCGAAGCGCCTGAAGTCGGCAATGACGGCATCGCCGACCTGGTACGCCGACTGCGCCGTCAGCAGCACGAGGCGACCCGGTGCCAGTTCATCATCGGGTACACCGGCCAGCACGGTGTCCACCCAGGACGCCGACAGGCCGGGAGGGGTGCCGTCCCATTCGGACAGTCGCGATTGTGCGATGTCTCGGATGCGCTCCGGGACGACGGATGCCGCGGCGCTCTCGATGGCCGCGCTGGCGCGGGCCAGCGCCTCTGCGATGCGGGTCGGCCCGGCCCACGCTATGTCCGGCGGCACGGACGTGCGTGGAAGCAGCTCCAGCGCTGTGCTCGGGGAGAGGGAATGCTGGGCGATGGAACTCATGACACGACCGGCCATCCACAGTGCGGTCCGCCGGGCCGGGCCGGGCAGCGGCGGCAGGGGCGAGCGCTGCAGGAAGACGCTGACCATGCGGTTGATGTAGTGGAAGACCACCGCCACGCCACCGAGTTCCGGCAATTGCGCTGCGGGGAATGGCACCGCGGCGTCGAGGACCGGACTGCGGGCCCATCGGACGATGCTGCGTAGTTGAGGGTCGCCGACGTCATCGATCCGGTCAGCGGCGATCGCTGCGGCGTCATGCCGGCCGTCCGGGCCGCTGAGGCCGCCGAGGCCGGTGAGGGTGGCGCCGTGGATGTCGACGCAGTACGGGCAGGCGTTGGCGGCGGAGACGGCGGCGGCGACGGCCTCCTTCGTCACGCGCGTAACGGTCCCGGAGGCGAGCAGGGTTTCGCGCAGCATGATCCAGGCAGCGGCGAGCACATCCGGGGCGGGGGAGTGCAGCGCAATCGGTGGGGCGAGCATTCCGAAGTCGCGTTCAACCTGCCGATAGACCTGTTTGACGAGGCCGGTCGCGTTCGTCGGGTCGGTCGGCGTTACGTATCGGACGTGGGCAAGCGCGGCGCGGCGGGTCGCGCGGGTCGTGAGCAACGCGGTCAAGGAAGCCTCGCAGAGGTGACGGGAGCCCGCCGTGAGACCTCCCGGCGGGCTCCGTTGGTTGGAAGGACTCAGAGAGGTCTGAAAGGTCAGAGGGGTCAGGGAGGGCTCGGGCGAGCGCAGACGAGGCTCAGGATCGGTCGAGCGCTGGACGCCGGGCAACGGACATGCCAGTCGGCGACGGCGCCCCGTATCTGACGGCAACGTCGCGATCCTGCAACGCCCGCACGATGCCGGGAACTGCGCGTTCGGCGAGCGCGGAGATGGTCAGGGCAGGGTTGACGGTGAGGGCGCCCGGCACCGCGGAGCCGTCCGTGACGAAGATACCGGGGTGGCCGCGCAGCTCGTGGGTGTCGTCGAGAGCGGACGTGGCCGGGTCGTCGCCGATGCGGCACGAGGCGAGCGGGTGGACCGTGTAGGCGCCGACGAGGTCGTTGGTCCATGGTGTCACTGTCGCCAGCCCGTCACGTTCCAGGATGTCCTTGACGTCGGCGTCGGAGAGGTCCCAGCCCCGGCGGGTGTTCTTCGTCGGCTTGTATGACAGCGGGCCGTGCCCGAGCATCTGTTGCGACATCCGGTGGGCGTTGCCGGTCTCCGGCGGTGCGCCGAACACGCCTTCGTTATCGTCCTCCGACATCGTGAAGACGGTCAGCCACGACCTCCACGTGCGCAGCATCTCCTTCTTCTCCACACCGAACCAGCTGGCCGCGTTCGGCTCCTTGACCTGCGCAAGGATCGTGCCGAGACCGGGCGGGAAGTACAGCTGTTCCAGCGAGTAACGCTCGTACTCCGGCAGGGTGCCGTCGAGCTTGTCCCAGCTGGCGACCGTCGGGCCGCGGCCGATCTGGTACGCCTCGTAAGGCACGCCGTCGCCGCGGTCCAGGCCGAGGACGTCGCGGATGCGGTCCTCGTCGAAGATCGCGGTGTTGAGCCGCTCACCGTTCCCCGAAAAGTACCGGCCGACAGCGTGGGGCATGGCGCCGAGCGCTGCCTCGGAGCGCTGCAGGATGACCGGCGTGGCGCCGGCGCCAGCGGCGATGATGACGATCTTCGCGTCGATCGCGCCCTCGCCGTGCAGGATGCGGTAGTCCTCGTCGTCGACGATGCGGTAGTGCACCCGGTACGAGCGGTCGAGGTGTCGGGTGATGCGCTGCACCTCGTGCAGCGGCCGGATCTGTGCACCGTGCGCGATCGCGCCGGGCAGGTAGTTGAGCAGGAGGGAGCGTTTCGCGTCGAACCGGCAGCCGGCCATCATCCAATTGCAATTGGTGCACATGTCAACGTCGACTGCTGATGGCGACGGATTTGCGGTGCGCCCGGCGTGCGCGCACGCGGCGGCGAACAGGCCACCGGCGTACGGCACTTGGTCCCAGCGCTGCGGGACGACCGGCAGGGCCTCGCTGACCACGTCGTACCACGGGTCGAGGGTGTCGCGGGTGATTCTGCCCGGCCACATGCGACGGCCGATGCTTCCACGGCGTTCAAAGACGAAGCGCGGAGCCCGCGGCATCGTGGCGAAGTACACCACGCTGCCGCCGCCTACGCAGTTCCCGCCGAGGACGCTCATGCCGTCACCGACGACGAAGTCGAACGCCCGTGTGTACGAGGAACCAAGCTTGAAGTCGTGTTCGAAATCCTGCGGTTCCAGCCAGGGGCCTCGTTCCAGGACGACCACCTTTGCACCGCCGGCGGCGAGGTGATACGCGGTGATCGCGCCGCCGAATCCGCTGCCGATCACCAGGACGTCGGTCGATTCCACGTACGTCATGCCGGGCTCCCGGTCGGGGTCGTATTGGGATGGACGGAGGCGAGCTGCCGGCCGTAGGAGAACCGTGGGAAGCGCCACAGTCCGTCGGCGTCGGCGGTCGCATAGCCGATCGCGTGCAGACCGGGGTGGCCCGCGGCGAGGGCGTCGGTGGTGTGTACGTGGGCTGCGCTGTCGTAGGCCATGTTGCTGAACAGGGCAAGTCCGATCCAGACCTGCTTCTCTGGGTGCCCAGGGTCGGTGAGTCGACGCACGAGCGCAGTGCGGTGCGCGAACTCCAGGGCGACGAACGGGGGAACGGCGTCGTCGAGGATGAGGTCGTGCTCGGCGGCGTATTCGCCGGCATGCACATTGAGCAGGACGGCGATGGTGTCCAGCTGGTCGGCGAGTCCGCCGGCGGACCATGTCAGCAGTTCCAGCGCGCCGGCGGCGACTGCGCCGCCTCCGGGTGCCGCGCCTGCGCACACTCGATCACCTGGGAAGCGTTGTTCCCCAGGGATGATGGTGTCCGCGTATGCCTCGATGACCATCGCCTGTTCCGGGTCAATATCCACGTCGGACACGCTGGTGGCAGGGGTATCGGATAGCACGGCTACTCCTGACGGGGGACGCGAAACGAACTAGCGCATCGTCTCTGCCGCGGCAGCGACTGTGCATCTCCAGCCGTGCTTCTGAAACACGCTTCTTCGAACGTGCGCAATTCGCGATAACGCGCTGTTCGGCGGTACCTGAGCGCTGACTCCGCCGTTAGTGTGGCGCAGCAGCGGGGTGGCTGCGGGTATTAAGGCCATCACCGCAATCAATGCCATCACCGCAGTCGACGGGAGGGGCTTGTGGTCGTCAGTCGAGTGGCTTCCTCGGTGGCACAGCGACAGGTCAGATACGTAACGCCGGTGTCGCTGGCAGACGCCTCGGGCACAGTCGCTGAAGTCTATGCACAGGTTGCGGACGAGATGCGGCTCGTCGTGCCGCCGGCGCAGCTGCACTCACCGTCCCCGGATGTCCTCGCCGCCTACTGGATGCTCACTCGCGAACCACTGGCCGGCACTGCGGTCGGCCGCGCGGAGAAGGAAGCGGTCGCCGCAGCGGTCGCGGTCGCCAACATCTGCCCCTACTGCGTGGAGATGCACACCGTCGGCATGTATGACCTGAGCGGCGAGCACGACGCGGAGGCAGTGGCCAGCGATCGGGTCGAAACCGTGACCGACCCGGCGCTGCGCGCTGTGATCGCCTGGGCTCGCACTGCCCACCAGCTCGACGACGTCGCACCGCAGCGGCCCGGGCTGACCGAGGCGGAGCGGGCCGAGATCGTCGGTGTCGTCGTCGCATTCCACTATGTGAGCCGTGTGGTGAACGTGTTCCTGTCCAGTTTCCTGCTGCCACCGGGTCTCGGCCCGAGGTCGCGGCGGCGGATGAAGCAAGGGATTAGCCGGCTGTTGCGCCCGACGCTGCGTACCCCCCGGGCAGGCGGCCGTTCCGTGGGCCTGCTCGCTGCGGCGCCGGCACCGGCCGACATGACGTGGTCCGCCGGCAACGACAACATCGCCGCGGCTGTCGCCCGGTCGTGCCGGACGTTCGAGGCTGCCGGGGCGCGGTCACTGCCGATTGGAGTCCGCCGGCTCGTCCTGGACCGGCTGGAGGCGTGGCGCGGCGAGGAGACCGGTCTGAGCACCGCCTGGTGCGAAGACCTGATCGCGGATCTGCCGACGCACGAGCGGGCCGCAGGACGGCTGGCGCTCCTGACGGCGGTGTCGTCGTATCAGGTCGACGAGGGCGTGATCGCCGAGTTTCGCCGGTTCGACCCTTCCGACGCCGGTCTTGTGGACGCGGTCGCCTGGTCGGCGTTCGCCGCGTCACGGCTGATCGGCAACAGGTTGGCGGCCGCGCGGACGTCCGCGCTGCCGGTGGTGGGCAACGTCGGAGCAATGAAGGAGTCCGAATGGCACAACTCGGGTTGGCGCAACCGCGACAGGGCGGCCTGAACGGCCGGTTCCACCGGATCGCGCTGAACGTGTTCATGGTGGTGGTCCTGGCCCACTGGGCCGAGCATCTGGCGCAGGCATACCAGATCTGGGTGCTGCACTGGCCGCTGCCGAAGTCGAGGGGTGTGCTGGGGCTGGCCTACCCGTGGCTGGTGAAAGGTGAATGGCTGCACTACGGCTACGCCCTGGTGATGCTGGTCGCGTTGTTCCTGCTGCGCGGCGCGTTCGCCGGACGAGCCCGGACCTGGTGGACCATTGCACTGGCCATCCAGTTCTGGCATCACATCGAGCACCTGCTGCTGTTCCTGCAGGCACAGACCGGACACTTCATGTTCGGCAAGGCAGTGCCCACCAGCGTGCTGCAGACGGTGTTCCCGCGGGTGGAGCTGCACCTGTTCTACAACACCATCGTCTTTCTGCCGATGGTCGTAGCGGTGATCCTGCACATGCGTCCAAACCGGGCCGAGGCCCGTGAAGCGCCCTGCACCTGTGCCCGGCCGCTGGCCTTGGCCGGCTCTGTATGAACATGACTGCGGCGACGAGCGGAGCCCGTCCCGGCGGGCCCCGGTCGGCGCTGCGGTTGGCGGGCATTTGGCTGTTCGCCGTGATCGCGGCGACGGTCGCTGCCTTCGCGCTCCTGTCAGATCCGGCGCCGGGACGAATGTCCTCGGTGGACCCTGCAGACGGTGCCACGCTCGATGCGGCACCCGCCGCCGTCACGGTGATCTTCACCGGCGACCTGGCGCCGTACGACTATCACCTGACCGTCGCGCGGGAAGACGGGGTGGCGGTGACCATGGGCGCCGTCCAGTTCGCCGGTGACCGGCTCGCCGTGCCGGTCGGACTGACGGAGGGCTCGTTCCTCGTCGCGTTCCACGTCCGGCTCCGTGACGGTGCCGAGCTGTCGGGGATGACCCGGTTCGGTGTCGGCGTCGCCGTGGCCCCGATCGGTCCGGCCGACGGTGGCCCGGCCGCGGGCGGGCATCAGCACGTCAGCGCCGACCCGATGAACCTGGCACTGCTCGTCGTCGACGCCGTCCTGCTGCTCTCGCTCGCCTGCGCGTTGCTGTGGCGTTCGAAACGGTGGCTTCTACGCCGGTGAGGCCGGAGGCGCCCGCTTCCGGCCCTGGACGATCCAAGGTTGAGGAGGCAAGGCCATGCCGACCACGCTCGGCTCACTGCGCCGTCTGGTGCTGACCCCATCATTCAAAGAGGTGTCCTTCGCGCACCGGGGCTTCCCGGTCGTGCCGACCGACGCGACCCGCCGACTTGAGGCGATTCCACAGGCAGTGCTCGTCGGCTTCGAATTCGGCGTCGATACCCGCACCTCAACGGAGCTCGTGGACCGGCTGGAGCTGGTGGAACCCGAGATGCGCGGCTTCGCCTACGAGGGCGCGACGATGGCGGTCACCGTCCTCGACGCGATGGCTGGCGGCCGAGGCCGCCGGGCACAGCAACTGCTGTCCGGGCCTGCGGTGCCGCACACGTTTCTGACGTACATCGGCATCGGGTTCGCCATGGCCCGGCTTCCGCGCCCGCTGTGGAGGCGGATCTTGCCGGATCTCACCGGCACGCCGTACTACCCGACGATGAGTTGGCTCGCAGTGGATGGCTACGGCTTCGACCGCGCCTACTTCCAGACCGAGCGTTGGGTGACCCGCCAGGAACGACTGGCACCGTATCCCTGGCAGGGCCGCGCCGACTATTTCCCGCGCGCCTGCGACCAGGGTATCGGGCGGGCGCTGTGGTTCATCCACGGTGGACAGGTGCCCGACGTCGTCGCTGCCGTCGGCCGGTTCGCCGTGGACCGGCAGGCCGACCTGTGGAGCGGCGTCGGGTTGGCGGCCACGTTCGCCGGCGGCAGCGACGCAGCCGGGCTCGCGGCATTGCGCCGCGATGCCGGGGAGAACTGGACCCACGTGGCGCAGGGCGCTGTCTTCGCGGCGAAGGCCCGGGTCTTCTCCGGCTTCGAACCCGAGCACACCGCGGTCGCGGTCGGGGCGCTGACCGATCTGACCGTCGCCCGGGCGGCGGCACTCGCCGACGACGTCGCCGTCGACGCAGCCAGTGCAGCAATCGGTGACGGATTCGGCGGCGCCGCCGAGGTCGACTACGAGGTGTGGCGGGCGAAGATCCGTGGCGCCGTCGGCACACGGACCAGATCCACGCGATAGTCATTGGCACTTACCGAGTGCCGATCCGACGTGCGGGCCGCAACTGTGGAGAAGACGTCGCGGACATCGCCCGATGACAATTTGTCGAACCTGTCTATCTGGGGGCCCCGAATGACGATCTTTCAGTCCCTTCGCCGGCGCATGCTCACACCGAATGTCAAAGAAACCAGAATGGACGTACGTGGCTTCCACGTGAAAAGCCCGGAGGCACGCGACCGGCTGGAGGCCGTCGGGCGGTACTTCCTCACCGGGTACGCGATCGCCGCCGAGGTCCCGTACCCGGCTGACGCCGACGGGCGGCTCGCTGACGTCCCGTACGCCTACCGCGGTTTCGCCTACGAAGGCGCCGCCATGGCGTTCGCGGTTCGTGACGGGCTGCCCGTCGGCGGTGGCCACCACGTCGAGGACTTCCTCGCCGGTCACGCCGACGCCCATCTCTACATGGCATACGTCGGGGTCGGCTGGGCGATGGCCCGGGTGCCCCGGTTCCGGTGGTCATCGCTGTACGCGAAGGATCCGCTGCTGCGCTGGCTCGTACTGGACGGCTACGGCTTTCACCAGGCGTACTTCAAGACTCGGCAGTACGTCGACGAGTGCTATCAGGATGACGCGTTTCCCTGGCCGGCCGACGGACCGTCCTGGTACGCCAACCGTGTCATCGACCAGGGCGTCGGGCGGGCCACGTGGTTCGTGTGCGGCACCGACCCGCGTCGCGTCGTGGCGGCGTTCGACCGGTTCGACGAGCGCCGGCGTGCCGATCTGTACGCCGGCGCCGGGCTGGCGGCCACCTACGCGGGCGGCTGCGACGAGGCGGAGCTGGCCTGGTTCAGGGACGCTGCCGGCGACTTTGCCGGGGACGTCGCGCAGGGTTCGGCGTTCGCGGCCGGCGCGCGGGTCCGGGCCCGGCTCGTGGTCGCTCACAACGAGGTCGCTACCCAGGTCCTCTGCGGCCAGTCGACGGCCGGTGCGGCCAAGGTGACCGACGAGGCACTCATCGGACTTCCCTTCGACGACGAGGTCCCCGCGTACGAGATCTGGCGGGTACGCATCAGAGAGGCGCTCACGGAGCGCACGAAAGGTGACCTGAAATGACCAACATCGCCGTGGTGGGCATGGCGTGTCGATACCCGGACGCCACCTCGCCCAGGGAGTTGTGGGAGAACGCGTTGGCCGGCCGCCGCGCGTTTCGGCAGTTGCCCGACGAACGCATGCGGCTTGAGGACTACTTCGACGCTGACCCCAAGGCCAAGGACCGTTTCTACGCCCGCCTGGCGGCGGTCATCGAAGGCTATGAGTTCGACCGGGTCGCGTACAAGATCGCCGGCAGCACGTACCGGTCGACCGACCTGACGCATTGGCTTGCCCTGGACGTCGCCGCCCTCGCGCTCGCCGACGCCGGTTTCCCGATGGCGGAAGGCCTTCCGCGAGAGCGCACAGCCGTCATCGTCGGCAACAGCCTCACCGGCGAATTCGCCCGCGCGAACCAGCTGCGGTTGCGGTGGCCGTATGTGAGCCGCATGGTCACCGCCGCGCTCAAGGCCCAGGACTGGGACGACGACCAGCTGCAGGGCTTCCTGGCGGAGTTCGAGGACGCCTACAAGCAGCCGTTCCCGGAGATCGACGAGGACACCCTTGCCGGCGCCCTGTCCAACACGATCGCCGGACGCATCTGCAACCACTTCGACCTCAGGGGTGGCGGCTACACCGTCGACGGTGCCTGTTCCTCCTCGCTGCTGTCCGTTGCGACTGCTTGCAAGGCACTCGTGGACGGTGAGGCCGACGTTGCGGTTGCCGGTGGTGTCGACCTGTCCATCGACCCGTTCGAGATCATCGGATTCGCTAAGACGGGTGCCCTCGCCACCGCTGAGATGCGCGTCTACGACCGCGGCTCCAACGGGTTCTGGCCCGGCGAAGGCTGCGGCATGGTCGTACTCATGCGCGAGCCGGAAGCGCGTACGGCCGGACACCGCATCTACGCCTCCATCGCCGGCTGGGGCATCTCCTCCGACGGCAAGGGCGGTATGACCCGGCCGGAGGCCGGCGGCTACCAGCTCGCACTGCGCCGCGCGTACGAGCGGGCCGGGTTCGGCATCGAGAGCGTGGCGCTGTTTGAGGGACACGGCACCGGCACAAAGGTCGGTGACACCACCGAGCTCACCGCACTGTCGGCGGCCCGCCGCGAGGCGGACCCCGGCTCGGCGCCCGCCGCGATCAGCTCGATCAAGGGCATGATCGGTCACACGAAGGCCGCTGCCGGCGTCGCGGGACTCATCAAGGCCGCCCTCGCTGCCTACCATCAGGTGCTGCCGCCGTCGATCGGCACCCGGGATCCGCACGAGGTTCTGGGCGGTGTCGCACCAGCGCTGCGAGTGCTGCGCAAGGCCGAGGCGTGGCCGCGGGACCTGCCGGTGCGCGTCGGAATCACCGCGATGGGCTTCGGCGGGATCAACACCCACATCGTGCTGGAAAACACGGCACCGCGCCGCCGCACATCGATGGACAGCCGTACCAGGGCCCTGGCCTCATCGCTGCAGGACGTCGAGCTGCTGCTGGCCGACGCCGGATCAGCGCAGGAGCTGCGAGAGAAACTCGACGAGCTGGTGCACTTCCTGCCCACACTCTCCTACGCCCAGTTGTCGGACCTGTCCGTCACGCTGCACAACGGGCTGCGCGACCTGCCCTACCGAGCCGCCGTCATCGTGTCCTCACCCGAGACCGCTGTCGAGCGCCTGAGCCGGCTGTGCAAGATCCTCGATGACGGCGGCACCAGTCACATCGCCGCGGACGGTCACAGCTTCCTCGGCCACGTCAGCGGGCCGGGCAAGATCGGGTTCCTGTTCCCCGGCCAGGGCTCCGGCCGGGGCGTTTCCGGCGGAGCAATGCGTCGCCGGTTCGCCGAGGCCGAGGAGGTATACGTCGACGCGGCGCTGCCGACCGCCGGTGACGTCGTCGCGACCGAGGTCGCCCAGCCGCGCATCGTGACCGGCTCGATGGCTGCGCTGCGGGTCATGTCCGCGCTGGGTATCGAGGCGAGCGTCGCAGTCGGGCACAGTCTCGGTGAACTCGCCGCGCTGCAGTGGGCCGGGGTCATGGACGAGGCCGCCCTGCTGCGCATCGCGGCACTGCGCGGACGCACCATGTTGCAGCACAGTGCCTCAGGAACGATGGCCGGGATCGCGGCAAGCCCCGAGCGCGTCGAAGCACTCGTCGCTGGGCTGCCCGTCGTCATCGCCGGCTACAACGGCCCGGCCCAGACCGTCGTCGCCGGACCAGTGGACGCGATCCAGACCGTCGGCGAGCGGGCGAATGCCGCCTCCGTGCAGTGGACCAGACTGCACGTCTCGCACGCGTTCCACTCCCCGCTGGTCGCCCCGGCCGCCGCCGCATTCGGTGCAGCCCTGGCAAAGGAGGAGTTCGCCGCCGTAGGACGGCGGGTCGTCTCGACCGTCACCGGCGATGTGCTGCCCTGCGACACCGACATCGCCGCGTTGCTGCACCGCCAGATCACCGACCCGGTGCTGTTCAACCAGGCCGTCGAGCTGGCCGCCAAAGAGGTCGACCTGTTCCTCGAGGTCGGTCCGGGCCGGGTGCTGTGCGACCTGGCGGCCTCGGTAGCCGACGTGCCGGCCGTGGCCGTGAACACCGACGACGAGTCGATCGCCGGTGTGCTGCGGGCCGTGGCCGCCGCATACATCGTCGGTGCAGCACCGGTGGACAGCGCGCTGTTCCACGGCCGGCTGATCCGCCCGGTGGCGATCGGTGCGAAGTTCTCGTTCTTCGCCAGCCCGTGCGAGCAGGCACCACAGGTCAGGGCGGTCCGCCGCAAGGACACCCTCGCGGCGGCGCCAGCGATGCAGACGATCGCACTGGCAGGACCGAGCGCCGATGCTGACGCCGCGGCGGCCGAGTCCACTGTCCAGCTGCTGCGACGGATCGCCGCCGAGCGGGCCGAGCTGCCGGTGGAACTCGTGCGCACCGACAACCGCCTCCTGGACGACCTGCATCTGAGCTCGATCACCGTAGGTCAGGTGCTCAACCAAGTGGCGCAGCAGATGGGCCTGCCGGTGGCGCAGCTGCCGACGAACCTCGCCACCGCAACCATCGAGGAGCTCGGCGACGCGCTCGACACGCTCGCCGCTACCGCTCAGGACGGTGCCACATCCGCGGTCACGCAGGTGGCCGGCGCAGCGCCGTGGGCCCGCGCGTTCTCGGTGGATCTTGACGCGGCCGCACTGTCGTCTCCCGGCACGAAGCAGGCAGACGGCCGCTGGGAGGTCTACGCCGACGCCGGGCACCCTCTCGCCGAGCCGCTACGCCGTGCGCTGGAGCGTGCCGGGGTCGGCGCAGGGCTCCTGGTCTGCCTGCCCGAGCGGTGCACCGAGGAACAGCTGCAGATCGCGCTGAACGGCGCCAAGGCCGCAGTGTCCGGCCGGGAACCCGGGCGATTCGTGCTCGTGCAGCATGGCCGCGGCGCGGCCGGTCTGGCCAAGACCGTCCGATTGGAGGCGCCACACCTCACGACCACTGTCGTTCACGTCCCGGCGATCGCTGCCGCCGTCGACTGGGTCGTCGCGGAGGTCGCTGCGACAACAGGCTTCACGGAGGCGTACTACGACGCAGACGGTGTCCGGCGGGTGCCGACGCTGCGAGCGATGCAGGTCGAACCGGCGATCACGCACATCCCACTGGAACGCACCGACGTGCTGCTGGTGACCGGCGGCGGCAAGGGCATCACCGCCGAATGCGCGCTGGCGATGGCCACCGACAGCGGGGCGTCGCTTGCCCTCCTAGGCCGCTCCGACCCCGCCCAGGACGCAGAGCTGGCAGCCAACCTGCGTCGCATGGCCGAGCATGGCGTCACCGTCAGCTACACACAGGCGGACGTCACCGACGCTGCGGCGGTCACATTGGCCGTCACCACTCTGACCAGGGAACTCGGCCCGATCACGGCCATACTGCACGGCGCCGGCCGCAACGAGCCCAGCTCCATCACCAACCTGGACATGGCGGCGTTCCGCAGCACGTTCGCCCCGAAGATCGACGGACTACGGGCGGTCCTGGACGCAGTTGACCCGTCCAGGTTGAAGCTCCTTGTGACGCTCGGCAGCATCATTGGCCGGGCAGGACTGCGCGGCGAGGCGCACTACGCAACTGCCAACGAATGGCTCGCCGACCTCACCGTACGGACCGGCCAGCAACTGCCGAACTGTCGCACACTGTGCATGGAATGGTCCGTGTGGTCCGGCGTCGGCATGGGCGAGCGCCTGTCAGTGGTCGAGTCACTGACGCGCGAGGGCGTCGTGCCGATCACCCCCGACCAGGGCATCGCAGTGCTGCGCCGGCTACTGGCAGACTCTGAGGCCCCGTCGGTCGTCGTCATCAGCGGCCGTACGCAGGGCATCGACACGGTTCGCTACGACAAGCCGGACCTGCCGCTGCTGCGCTTCGTGGAGCGGCCACTGGTCCGCTACCACGGCGTCGAGCTCGTCACTGAGGTCGAGCTGAGTGCGGGCACCGACCTGTACCTCGCCGACCACCTGCTCGACGGCAACCTGCTGTTCCCGGCGGTCTTCGGCATGGAGGCAATGGCCCAGGTTACGGCCGCCGTCACCGGTCACACCGGGGTGCCGGTCATCGAAGACGCCCGGTTTCTGCGGCCGATCGTGGTGCCGCCGGACGGCAGCACCGTCATCCGCGTCGCCGCGGTCGTCACCACCGACGACACCGTCGAAGTGGTCATCCGCAGTGCGGAGACACAGTTCGCAGCCGACCACTTTCGGGCGCGTCTGCGGCTCAACCGCGGCGAGGCGCCCGACGGTCCGCCAGTGCAGACCGCCGCCGGGCAGCCCGCGGTTGTGCTGGACCCGCTGGCCGAGCTCTACGACGGCGTGCTGTTCCAAGGCGGCCGGTTCCAGCGGCTGCGCGACTACCAGCGGCTCGCGGCCCGCGACGTCGACGCCCACGTGGTGGCCGACCCGGGTACACGGTGGTTCGCGGCATACCTGCCGGACCGGTTGCTGCTCGGCGACCCGGGCGTGCGTGACGCGCTCATGCACGGCAACCAGGTGTGTGTGCCGGACGCGACGCTGCTGCCGGCCGGGGTCGAACGCATCCACCCCGCGGGGGAGCGGCTCACGTCGATGACCGGGCTGCGGTACTGCGCGACGGAACGCAGCCGCGACGGAGACCTGTACATCTACGACATCGCCCTGCGCGCCAGCGACGGCACGGTCGTCGAACGTTGGGACGGACTGCACCTTCGCGCCGTGCGGAAGCTCGACGGCCGCGGACCGTGGGTCGCGCCGCTGCTGGGTCCCTACCTGGAGCGGAAGCTCGAGGACCTGGTCGGGATGCGGGTGTCGGTCGCGGTCGAACCCGACTGCCAAACAGTCGGCGGAAATGAGGTGACACAACGGCGGACCCGCACCGCGGTGGCCGCCAGCCGGGTCTTCGGCCGCCACGTCACCGTGCGGTACCGCCCCGACGGCAAGCCCGAGGTCGACGACCCGCGGACCGTCTCCGCGGCACACGGTGCAGGTCTGACCCTGTGCACCGCGGCGACCGGGGTGCTCGGCTGCGATGTCGAACCGGTCGTCGCCCGCACCGCGGAAGAATGGAAAGGGCTGCTCGGCGCACACGCCGACCTGGCGGTGCTCACCGGCAGTGTGACCGGTGAGGAGCAGGACACCACCGCGACACGTGTCTGGTCAGTGGTGGAGTCCATGCAAAAGGCGGGTCGCTCAACGCTGGGACCGGTAAGCCTGACATCGACAGACCACGCCGGCTGGGTCGTGTTCTCCACCGGAGACGGGTCCGTGGCGACCTTCGTCACCACCGTGCGCGGCATCACCGAACCCATCGTCTTCGCAGTGCTGACCGGAGGTTCGCAGTGATGGAGCCGTACTTCGAGTATCTGCACACCGTGGGCTTTGAAGAGACCAACCTCGTCGGCAACGTGTACTACGTCAACTATCTGCGCTGGCAGGGCCGCTGCCGGGAACTCTTCCTCAGGGACAAGGCACCCGAGGTGCTGGCCGACCTGCAGGACGACCTGAAGTTGTTCACGCTCAAGGTCGGATGCGAGTTCTTCGCCGAGATCACCGCATTCGACGACGTGGCGATCCGGATGCGGCTGGTGGAGCTGGCGCAGACCCAGATCGAGTTCAGTTTCGACTACGTACGTGTCGACCCGGCAGGCGGGGAACTACTCGTCGCCCGAGGCGGACAACGGGTGGCCTGCATGCGTGGGCCGAACACCAGGACGGTGCCGGCGCGCGTGCCGGAGGCACTTGCCCGGGCGCTCGGGCCGTACACGTCGACGGTCCGGGTCTAGCCGGCCCAGCCGGGACGAACAGGAGGTGGACGTGGACGTCCAGCCAGGGCCGCCGCTCAACGCGGTGACCAATCCGAAAATGTTGCGGCGTGCCCTCGGCGCGTTCGCGACCGGCGTCACCGTGGTGACCGTCGGCGGCGTCACCGCACACGGCATGACCGCCAACTCATTCACCGCGGTGTCGCTCGACCCGCCGCTGGTATCGATCTGCGTCGGGCGGCAGGCAGTCATGCATGCCTCCCTCGAGGAGGCCGGCGCGTTCGCGGTGTCGGTGCTCTCCTCGGAGCAGGAGGGTCCGGCGCGCTACTTCGCCGACCAGCGCAGGCCGTTGGGCTGGGAACAGTTCGAGGCCGTCGACTGGACCCCCGCGCCGAACACGGGTGCACCGCTGGTCGTCGGCGCCCTGGCGCATTTCGAGTGCGAGGTATGGCGCACCTACGACGGCGGCGACCACACCATCTTCATCGGCCGGATCCTGTCGATGGACCGTGCGGTCGACGACGAGGCCCTGCTGTTCCTGTACGGCAAGTTCCAACACCTACGTCAGGACGTATCGAGGTGACGACGTGACCGCACTCGAGCAGCCCGGGCTACTGGACCCACCCAGCAGCCCGCGGGCCACCGCCATCGGCATGCTGATGCGGATGGGCCGCGACCGGCTCGGCATGATGACCGACGCTGCGAACCGCTACGGCGACGCGTCCCGCCTCGCGGTCGGGCCGAAGACGCTGTACTTCTTCAACCATCCCGAGCACGCCAAGCACGTGCTGGCCGACAACGCCGGCAACTACCACAAGGGCATCGGCCTGGTCCATGCCCGCCGGGCGCTCGGCGATGGTCTGCTCACTAGCGAGGGCGACCTGTGGCGCAAGCAGCGCAAGGTCGTGCAGCCCGCCTTCCAGAGCCGGCGGATAGCGTTGCAGGCCGGCGTCGTTGCGCAGGAGGCGGCCGGGCTCGTCAAACGGCTGCGCGGACAGATCGGCGCCGGTCCGGTCAACGTCCTGGACGAGATGACGACGCTGACCCTCGGCGTTCTCGGCCGTACGTTGCTGGACACCGACCTCGGCCGGCACACCTCGATCGGTGACTCGTTCGCCGCGGTGCAAGACCAGGCGATGTTCGAACTTGCATCGCTCAGCGCGGTGCCGACCTGGATCCCACTACCCCGACAACTGCGATTCCGCCGGGCACGCCGGGACCTGGGCCGCATCGTCGACCAGCTCGTCGCCGGACGCCGAAGCCAGACCAGCGACCGTGACGACGTGCTGTCGCGTCTGATCGTCTCCGCCGACGCCGAGCCGGATCCCGCCGTCGGCCGGCAGCGGCTGCGCGACGAACTGGTCACGTTGCTGCTCGCCGGGCACGAAACGACCGCCAGCACACTCAGCTGGGCCCTCTACCTCATCGACCAACACCCGCATGTACGGCAGCGGCTGCACGACGAGGCGGTCGAGGTCCTCGGCGACCGGCTGCCCGTCTTCGAGGACCTGCACCAGCTGCGGTACACCTCGATGGTCCTGGAGGAGGTGATGCGCCTGTATCCGCCGGTGTGGATCCTGCCGCGCAAGGCGCAGGCCGCGGACGAGGTCGGAGGCTACCGGGTGCCGGCCGGTGCGGACGTGCTCGTATGCCCGTACACACTGCACCGGCACCCAGCATTCTGGCCGGAACCGGAGCGTTTCGACCCGAGCCGCTTCGACCCGGACCGCTCCGCCGGTGCGGCGGAGCGGCCCCGGTACGCGTACATCCCGTTCGGTGCCGGACCCCGGTTCTGTGTCGGCAACCATCTCGGCATGATGGAAGCAGCGTTCGTCATCGCACTGGTGATGCGGGACCTGCGGATGGACAAGGTGCCCGGCTACCGGGTGGTCGCTGAGCCCATGCTGTCGCTACGCATCCGCGGCGGCCTGCCGATGACGGTGTCACCGGCCGGTTAACCCGCGAGGTCCACCAAAGACGAGGTTCCCGCCGGAGTGGCTGCACCGGCGGGAACTCTTGTGTGTTCGGGTGCGCCCAAGTGCGTCTCGGGTACGCCTCGAGTGCCCTTTCAGGCGCCCCGGCAGCAACGCTCGAGGACGAAATGACGGACGCTGCAGAGCACATCCTGAGAAGACATCGCCCCGGCGCTCCGCAACGATAGCGATGGATCGATGAACACGGCCGACCTCACGGCGGTTCTCGACCAGCCCGCGGGATTCCCGCCGGTCAATCAGGCAGGTGCCCGGCCGCCAGCCGCGGGCGACACGGCTGTCGACCTCAAGGGAGAACTGTGCCATCGCATCCTGTCGGAGTCCTGCGCCGGCTCATTCCAGGCGCCTTCGTTCTAGTGCTCGTCGCCGCGCTGTATGTAGCGGCCCAACTGCCCGAGGCATCAGCTGCCACCCGCAGCGCCCTCGCCAACCGGTTCGCGTTCAGCGAGCTGCAGATCGCACTGCCACCGGGCCTTCCGCAGCACACTGTGCGGCAGGTCAACCCGAAGTACGAGCACATCCGTGCCTGGATCTCCTCTGTCGGTGCGTCGATCGCCGTCAACGACATCAACGGCGACGGACGTCCCAACGACCTGTGTCTGGTGGACACCCGCAGCGACTCGGCGATCGTCACGCCTGCGCCGCAGGGCGGGGCGAGCTACTCGCCGTTCGTGCTCAATCCATCTCCGCTGCCGACGAGCGCCACGATGGCGCCGATGGGCTGCGCACCCGGAGACTTCAACGCTGACGGCTGGACCGACCTGCTCGTCTACTACTGGGGCCGGACCCCGGTCGTGTACATGCACAAATCCGGTGCGACCGCGATGGAAATGGCAGCCTTCCGGCCGACGGAACTCGTGGCGCAGTCGAACACTGTCGAAGGTGGTTACGGCGGAGCACTGTGGAACACCAATGCGGTGTCGATCGCCGACTTCGACGGCGACGGCCACGTGGACATCGGAGTATTCAACTACTTCCCCGACACGCAGGTGCTCGACCCACAGGGCGACCCGAACGTGCAGATGAACCACTCGATGTCGCGGGCTGAGAACGCCGGCGGCGCGCACGTCCTGCGCTGGACCGCCGCCAGCAGCGGCACCGAACCCAGCGTCAGCTACGTGGAACAGAAGGCGCTTCCACCGTCCACGGCAACCGGATGGACCCTCGGTGCGGCCTCTGCCGACCTCAACGGTGATCTGCTGCCGGAGCTCTACCTCGCCAATGACTTCGGACGGGACCGCTTCTTTCACAACGTCTCCACCCCCGGTCAGATCAAGTTCGCCCTCGCGGAGGGCGAACGCGGCGCGTTCACACCGAAGTCGCTCGTCGTCGGGCACGACTCCTTCAAGGGCATGGGGATCGAATTTAATGACCTGTCCGGCGACGGACAGTTCGACATGTTCATCAGCAACATCACCACCAGCTGGGGCCTAGAGGAGAGCAACCTCTACTACCAGAACATCGCGGCGAACCCGTCGAAGGCAGCCACGATGCTCAAAGACGGACGAGCGCCCTTCGAGAACAAGGCCGCCGCAGCCAACATCGCCTGGGTCGGTTGGGGGTGGGACGCCAAGGCAGCCGACTTCGACAACAGCGGCCAGCTGTCGCTCGTGCAGTCCGCCGGGTTCGTCAAGGGCACCATCAACCGCTGGTCCTGGCTGCAGGAACTGGCGATGACCAACGACCTACTGCTGCAGGAACCGCAGATGTGGCCCAACGCGAAACCCGGCGACGACATCGCCGGCTCGCAACCGTTCGCCTTCTGGGTCAAGGAACGCAACGGCCGCTATGCCAACGTCAGCGCCGAACTCGGCATGACCTCGGACATCCCGAGCCGCGGCGTCGCGATCGCCGACGCCGACGGTGACGGCGCCCAGGACTTCGCCATTGCCCGGCAGTGGGGCGCTCCGTCCTACTACCGCAACACGAAGGCCGGCACCGGAGATTACATCAGCATCGGCCTGTACCGCCCGGCGGCCAATGCCGTCACCGCATCCGGCGGCCTGCCAGGCGCACCGGCCTACAACGCCCAGGTACGCGTCACCACCGCCGACGGCCACACGCAGGTGCAGCAGCTCGACGGCGGCGGCGGACATTCCGGCAAGCGCGGCTTCGACCAGCACTTCGGGCTCGGCGCCAACGGCGGCAAGCCAGTGTCGGTCGAGGTGTGCTGGCTCGACAACGTCGGCGCCATGCACAAGCAGACACTGCAGCTGACCCCCGGTCGGCACAACCTCATGTTGAACACGCAAGCCGAGGAGGTGCAGCCGTCATGACCGACGTGCAGCCCCGCATCAATGTTCCGACCAAGACGCCGGCCTCGACGGTGCCGCCAGCGGCAGCCGTGACGCCGGCCGTCGCGGCCGCACCAGCGGCGCCGCTGCGCGTGGACGGTCGTGACCCGCGCTATCTCGCCCTGCGCAACTTCGCCATCTCGATGAGCATCTTCAACATCCTGGGCTACACCGTGCTCGGCTTCGAGCAGCCGTGGACATGGCCGATCTTCTCCCTCGCCATCGGCTATTCGACGGAGCTCGTCGTGGAGTGGATCGCGGCGAAAGCCGAACGGCGCGCCCCCGGCTACTCCGGGCACGGCGGCTGGGGCCTGTACACATTCCTGCTGCCGGCGCACATCACCGCACTTGCCGCGAACATGCTGCTGTACGCCAACGACGTGTACTGGCCGATCGCGTTCGCCGTCGTCGTGGCCGTCGGGCAGAAGGTGCTGCTGCGGGCCCCGATCAAAGGCCGGTTGCGGCACTTCATGAACCCGTCGAACTTCGGCATCACAGTGACGTTGCTGCTGTTCGGCTGGGTCAACGTGGCACCGCCGTACCACTTCACCGAGCACGTACCCGACGTGATCCGCATCGTGGTGCCCACCGTCATCCTGACCGCCGGCACGATCCTCAACGCGTTGCTGACCAAACGGGTCGCATTGATCGTCGGCTGGGTCGGCGCCTTCGTGATCCAGGCACTGATCCGACACTACGTGTGGGACGTGGCGCTATGGGCGGCGCTCGGCCCGATGACCGGCGTCGCGTTCATCCTCTTCACCAACTACATGATCACCGACCCGGGCACCACACCGACGTCGGGCAAGGCGCAGTTCATGTTCGGCTCCAGTGTCGCGTTCGTCTACGGCGCGCTGCTGCTGGCGAACGTGGTCTACACGCTGTTCTTCGCGGTCACCATCGTCTGCGCCGCCCGCGGCCTGTACTGGTGGGCCAAATGGCTACGGCAGCGCCGGACGGCCCCACTCACCACCTGAGGCAGCACCGTGCCGGCACCGGGACGACGACGTCCCGGTGCCGGCGGGCATTACGTCACCCGACCTGTCGTCCCAGCGGAGGCACCATGCGCGCTACCGACCTACGAACCGCAGCGGCGGTCCCACCCCTCACCTCGCGACCGGCCCGCAACGGCCGGGTCGTCCTGTTCAGCCTCCTGTCCGGCGTCGTCCTCGCCGTGCTGTGGTCCTACGAACTGGTCGATTCCGTCATCGGCGACACCGTTGCCAACGGCCTGCTCGGCCACGACGCGAAGCAGACCGCCATCACCGGCACGACCGCCGGTCTGGTGTTCGCGTTCGTGTCCGGCTTGGCCGGCACATTCACCGCCTGCAACATCGCGATGGCCGCCTCGGTCGGACCGCTGTCGCAAGCCGGTGCCGGGCAGCGCGGCGGAGCGCTGCGGCGGCTGCTGCGCCCCCTTGGCTGGCTTGCATTGGGCATGGTCGTGGTGTCCGCAACCTACGGCTTCATCGGCGTTCTGCTCGGTGACCGGTTGCCACAGCTGTCCACCGACAAGGTCGGCGACGTCCCGGTCAGGCTCCTACAGTCCTCGGTGGTCTTCGGCGTCATCGGCCTCACCTTGGTCTATCTCGGGCTGGCCGCACTCGGAGTGCTGCCCGACCTGTTCCGTGACCGGCCCGCCACCCGAGTCGTCGTCCTTGGAGGCCTGGTGGGCGGCTTCCTCATCGGCCGTCCGTACCCGCTGTTTAACAAGCTCTTCCACTACGCTGCGGACACCGACAACCCGCTGTACGGCGCGTTCGCGTTCGTCCTGCAGTCGCTGGGCAACATCGTGTTCGTCGCGGCGGTCTTCGCAGTCGTCGTGCTGCTCACCAGAGGCCGGTTCCTGTCTTGGCTCAGTGCGAACCCGAGACGGACCGCAATGGTGACGGGCAGCCTGCTCATCGCTCTCGGCGTATTCAACATCGTCTACTGGGACGTGCGCCTGCCGGCGATGTTCGGCATCGGATGGTTCCCGACCATGTGGTACAACAGCTGACCTTTCGTTCCGTCGTGCCTCGGGGCCGCCGACGCGGCCCCGAATACGTCTCCTGGGATGGTGCCGATGACTGCCGTGCCGCAGGAACGCTGGAAGCATGCCCGGGCCGCCGTGCTCGACACCGGCCGGCGCTTCGACTCGCTCGTCAGATCCACTCCCGATCCCGCGGCGATGGCAACCGCGGAGTGGTCCATCGCGGACTCTGCTGCCCATGTGCTGTCCATCGCCACACTGTGCCTGCTACTGCTCGACCCCGACGCGCCGCCACCGCCGGTGCCGGGGCTGCGTGAGCTGCTGTCAGCTACGAACGTCGACACCGTCGCCGACACCAATTCCTACGTCATGCGGCACCTCCCCGAACGCGACATCGAAGTCGTCAGGCATGACCTGCAGACATCGATCGAGCGGATCCTGCTCGTCACCCGCACCGCCAACCCGGCCTCGACGGTCACCTGGCTCGGTGACGCGCAGGTTACCGTCGCCGGGGTGCTGGCGCACCTCGTCAACGAGATGCTGGTGCACGGTTGGGACATGGCGCGCGCGGCCCGCCTGCCATGGCCGATGCCCGACGCCGACGCGGCGCTGTTCTTCGACCTGTTCCTCGTCGACATGATCCGCAACGACTACGGCGCGCTGCTCAACGCCGACGTCCGGATGCCGAAACACCGCATCGCGGTAAGGTTTCGTTCCGCGCACACCACGACAGCGATCCTGGAACTGCATCAGGGCCGGGTCGAGGTCGCACCGCCGGGCGGCCCATACGACGCCAGCCTGACGTTTCGCCCCGCCCGCTTCAATCTGATGCTCTTCGGCCGCATCAGCGCTCTGCGGGCCGCGGCCAGCCGGGACGTCGTCGTCGGCGGTCCCCGCCCATGGCGGCTGCGCGCGTTCCTGCGGGTCGTGCACATGCCCAATAACGCCCGCCCCTGAACGCCGGCGCCCGCCCAGTACCGCACAGCGGGAGGCGTCACGGCGACCGTACCCGCCGAACAATGGGTGGAGATCCGCTCGTCGACCGAGGTGCAGCGCTCCTCCCGCCGGGCCGATTCGTCGCTGTCGGCAACGACGGGAGGAGCACGTCATGGCGGTTCCCGCCCCCCTTGCACCACAGCAGCTGCTGGCGTTCCTGGTCGGGATCACCGTACTGCTGCTGAGTGCCCGGCTGCTCGGTGCGATCGCCGGGCAGTGCCGGATGCCATCCGTGGTCGGCGAACTCACCGCAGGCGTGCTCATCGGTCCGTCGGTGCTCGGCCACCTGGCGCCTGACCTCACGAGGCGGCTGCTGACTGGTTCGGCTGAACAAATCCACCTTGTCGACGCTGTAGGCCAGCTCGGCGTCCTGCTGCTGGTCGGCGTCACCGGCACGCACCTGGACCTCGGCATGCTCCGCCGCAAACAGGCCACGGCACTCAGCGTGAGCCTCGGTGGCCTGCTGATTCCCCTGGCCGCCGGCATCGCCCTCGGGTACGTGCTGCCCCTGCCCGACGTGCCGGGCGGGCCCGCCAACCGGATGGTGTTCGCACTGTTCCTTGGCGTCGCGATGTGTGTGTCGGCGATCCCGGTCATCGCCAAGACGTTGACCGACATGCGACTGCTGCACCGCAACATCGGGCAGCTCACGCTCGCCGCGGCGTTCATCGACGACGCCCTCGGCTGGCTGATGCTGTCAGTCGTCGCAGCCGCAGCGACGATCGGGGTCAGCGCCGGCACGGTGACGCTGTCGGTGCTGTACCTCATCGGCTTTCTCGCCTTCGCGGCCACCGTCGGCCGGCTGTTGGTGCGCAAGGTGATGGCGGTCGCCGCTGGGCGCCCCAGCGACGCCTCAGCGGTCGCGACGGCGGTCATCGTCATCATGCTCGGCGCGGTGGCCACACAATCGCTGGGCATGGAGCCGGTGTTCGGCGCTTTCGTCGCCGGCATCCTGGTCGCCAGTTCCCGGGCCGCACAGCCGAAACTGGCCGGGCTTCGCACAGTTGTCTTCGCGGTGCTCGCCCCATTGTTCATGGCGACCGCCGGGCTGCGTATGGACCTTACGGCGCTGGCCCGCCCGCAGGTGGTACTGACCGCGGCTGTGGTCCTCCTGGTCGCGGTGGTGGGAAAGTTCTCCGGCGCGTACCTCGGCGCGCGACTGCGACGGCTGAGCCGTTGGGAAGCCCTTGCCCTCGGCGCGGGAATGAATGCCCGCGGGGTCATCGAGGTGATCGTGGCCCTGACTGGGCTGCGCCTCAAGGTGCTCGACGTCGCCGGATACACAGTGATCGTATTGGTGGCGATCGCCACCTCGATGATCACGCCGCCATTGCTACGCCTGGCTATGCGGCGCATCGCCGACACTGACGAGGAACGGCTCCGGGAGATCGACCATGACACATGGCACGGCCTGACGCCGGGACGGTTGAAGCAGTCCACTGTGGATCGCGATGACCAGCCGCGTCCGTGAATCCCTCCGCTGACACCGGTCGCCCGGCTGACAGACGCGCATCGCGAGGCGACCGCCTGGCGGACGCGGGGCAACCAGCGCCGACGCAGCCGCACCCGGGCACAGACGGAGACGACACCGTCGCCGAAGGGCCGCAGGCTTGATGCGTTGACCCGACCCGCTCCACCCGTTGACCGGAGGTTGCACCGTGACCGAACAAGACGTGATCGCCGACCTCGTCGCCGACGCCGAGGACGTCGACCGTATGCTCGCCGGCCTGACCGACTCGCAGTGGACGCTGCCAACACCCGCCGAGGGCTGGACCGTTGCCCATCAGGCCGGCCATCTCGCGTTCGTTTTTCGCATCGCCGGCCTGGCCGCAAGCAGCCCGGAGGCGTTCAACGCACTGACCCAGCGCATCGGTAGCGGCTTCGGTGCCTTCGACCGGGCCGTCAACGCCGCACTGGAGGAATACCTCGCCCTGCCGCGCGAAGCACTGCTCACCCGATGGCGGGCCGAACGCGACGCCGGCGTTGCAGCGCTTGCCGCAGTTCCCGACGCGACGCTTGTGCCGTGGCTCGTCCGACCGATCCCGCCCGCCGTGTTGTGCGCGGCTGGCATGACCGAGCTGTTCGCCCACGGTCAGGACATCGCCGACGCACTCGGCGTCGAACGGCAACGCACCGACCGCATCAAGCGGATCGTTGGGTTCGTCGTGCACACGTGGGAGTTCGGATACCAGGCCAACAACCTCACGCCGCCGGCTGAACAGTTCCGCTTCGAGGTCATAGCGCCGTCGGGTGCAGTGTGGAAGTACGGCCCGGCCGATGCCACCCAGGCGGTCATCGGCTCCGCCGTCGACCTGTGTCTGCTCGCGACCCGGCGCCGCCATCACAGCGACCTCGGTCTGGTTGGTTTCGGCGCCGACGCAAGTACGTGGCTCGAGCTAGCACAGGCTTATCGTGGCCCGGCCGGCAAAGGCCGAGCACCCGGTCAGTTTGCCACGTCCAAGCTGCCCGCCTGACGGCCCCACTGCCCTCACCCGGCGGTATCCACGGGCCGCGCCGTCCTGGAATGTCGACCCGGCCGGGTGGTGCCAGTCAACTGCGGTGACAGCACGAATGGAGATGGCGGATCGCCGGCCGGCACGACGTGCCGGCCGGCGACCTCGCACCCGTGCGAGGCAGTTCCGCCGCTGCCCCGCAACGCGCCGGCCGAATGACCACCGCGACGGACGAGGAGGGCTCGTGTCTAATGCGATGCGCATATCGGAACTCAGTGCCCAGAGCGGTGTTCCGGTCCCGACGATCAAGTTCTACGTTCGGGAGCAGCTGCTGCCGCCGGGCACACTCAAGGCGTCCAACCAGGCGGTCTACAGCACCGCACATCTGGTCCGGCTCCGGCTGATCCGGGTCCTGACCGGCATAGGTCATCTCAGCATCGCCGCGGTGCGAGAGGTGCTACAGGCAATGGACGACCCGGGCGTTCCGACGATCGAGATCTACCGAATCTTCGGTCGCGCTCGCGGTGCGAAGCCGTCCACGATCGAACAGCCGGCGCCCGCCGCTGCGCGTGCCCGGGTCGACGCCCTGCTGGAGCGTTGCGGCTGGCAAGTTGAAGCAGCTGGCCCGCAACGGGAGTTACTCGCCCACGCTGTTGCGTTACTGGACGGCGCCGACCTGGACGCGTTGGCCGGCACGGCCGAACAGTTCGTCGCCGGACTGCTCGAGCTCCTTTCCGCCGGCACTGTCCAGTCGGCGGCCCAGCCGGTCAGCCAGGCAACCATGATGGCACGCCTGGTGACCGCCGACGCGGCGTTCGATGTCTTGCGACGCCTCGCCGTGGAACACCGACTCATGATCAGCGCGTCAAAGGCCGGCTCCGCAGTTCTGTAGCAGATACCCGGCGGGTCGCGCGGCGTCACTCTCGGCGGGTCTCGGGCGGGGCCGGACGCTCCAGCGCATCAGCGATCACATGTAGGCTCAGGACCGTCGACGGGCGTGCCAGTTGAGCATGGCTGACCACAGGAGGCGCGATGCGTTGGACCGTCGGTAGCGCTCACACGCTGTATCAGGACCAGTGGGTCCACCTGCAGACTGCCACCGTCGATGTGCCCGATGGGCCGCGGTTCGATCATCGGATCGTCCGCACCGCCAACGGCGCCTATGCGCTCGTCGTTCACGACGGCCGGGTGCTGCTGTTGTGGCGGCACCGCTTCATCTGCGACACGTGGGGCTGGGAAGTGCCCGGCGGTGCGATCGAGCGCGGCGAGCGATCAGACCGGGCGGCCGCACGTGAGCTGCTCGAAGAGACCGGCTGGCGGCCGGCGGGGGCACTCGAGCCGCTGGTCGACTTCTTTCCGATGGGTGGCCTGATCAGTGCGCACCATCATGTCTTCGTCGGGCACGGGGCGGTTCACGTTGGTGCGCCCACCGACCGGTTCGAGTCCGAGCGAGTCGTCTGGGTCCCGCTCGCCGATGTGCGCCGCATCATCGGTGCCGGCGAGATCGTTGACGGCACTACGCTGCTGGCGTTGCTGGCACTGCTCGAACGCGTCGGGTGATGCCGTGCGTGGTCGCCCGGCGCCGTGAACGCGGCGTGCTGCACGCACCGGATCTTTGCGGCACGGCTCGATCCGGCGAACGGGTCGTGGGCGGCCGCCCCCGAATGATCGGAGGCGGCCGGTCGATCGGGTCAACTCGGGTCAGTCGCGCACGCGGTCGATGATCAGGCGCACAGCTCCGCTTTCAGTGGTGCGAACGTCGGTGGCGGGCCGCCAGCCGGACGAGGGCAGGCCGCCGTCGAACAGGGTCGCGCCACCGCCAACGATCTCCGGGCACAGCAGGATGCTGAGCCGGTCCAGCTCGTCTGCGGCAAGCAGGCTGCGGATCACGCTGCTGCTTGCCAGAACGACGATGTCGCCACCGTCCTGCTGCCGGAGGTCCTTGACCACGGTGGCCGGGTCGGCGTTGACAATGGTCGTGTTCTGCCAGTCGGTGTCGGTGACGGTACTGGAGAAGACGACCTTGTCCGCGGTGTTGAGCCAGCGGCTGAAGGCGCGGTCGCGCGGGTCGGCGTCCTCGTTCTCGGCGACCCCCGGCCAGTACGAACCGAAGCCCTGGTAGTTCTTGCGGCCAAGCAACACGGTGGTGCTCGAGGCAGTGAGCTCGGCGAGATGTTCATGAGCGCCGTCAGTGATGGCATGGGGGACGATCCACCCCATGTCGTAGTCGCCACCGGGTCCGTTGGACCGTCCGTCGACTGACAGTGTGATGTTCCCGACGACGATGCGACCCTTGGACTTGCCAGTCCGCTTGGTCGCGGCAGCGGCTCGCGTCGTCTTGGTCGCCTTCGTGGCTTTGGCGGGCGCTGCTTTGGCAGCCTTCCCCGGGGCTGCCTTGGCAGCGGCCTTGGCCGGAGTTGCCTTGGCGGCCCTGGCCGGCGCTGCTTTGGCGGCGCTTGTGGCCTTGGCCGGAGTTGCCTTGGCAGGAGTGTCCCTGGCTGCGGGTGTCGCAGCCGCCGTGGGCATGGTCTCTGCTGCCTGCCTGGCGCGTGGCGTTGGGGGCATGAATACCTCCTGGTCAGCGGTCTCGGGGGCTCGGGCGAGCGGTCATTTGTGACGACCTGCGCGGTGCCGACGACGCTTGGCGCCGGAATTCGGCACAATTGAAGACGCAATTGCCTGGTGCCGATCCTAGGTTGTTGCGTGAGTGCAGTCGACGGCCCTGTGTGTCGTAGGGGACATTTCGTCATAGGCGGACCGCGTCGGATCGGTCCGCAGTTTCACTGATCGCGGTGCCGTGCTCATCATCGCATCCGCCGCGAGTCTCGTGCCGACTCCGGGATCGTCGGCGCGTCGTGTCCCGTGACTGCGGCGGCCCTGGACGACGTCGATGGCGGTCAGTGTCTGAACGCTGGCTTCGCGAGGTGGCGGCCTCCGGACCACGCTGGTCTCCATGCAATGAAGATGCCCGTCAGTCGGCTCCTGGCGCGTTGACCTGCAATCGGAGACAGTCAATGAGGGCAGCCACGTTCGAATGCCCTGCGGCACGGCCTAGAGCGGGAGCCCCCTCCGGCCCGGAGCTGGAGCCGCGACGCGCGGGCGTTCCGCAGCAGGACGCAGAGCGCACAGGGAGAGAAGACTCAGACTCCCCGCCGGCGGCAGGCTGAAGTCCGAAATGCATGGCCGAGTCGAATGTTCGTCATCCTTCTACCACGCTCGGTAACTGCGTCGAATCCGACCGGAACGCCGAGAAAACGGAGAAAGGATGATCGATTGTTGTGGTTCTGTGAGTCGCTGCCATGCGTCTCGCGAGCATATCCGGCAGCCGTCATGACCCGGGCAGATCGGACCGGACGGGGCCATGTGTCGTTGGTTCGGCGTGCCGATCCGGCCCCGCCCGCTGCGGAGTCCGCTGATTCGGTCAGTGGTCCACCGACGGCGCCGCAAGAGGAGGACATACACCGATGAAAGCGCTGGTGCTATCGGGCGGAACCGGCACCCGGATGCGTCCGCTCAGCTATTCCATTCCCAAGCAGCTGGTACCCGTCGGCGGTGAGCCGGTCCTGGCCCACGTCCTGGCCAGGATCCGAGACCTCGGGGTCCGCGACGTTGCGATCGTGGTAGGGGAGCACGGCAGGCAGATCCGCCAGGCCATCGGCGACGGGTCAGCGTGGCACATGCAGGTCACCTACTTCCAGCAGGACCGTCCACGCGGGCTCGGCCACGCTGTCCAGGTCGCACGCGGCTTTCTCGGCGACGACGACTTCGTGATGTATCTCGGTGACAACGTGCTCACCGGCGACCTCACCAGCATTGCCGCAGCGTTCCAGCGCACCGGCGCGGCCGCGCATCTGGTCGTACGCCAGGTCGTCGACCCCCGGCCGTTCGGTGTGGCTGACGTCGCTGCCGACGGGCGGGTCCGCGGACTGGTCGAGAAGCCGCTGGTGCCTGCCAGCGACCTCGCCGTCGTCGGCGTGTACTTCCTCACCCGAGCTGTGCACGAGGCGATTGAGGCGATCCCCTCGAGCAGCCGCGGAGAGCTTGAGCTCACCGACGCCCTGCAGTGGCTGGTCGACTCAGGCGCAGACGTGCGCGCCAGCGAACTGCAGGGCTACTGGCAGGACATCGGACACATCGCCGACCTGCTGGCATGCAACAGGTATCTGCTCGGACGTCAGCGCGGTCAGGCGTCGGGCTACGTCGACCCGAGCAGCACCGTCGATCCACAGGCGATTATCGCGGCAGGTGCGAAGGTGCTGCGTTCGCACGTGTACGGGGCGACGTTCATCGGTCCGAATACCGTGGTGGAGGACAGTACCATCGGGCCGTACACCACGATTGGCGCCGGCTGCCTGGTGCGTTCGGCCAGGATCGACGGCTCCATCGTCATGGACGATGTGAGGATCGTCGATCCAGGTCACCTCGACGGCGCGGTCATCGGCCGCCGTGCGTTTATCGGACGTGCCGATCAGGGCTCGGCCCATCGGCTGATTGTCGGCGCCGACGCACGCGTGGAAATCGCCTGACGTCAGCGTCAAATCAGCTCAACAGTGGCCTGCAAGCATCGCTTCGCGTCCGGCATGTATGAAGTTGTTCGGCCCTGGGAACGCTGGGAGGATGCCATCTAGAAACCTCTGAAAGGCAAATCGTGTCAACGTCGAGATGTCGTCAGGAGTGGGTTTCGCAATGACCGACAATGCATTCTGTGTCTCACAGGCCGGACTTGATGTCTGTGGGCTCATCCGAAGCGCAGTAGGGAGCTGACATACATGGGTAGCCATGTCGGAAAACGCGCCGTGGTGCTTGGCGGAAGCGTCACGGGAATGTTCGCCGTCAGCCCGCTCGCCGAAGCGTACGACGAAGTGGTGATCGTCGACCGCGACGAGCTCATCGGCGTCCGTGAGCCCCGGCGCGGCTCACCCCAGGCCCGCCACATCAACGGACTGCTGGCCCGCGGGGCGCGTGCCATGGAGGACCTGTTCCCGGAGATCACCGCGCAGATGGTCGCCGCCGGCTGCCCCCTGACGGACCTCGCCGGGACCGTTCGCTGGTACTTCAACGGCAAGCCACTGCGCCAGACTCGGGCCGGGCTAACGAATGTCGCCGCCCGGCGCCCGGTCATGGAACTCCACCTGCGAGAGCGGTTGGAGGCGATGGACAACGTCCGTTTCATGGAGCGGCACGACATCACGGGCCTGCTCACCACGCCGGACAGCACGCAGGTCCTGGGTGTGAAGCTACGACGGCAGGAGAAGGACAGCATCGAGGAGCATCTCGAGGCCGACCTCGTCGTCGACGCCTCCGGTCGCGGTTCGCGCTCCCCGCTGTGGCTGGAGCAGATGGGGTACGGTCGGGTCGCCGAAGAAGGCACGAAGATGGGTCTCGGCTATGCCACC
This sequence comes from Dactylosporangium sp. NPDC049525, assembly GCF_040676755.1. Lineage (NCBI taxonomy): Bacteria > Bacillati > Actinomycetota > Actinomycetes > Micromonosporales > Micromonosporaceae > Dactylosporangium > Dactylosporangium sp. NPDC049525. Next base: position 18,347 of record NZ_JBFAPO010000060.1, on the reverse strand, counting down.
CGGCACTACCGTCTGCGGTTCGACCCGTTTGGCAAGGACCACTCGATCATCTGTGTCGCGTCGCCGCAGTCGCCGCGTGGCGCCATCTTCACCAAGACCGACAGCGGCACCGTCGAACTCACTACGTACGGCATCCTCGGTGACCACCCGCCGATCGACCCGGAGGGGTTCAACAGCTTCGTCAAGTCCCTGGCAGCACCGGAGATTTACGAGGCGATCATCGACGCCGAACCGCTAAACGATCCGGTCCTCTTCCGGTTCCCGACGACCATGCGCCGACGGTTCGAGCTACTGCCGCGCCTCCCCGAGGGTCTGATCATCATGGGTGACGCGGTCTGCACCCCCAACCCGGTCTTCGCTCAAGCGCAGACATTGTCGGCGCTGCAGGCGTTGGCGTTGCGCGATCAGCTGCGCGCCGGAATGGCGCCGGACCCGAAGAAGTTCGCCGCCGCGGTGGGACGCATCATCGACCCGGCGTGGGAGATGACGGAGGGCATCAATCTCAGCTACCCGGGTGTCGAGGGTCGGCGCACCCCCATGCTGCTGATGATGCATCGCTACATGAGGGCGCTGCAGGCGGCCGCCACCCGTGACGCCAGTCTCACCGAGGTGTTCATGCGGACTGCCTCGCTCGTGGACCCGCCCACGGCGCTGATGCGTCCGAGCGTGATCTGGAAGGTGCTGCGCGACGCGCAGCAGCACGCGACCAAAACAGCCTGATTCGGCGCCGAGTTCATTCGTCCAGAGACCTGCAACCGCAGGCGTCGTCGTAGAGTCCGTGCCCGCAGGCGCAGTCACCAGCGTCCTGCGGGCTACCGGCGCACGCTGCGTCCGCAGCGATCCACGCCCACCCCGCAGGGTGTCCGCCATAGCGATCACGACGCTGAGTGCGGTGCCGGGCGCGTCTGCACCCCGAAGCGACCCGAGCGCCGTCCCGCGCAGCAGGCCGCCAGGAGGTCACGTCACTGCGGCAGCAGCCCACCGGTGCAGTGGCCGACATCGTCACCGGCCGGAAGCCGATGATCGACGTAGCAAAGCCAAACGGCCCGGCATCGCGGCGACAGGCCACGCCCGCCGACGTGGACTGGGCGGTGAAGGACACCCGCTCCCACGCCTCCGGCGCCCACCCGGATCCTGATGACCCTCATCGGAGTGTCCGTCGTCGACGCCGGCGCACGGTCCGTCGCGTCAGCTACCGGCCCGCGGTCCTACCAGGACGATCACCCTGTTCGGCGGCCTCGCCGAGGTCGACACGTGATCGACGCCCTTCAACCGGATCGGCGACGGCGGTGAAACCACTACCCGTGCTGCCCCGCAGCGCCGATCTCGCCGCCCGAAGCCCAACACATCTCGCACCATCTGTGCGATGTCGCCGGCGCCGTCAGGCCGGCACCGTCCGGTTCACCCGGCGCCGCCTGCGTCTGCGGCGAAAGGGCCAGCATTCCGCCGCCGCTTCCGCAGTCCTGTCCGCAGAGCACTCCGCATCGATCCGCGACATGGCCCGGCGACATCGATCGGCAACGTCGGCTGCGCCGGGGTCGCCGATCAGCTCCCAGCGCCTGAAGGGCGGCACGCGTGCAAGGCCGCTTGCCGTAGCCGGCCTTCGGGCGCCGGGTCCGTTGGCAATCATGCGCTGCCGTGGGACGCTGCGTGCGTGCCAGCGCGGCAGCGGAAAGGCCCGGGGACACACGTAAGGCCGCCGCCGTATCGTCCGGCGGCGGCCTTACGGTCCACCAACTCGAGGAATTAGCGCCCCGCCTCAGGACGCGACTGGAGCCGTCGGGGTGAACGCCACGGGCAGGCTGTGCAGCCGGTGCACGAGGAAGCTGGGCTTCCAGGTCAGATCCCGGTCCGGGACGGCCAGGGCGATGTCCGGCAACCGCCGCAGCAGCGTGGCGAAGAAGACCTCGCCCTCCAGCCGGGCCAATGGCGCACCGAGGCAGAAGTGGACTCCGTGGCTGAAGCTCAGGTGCCGGTCGTGCTGCCGACGAATGTCGAACAACTCCGGGTCCTGGAACTGCCCGGCATCATAGTTGGCGGCCGTCAGCGACACTGCGACGTGCTCGCCGGGCTGGATCTCAACGTCACCGATGGTCAGCTTCTCAGTGGCAAAGTGATACATCACGGTCATGACCGGCGCGTCGATACGCAGGATCTCCTCGATCGCGCCACCGAGCAGGCTCGGGTCGGCCCGCAACAGGTCGATCGCCTCCGGGTTGCGAAGCAGCGCCAGCGTGCCGTTGGAGATCATGTTGACGGCCGTCTCAACGGACCCGATCAGCATGAGGAAGATGTTGGAGCGCAGCTCGACGTCCGTCAGATTCTGGTTCTGTTCCTGCGACGCGAGCATGGCGGAGATCATGTCGTCACCGGGGCGAGCGCGGCGTTCGGCGATGACCGCGGTCAGGTACTCGTCGAACCAACGACTGGCTTTACCCATGCCGTCGTCGCCGACCGACACGGTCAACCCGGTAATCACGCCGCAGTGCGCCACGAACTCATCGCGGTCCTCCCGCTGAATGTCGAACCAGTCGCAGATCACGGCGTTCGGCAGCGGCAGGGCCAGCGACTCCAGCACGTCGGCCTGACCGAGCGGAGCGATCGCGTCGAACAGCCTGTCCGTGATCGCCTGAACCTGGGGACGCAGGCGCTCCATATGCCGCGGCGTGAACGCCTGCGACACCACCTGCTTCATCCGGGTGTGGTCCGGGCGGTCGTTGAACACCATGGAATGCGGGAAGAACCCGTCGTTGTAGATACCCTGCAGAAACGGGTTCAACTCAGGCGCCGCCGCGCTGCCGCGGCGAGCCAACCGGTGGTCTGCCAGCGCCTTGCGTCCTTCGCTGTAACCGGTGACGAGCCAGGCCGGCATGCCGTCCGGCAGGGTGACCCGGTGGATCGGCCGAGTCTTGCCGAGCCTGGACAACAGCACGCGTGGATCGTCGAAGTCGGCTGCCTCGAGGGCCACCACGCCGGTGTCTTGTGTCATTGCACATCCTTCGTACTCGATGACTCACTCGAATCCGTTGACGTCGGACTCGCCCGACGCACCCGCGCGTACGGCGCTGGCCTCGATTCTTCGAGGTCCAGGGCGTAACGGCGTCTTCCTGTGTGCGGCATGGCGGCCGACCCGTGATCCGTGCGCACGCCGAGAGATGCACGCGGTGACGCGGTCCATGAAGGTGAGGCAGACGCGTCGCTTCCTGCCCGCTGGCGTCGGACGTCGCCCTGCGCAGGCACACACTGATGGAGGCACCGATGAGCACATTCCGGCGGGATGAAGCGCTGAGCAACTACATCGTGCAGTCGTGCACACCGCCCGATCCGGTCGTGGCGAGTCTCGTCAAGGAAACCGCCGGCGTGGGCGAGCTCTTCGAAATGATGACGCCGGTCGAGCAGGCGGGGCTGCTGACGCTGCTGGCTCGGATCATGTCCGCGAAACTGGTCATCGACGTCGGGACCTTCACGGGCCTGTCGGCGCTGTCGTTCGCCCGGGGCCTGGCACCAGGAGGTCAGGTGATCACATGTGACGTCACAGAGGAGTGGCTCGACACCGCGATCGAGCACTGGAAGCGCGACGGCGTCGATGACCGGATCGTGTTCCGGCTCGGACCTGCCTGGAAGACCCTGGCGAGCCTGGCCGGCACCGGGCGGGCCGACATCATCTTCATCGACGCGGACAAGATGAGCTACCCACGCTACTACCAGGCGGCAGTGCCACTGTTGCGCTCCGGCGGCCTGCTCATCCTGGACAACGTCCTGCTCAAGGGCGCGGTGATGCACCCCGAAGAGGTGCACGACGAGATGCCCCGAATGGCTGCCCAGACGATGCGCAGCGTCAACGCGATGCTCGCTGCCGACCGCCGGCTCGACACGGTCATGCTGCCGATCGCCGACGGCGTCACCCTCGCACGGAAGAAGTGACACGCCTGTGTCCGTCACCAGCCGCCTCAGCACGGGGAGAACCCGATGACCGTTCCCGATCAGCAGCCGTCGACGCGACCGATGACCGGCGCGGAGTACACGCAGAGCCTCCGTGACGAGCGCGAGATCTACCTGTACGGCGAGCGTGTCAAAGACGTGACCGAGCACAGTGCCTTCCGCAACGCTATCGCCATGACGGCCCGGCTCTATGACGCCCTGCACGCCCCGAGCACCCGCGACATCCTGACGGCGCCCACGGACTGCGGCACAGCGGGATACACCCACAGGTTCTTCACCACCCCGCACACCGTCGAGGACATGATCGCGGACCAGCGGGCGATCGCGACCTGGGCCCGGATGACATACGGGTGGATGGGCCGCAGCCCCGACTACAAGGCATCGTTTCTGGGCACGCTCGGAGCCAACGCCGAGTTCTACGAGCCGTTCGCCGACAACGCCCGGCGCTGGTACCGGGAGTCGCAGCAGAAGGTGCTGTTCTGGAACCACGCGCTTGTGCACCCGCCCGTGGACCGCAGCCGTCCAGCCGACCAGGTGGGCGATGTCTTCGTGCATGTGGAGAAGGAGACCGACACCGGCCTGATCGTCAGCGGAGCGAAGATGGTGGCGACGGGCTCGGCGCTGACGCACTACAACTTCATCGCCCACTACGGCCTGCCGATCAAGCAGCGCGAGTTCGCGCTCATGGCCACCATCCCGATGAACGCCCCGGGCCTGAAGCTGATCTGCCGGCCGTCCTACTCGGCCGCGACGGCGTCCAGCAGCCCGTTCGACTACCCGCTGTCCACGAGGCTGGACGAGAACGACTGCATCCTTGTACTGGACAAGGTGCTCATCCCATGGGAAAACGTCTTCGTCTACGGCGACATCGGCAAGGTGCAGGTCTTCACCGGCGAGTCCGGTTTCATCGAACGGTCGACGTTTCACGGGTGCACACGCCTGGCGGTGAAGCTGGAGTTCATCGCCGGCCTGCTCGTGAAAGCCCTGGACATCACCGGCACCAGCTCGTTCCGTGGCGTGCAGACCCGGCTGGGGGAGGTCCTGGCCTGGCGCAACCTATTCTGGGGCCTGTCCGACGCGGCGGCGCGCAACCCGGTCGCCTGGCGCAACGGAGCGTTGCTGCCGAACCCTGACTACGGCCAGGCATACCGGTGGTTCATGCAGATCGGCTATCCCCGGATCAAGGAAATCGTGCTGCAAGACGTGGCGGGTGCCCTGATCTACGTCAACTCCAGCGCTGCCGACTTCGCGAACCCGACGATCCGCAAGTATCTCGACAAGTACGTACGGGGCTCGAATGGTACCGACGCGGTGGAGCGCGTCAAGGTGATGAAACTGCTGTGGGACGCGATCGGCACCGAATTCGGGGGCCGGCACGAGCTCTACGAGCGCAACTACGCCGGCAACCACGAAGGTACCCGCACCGAACTGCTGTTCGGTCAGGCGGCGAGCGGTCAGCTGGACGGCTATCGGGCCTTCGTCGACACGTGCCTCAACGAGTACAACCTCGAGGGGTGGACGGTCCCAGACCTGGCCCAGCACCAGGAATTTTGACCGCTGCGGCCGCTACAGCAACAGGGGGTGTCTCGACCGAGACACCCCCTGTTGCGCAGGTTCAGCCGTGCTACCCGGCACCGCCGACGCGCGCGCTGGTCAGCTCGACCAGGCGGCTGCCGACGTCGATGATCGGCACGGTGCATGCTTGTTCGGCGAACGGCAGGACCGCTGTGAAGTGCGTGCAGGCAAAGACGATCCCGTCAACGCCGAGCTGCTCCGCTAGTCGGAGCGTTTGCGGCATCGACGAATCCGTGAAGGCACGCTCGGGATCCCGCGACTCGATCATCCGGACTAGTGCCGGGTCGGCGACGCCGACGACCCGCCGGTTCCGGCGGTCACTCATGAGCGTCCGTTCAAATCCGACGATGGCCTGCCCGTTGCCGGCGACGACCATGACGTTGTCCAGGTCGGCCGCCGCTGTGCGGTAGATGTCCAACGGCGACAGGACGTCGACGACGGACATCCACCCGACCGTGCTGAGATCGACGACCGCGGACAGGGAGTTGCAGAACAGCATGACAGTCGACGTGCCGTCGGCCGCCACCACGTCGAGCTGGTCACGGAACGCGCTGTTGAGCCTGCCGGCGTCCAGGTACTGCAGGGCGTCCTGTTCATCGGGGGAGGAGGCCAGCGGGTACGGCTGGCTGGTCACTCCGACGGCCCGCAGGAGTCCGCAGCCGAGCTTCGCGTCGTATGGGGTCCCGGAAACGACTGCCACCGTCGCCGGCGTGTGAAGGGCGGCAGCCTCTCCGTATGCACTTCCAGGGCCGGGCGGTGGGTCATGGCGTGCGGCCGACTGAGTGGTCAACGGGCCGGGCCGTCCGTGTACGGCTTGCGTGCCGCGACGATGGCGTAGCCCATCGCTTTCGGGTCGCCGCCGAACATGTCCCGGTAACCCTGCTTGAGACCAGCGACGACCTCGGAGCCGAATGCCTCGGTCAGTTCGTCATGGATCTCGTTCGCTCGGTCGAGGTAGCGCAGGCCGAGACCGTAGACCCGTGGACCGCACTGGGTGTACTCCTCCACATTGAAGCCTACGGACTCCAAGGCGTCCACCCATCCGCTCGTGCTCAGCAGCTGGCTGGACTGGAACTGCTCCGGCATCTGCGCGATCGGTTCACCGTTCGGTCCGACGGCGCGGGTGCACTCCGAAAGGGCCAGTCGGCCGCCAGGACGCAGAACCCGGCGCAGCTCCCGCAGGACGCGGGGCAGGTCCGCCGCGTGCGTGAGCGATTCGATCGCCATGACGGCGTCGAAGGTGCCGTCGGCGAACGGCATCGAAGTGTAGTCGCCGTACTGGAACCGCACCTGACCGACCAGGCCGAGTTCGTGCGCCCGCCGCTCGGCAACCCCGGCTTCGACGCGGCTCACAGTGATGCCGGTGACGCGGGCGCCGGTTTCGCGGGCGACCATCACTGCCGGCGCCCCCACGCCGCATCCGGCGTCCAGCAGGTGCTCGCCGCGGCGCAGACCGAGACTCTCGACGACCTTGCGGGTCAACCGTTCACCCGCTGCCACGGCCGAGGTGTCGTCCTCGGGTCCGTACCAGTAGGCCAGGTGTTCCTGCCCGTCGTTGAAGAGTTCAGCGATGCTCGTCATGCCGTCGTACAGTTCACCGATTTGCTGTGCCGTCGCTTGATCGTTCATGACGTCCTCGCCCTCATGATGTCAGCGTGGTGTGTGGGTATTCCACGCTGATATTTCATGGGCTTCGGCACGGAGGCATCTTGCGGAATGCGGGTATTGCATCGGCGCTGACCGCAATGCGGAAGATGCCGCGGTCGTATTGCGCAGGCGACACTGTTATCGGGCTCAAAACATGCAGGTGCCGGAAATGCTGTTCCCCTGAGCCCCATGGACGCCGCCGGGGCTACGAGGCATGCCCCTCGTGGTCTCGGCAGGCAGATGCCTGTGCGACACCGGTCGGTACCGCACAGGCATCGGTGGTGCTGCTGCTCAGCTGGAGAACATCTGGGTGGCGTTGATGAAGCTGCCGGAGATGCTCTTGGACCGGTCGGAAGCCAGGAACACGGCGAGGTTCGCGATGTCGGCCAGCGAGGGAGACTTCTTGGTCATCCGAAGGCTGTCGAGGTGCGCGAGAATGCCGTTCAGCGCGTCTGCGTCGAGCTGCATCTGGCTGTTCACGGAGTTGATCGCCTCGAGCGTCATGGTCTCGGGGATACCTGCGCCCCAGATGCCCACCACTCGAACACCGGTGCTGCCGATCTCACTGGCCAGGTTGCGGATGTAGGTGTCGATCGCGGCGTCCGCGGGGCCCGTGCTGCCCATCATCGGGCTGCCGTGGGCCGAACCGCTGTTGAACGCCAGGATCACACCGGAGCCCTGCTGGCTCATGTGCCGCGCGGCGGCCTTGGTGGTGATGAAGGTCGACGTGATGCCGACGTTGATCGCCCGGGTGAAGTCGGCCGTTGTCATGTGCGCCAGTGGCACGCCCTGCACGTCGCCCCGCTTGATCAGGTTGAGCGAAATGTCGATGCCGCCGTCTGCGGCAACTGTCGCGGCGTGCTCGTCGACGGCGTCCTCGTCGAGGGCGTCGACGACGGCCGTCTCGGCGCGCCCGCCTTGCTCGGCGATCTCCTTGGCCAGTTTGTCGAGCTTGTCCTGGGTACGGCCGGTCAAGAAGACACGGGCGCCCTCGCTGGCGAACGCCTTCGCGATGCCACTGCCGACCGCGCCGCCGGCGCCGTAGATGATGGCGTTCTTGTTGTCGAGAAGCATGAGTTTCCTCCGCGGTAAGGCCCGTGCGGGCCCCTCAGTGCGTGTGTCGGTCAACTGTTGAGACGACGGGCCACTGGAAAACTCATCGGTGGGTCATCCATTCGTGGTGCGCGGCCGCGAACCGAAGCACACGCAGGTACCCTGCCACTACAGAAAGTGGCAGGGTACCTGCGTGTGACTGATCAGGGCGTGGTTTGCAGCGCGCGGTCCGCCGCCTTCGCGTAATATTCGCCGATCGCGAAGAAGGCCTCCTTAGGCTCCCAACGGTACGCCGAGGCCCAGTCGTTGAAATCCGTGCGGATCGTCTTAGTCAACGCCCAGCTGGCGATGTCGAGGTCATATCGGGCATCTTCGGAGTGCGGGTGCGTCGGGTGGATGAACTCGGCGATGCCGACGCTGTGGATTCCGAGGTCCTCGAACATGGCAAGCATCCGGCGGTGGAAGTCCGCCTGTGCCTGCTCGTTGCGGACGTATCCGTCGAAGATGACCGCCGGCTGGCGGGTCCGGTCGGCCACGTCGAAGGCCATCAGACCCCGGTCGGCGGCACCCACGTACGCCGGGCTGCCGTATTCGGAAATGACGACCGGTTTACCCCAGCGGTGATACGCGCTGAGTTCCTTGGCGTAACCCGCGAGGTTTTCGTGCACGGAGTAGTAGTAGGTAAGGCCGACGTAGTCGACAATGCTCCAGTTCACGTCCTCGAATGGACCGGCCGAATAGATGAGACCGCCACCGAAATTCTGGCGCGCGACGTCGGCCGCACGTTTGAGGAAGATATTGAGTCGCTTTCGTGCCTCGATCGGGTCATGCGAACCGGTCGGGGAGAAGAAATGATGGTCACCCTGACCCGCGTAAAGATTGCCCATGCGCACGTGGTACTGATCGCCTGGCACGATCCCCGGCGTCTGCACGGTGTGTACGCAGCCGATGCTGTAGTGGATGTCGGCGCCCTGGCGGCGGAACGACTCGGCCAGCCGCGCACCCTCGGCCAGATGATCGAGGGTCTCCGTCTGCGGCCTGTCCACCAGCCGGGGCTGCAACCAGATGTGCAGCCCCAACTCGGCAGCCTCGGCCACGGTCTCGCGCATGCGGTCGAAGTCGGTGCCGAAGATGGTGATGGAGTTGCTGTGCATCCCCTCCTTGATGGCGCGGACCTCGTCCTTCATCCGGTCGGTGCTCCAGACCGCCCGCGAGATGGGACCTTGACCCGTCGCGAAGTTACAACCCGTGTCGTACGACACACCCCGATACACGAAACCGGGGTGGCGGGGCAGACGCCTGCGGTTCACGTCGTCGATGTCTGGCACTTCGTGTCCTTCCTCGTTCGCTGCTGCCGCGGGTCAGCGACCGTCGTCCTGGGCGGCCCGCTGCATTTCCACCGCCTGATAGAGCGCTGTGATGTTGGCGCCGCCGAACGTGTGCGCGCCCAACCGCTCGATGATCTCGAGGAACACCGTGTTGCGCGGGTGCACCGACTTGGCGAAGATCTGGAACAGCTGACCGTCGTGGTCCTGGTCAACCAGCACGTTGAGCGCCTGTAGCTGCTCACGGGTGTGTCGGGCCAACGTCAGCCGGTCGGCCAGCATCGTGTAGTACGTGGCCGGCGTGGACAGAAACCCCATCCCGGCGTCGCGCAGCGCGGCGACCGTTTCGACGATGTCGTCGGTCGCCAACGCGATGTGCTGGACTCCGGGGCCGCCGTGGGCCTTCAAGAACTGGTCGATCTGACCCGGATCCTTCGACGCGTCCGGCTCGATCAGCGTCAGGGTCACCGCACCGGAGCTACTCTGCACGGCTTTGGTCTGGATGGCCTGTCCGCCGACCGAGATACGCTCGGCGAACACCATCGAGAAGCCGAGGGCTTGCTCGTAGAACGCTACGGTCGGGTCGAGCTGACCGGCCTCCACACAAACCGCAAAGTGGTCGGTGGTGCACAGGCCCGGTACCGGCGGGTCGCTGACGTCGGCATGCACGCCGGTACTCCCGCCGTAGTCGACGAAGGTGTGCGTGACGTCGCCGACGCCCATGATGGTCGCAGTGCGCACGCCCGCCCGGGTCGTCGGCGCGGCCACTGGTGCGGCGCCGCGACCGACGGCCTCGTCGAAGGCGGACGTGGCGTCCCAGACCCGCAGCGCGATGTCGGCGACCCCGTCGCCGTGCTGGGCCAGGTACGCAGCGCCAGGATGGTCGTCAGCCAACGGCTGGGCAAGCACCAGACGGATCTGTCCACGGCCCAGCGTCACCGACCGCACCTGCGAGTGCAGCTGATCGGTCCACGGGCCGGCAACGACCTGCAGGCCAACGCACCGAGTGAACCAGTCGACGCTCGCCCTGACATCCTCGACGTAGAGCATGACGTGGTCGAGGCCCATGTTCGCAAAGACCCGGTCGCCCGGTGCGGCAATATTCGCCACGATGACGCCTCCAGCATTCGGTGGTAGTCCGGCGCGGCGCCGGGTCGGGGGTGTCCGTGCGCCGCGCCGGCGGAACGCCGCATTCTGCGGGTGCGCGAGGAGATGCCCGCCGTCGTCCCGCACTCAGCGTCGGGCTGTCTGCGACGGCATGCATCCTCTGGATTGCGCACGACACCGCACAGGCATCGGTGTTCGTCCCGCATTTCCAGAGATGCAGGTCGACGCGCCGGATTGCCAGGCTGCCCTCATGACCAAATTCGACAGAAAGACCTTCCTCATCACGGGAGGGGGCAGCGGCATGGGCCTCGCGACTGCGGCGACATTGCTCAGCGACGGCGCCAATGTGGTGCTCGCCGGCCGCAGCCAGACGCGACTGCAGACGGCAGCCAAGGAACTCGACGCCGGCGACCGCGTCCTGACCGTCCCGACCGACGTGGCGAACATCGCCGATCTGGACGCCCTGGTCTCCGCCATCGGACAGCGTTTCGAGCATCTCGACGGCGTGTTCGCCAATGCCGGTGTCGCGAACTTCGCCCGGGCCGCCCAGGTCACTGAGGACGACTTCGACGCACTCGTCGGTGTGAACTTCAAGGGCGTCTACTTCACCGTCAGCAAGGCACTGCCGCTCCTGGTCGACGGCGGGTCCGTGGTGCTCAACGGCTCCTGGCTCGCCCACCGTGGCATGGCGTTTACCTCGCTGTACGCGGCGACGAAGGCCGCGGTGGTGAACCTGGCCCGCACCCTCGCTGCCGACCTCGCCGACCGAGGGATCCGCGTCAACGCCATCAGCCCCGGCTTCGTCGTCACCGAAATGTTCGAGGCAATCAGCAACACCGAGGAGGCCCGCGAAGGATGCCGCAAGCAGGTCGTCCTGGGCAGGCTCGGGCAGCCGCGGGACGTCGCTGGTGCGGTCGCGTTCCTGTTGTCCGACCAGGCCTCGTACATCACCGGCCAGGAAATCGTGGTCGATGGTGGCCTGACGACCTCAATCCCAATGTGAGAACCGATGACACCGTTGCGAACATGCCGTATGTGCCAGGGGTCCGTGAGGCAGGTCCTCGACCTCGGACGTCAACCGTCAGCCAACGCCTTCCTCCCGCCGGCAGCCGTCGCCGATGAGGTCTACTTCCACCTCGCCGCGGGCGTGTGTGAGTCGTGCACGCTGCTCCAGCTGATGGACGAGACACCCCAGGGCCTTCGCTACCGCGACAGCTACCGCTACGAGGCGTCCGGCTCGAAGGGCGCGCAGGAGCATTTCGAGCGGGTCGCTGACCGTCTCCTCGCCACCGAGCTCACCGGCGCCGATCCCTTCATCGTCGAGATCGGCTGCAACGACGGAGTCATGCTGGACTCAATCGCCCGCGCCGGTGTGCGGCACCTCGGGATCGAGCCGGCGAAGGGGGTCGCGGACCTGGCTGAGGCCAGGGGCGTGACGATCATCAACGAGTTCTTCGGGCACAGTTCAGCGGTGGACATCCGCCAGTTGCACGGCGCCGCCGACGTCATCTACGGCGCCAACACCATCTGCAGCATCGCCGACATCACCGGACTGATGCGGGGCGTGGACACGTTGCTGTCGGCCGATGGGATCTTCGTGTTCGAGGAGCCGTACGCCGACACGGTGGTGCGTGGGCGGGCGTTTGACCAGATCTACGACGAACACGTCTTCTACTTCTCGGTACGTTCTGTAGAGGCGATGGCCGAGCGGTTCGGGTTCGAGCTCGTGGACGTGGAGCACGTCGCGCAACACGGCGGCGAGCTGCGCTACACACTCGCCCGCGCCGGCGTCCGCACACCGTCGGCCGCGGTGCTGAAGCAGTGGCATGCGGAGATGGAGGTGGATCTAACCGATCCCGCAACACTGCAGCAGTGGTCGGCCGCGGTGCATGACACCCGCGACAACCTCGTCGCGTTGCTGCGCAGCCTCCGCGCCGACGGCCGCCGCGTCGCCGGATACGGCGCACCGGCCAAAGCGACCACGGTCACGAACTTCTGCGGCATCGGGCCGGATCTGCTGCCGTTCGTGTGTGACTCCACACCCGGCAAACAGGGCCGGCTGATGCCCGGCTCGCACATTCCGATCGTGTCGCCGGGCGCCTTCCGGGACGACTATCCGGAGTTCGTGGTGCTGTTCGCGTGGAATCACGCAGACGAGATCATCGCCAAGGAACAGGCGTTCCGCGAGCTCGGCAACAAGTGGATCGTCTACGTTCCCGAGGTACGGATCATCTGATCACCCGTTTCAACGCAGACGGTCCGTCTGTCGTCACGGAGTCCATGACGACAGACGGACCATCAGCATGTGCGGCGCCCACAGCGTCGTCATCAGTCAGCTCGGGCAGTGGCGGTCAGGCCGGACACGTGATCGTCGGAAAGGACCGTCGGCAGTGCGAAGGCCGCGAAGAGCTTGGACTCGAACGCGGTGATCTCGGCGATCCTTCCGTCCTCCAGGCGCAGGACGTTGAGCACCTGGGCGCGGAACGTGTCATCACCGGGTGCCCGCAGATACTGCGCCACGGCGAGCTGGCAGTTGGCCCGGGTCGGCACGCACCGCCACTCGCCGACGTATGCAGGCGAGCGCGGGTCCAACGACAGGAGCATCCCGGAAATGAAGGCGTCGCGGCCGACGAACCACAGCGGGTGCGGCGGCATGGTGACCCGGACGTCCTCGGCGACCAGTTCCGTCATGGCTTCAGCGATTGCGTCGGCGTCGGACCACTCCATAGCCGTCATGTACCGCTGCAGCAGCCGGCGTTCCGCCGCGGTGGGGTCGTCGGTGGGCCGCCACTCGTCGCGGCGGGAGGGCAGGTGTTCCTTCAAGGTCAGGCGTGCCCGCTGCAGGGCGCTGTTGACCGAGGGCACGGTCGAGTCCAGCACCGAGGCCACGTCACCGGACGGATACCCGAGCACATCCCGCAAGATCAGCACTGCTCGTTGCTTGGGCGGCAGGTGCTGGATCGCGACGAGGAAGGCCAGCTCGATGGTCTCCTTGGCGACCACCGCGGCGTCCGGCTCGACGGTGCTGGGCGCGGTCAGATTCAGCAGGCGGTCCGGATAGGGCTGCAGCCAGCTGAGATCCGTCGGGACGCGGTCGGCGTCGACTGAGCGCGTGCCCTCGTCGATCGATCGGATCTGCGGCCGGCGGGCATGCTGTGCCAGGAAGTCCAGGCAGGCATTGGTGGCGATGCGGTAGAGCCAGCTCCGTACGCTCGAGCGCCCCTCGTAGGTGTCCCGCTTCCTCCACGCCCGGAGGAACGTCTCCTGCACCAGGTCTTCGGAATCGTCGAACGATCCCAGCATGCGATAGCAGTGCACCTGAAGCTCGTAGCGGTGGTTCTCCGCTAGCTGAGCAAACATCGTCTCGTCAAGGTTCAGCACAACACCACTCGTTCTCAGTGACGATGATGACGTTCACCAACAACCATATTTGTTGGACGTGTGTATCGGGCATCCTGTCTGCGTCACCGTAGCATGACGCGCCGGAGCCGGACCTGAACCCTCATTCCCGTCTGCAAATCTCATGATCAGGTGTCGGCCGTCGTGGTGATTTGATCTGATGGCGGTCTTCGCAGTCCTCCAGAAGTCACCTGTCGAACGACACTGCTATCGCGTGTTCGACATTCAGGACCGCCGTTGCCGGCGTCGACGACCGGACGCGCCGCCGGGACCTGCAACGGAACTATGGGCGACCCGCGCAATTGGCCTGCAAGGCAGTGACGCTCGCCGCGGGTCGGGCAGGCCGAGCCGCTCCCGCCCAGCGTTTGCACCGGTGTTGTCGAAGCCAGGCGCCTGGGCCCGCCGGAATGCGACTGAGGTTCGACCATCTTGGTCTGATGCCCGTCGGCTCGTTGACAATCGGTCCGCAAACAACGAGGCACCCGCCGCGTGCGCGGCGGGTGCCTCAATGCCGGGTTGCCCGTCAGGCTGTGACAGACGGGCTGTGCGGCGGCTGGGGCGGGGGGATCGCCGAGGCCGCCTCCGCAGGCTCGGTCATCGGGGGCGCCGACGAGCCGGTCGGCGGCACGTGGCGCAGTCCGAAGTAGGAGACGGCGGCCATCACGAGGTACAGGGCGATCGCGCAGAAGGCCACGACGTGCAGGCCGTTGGTAAACGATTCCTTGGCCGAGCGGAGCAGGTCGGTCCCCGCCGCTCCTGGCACCTCGCCGGCCGCGTAGACGGCGCCGGCGATGCCGCTGCGAGCGGCGTCGGCCTGGGCTGCATCGACACCGTCCGGAACCGTGAGATCCGTCCGGTAGACCGTTGACGCGACGACGCCCAGGATGGCCACGCCCAGCGCCGCGCCGAGTTCACCGGCGGTTGACGAAACGGCGCCTGCCGAGCCGGCCTTTTCCGGCGGGGCGGACGACATGACCAGGAAGCTGTTCATCATGCCGACCGGGCTGCCGCCGACGTAGACGAGCACCAGCCCGCCGATCAGCGCCCACATGCCTCCGGCCACGTCAACGCTGCTCAGGATCAGCAGGCCGATGATGGCAACCGCGGAGCCGGTGACCAGGATGTAGGCCGGACGGATCTTCTGGGCCATCGCAAGAGCGACGTTGCCCAGCACGACCATCGCAATCGACGGGATGATCAGCCAGAGCGCGACCTTGAACGGGGAGATGTCCCGGACCAACTGCATGAACAGCGAGGCTGTCAGGCCGACACCGCCCATGACGATGGCGATGAGCAGACCGAGGCTCACGCCGGAGCTCAGCGAGCGGATGCGGAACAGGCTCAGGTCGAGCAGCGGGCGGGCGGCGGTGCGCTGGCGCCAGATGAACGCGGCGCCGAGGACGAGACCGGCGATGATCGTCAGGATCGCCACGCCGTTCCACCCGTTACGGCCGGCCTCCTTCACGCCGTAGATGAACAGCGTGATTCCGGCCAGTGACAGCAGGACGCTGAACAGGTCCAGTCGCCCGCCGTTCGGGTTGCGGAACTCCGGAAGCAAGGACGGACCGAGGAGCAGCAACAGGGCCATCACCGGCACAGCGATGAGGAAGACCGAACCCCACCAGAACGAGCCGAGCAGGAGCCCGCCGATGATCGGCCCGCCGATGAGCCCGAGCATCACCGAAGAACCCCATGCGCCCATTGCGGCGCCCATCTCCTTCGGGTTCGGGAACATCACCGCGATCAGTGCGAGTACCGACGGCATGATCGTGGCACCGGCGATGCCGATCAATGCCCGGGAAAGGATCAGGATCTCGGTGGACGGCGCGAAGGCTGCCAGCACTGACGCGACGATGAACAGCGCGGCGCCACCGAGCAGAACCTTCCGACGGCCGATCCGGTCGCCGAGGTTGCCCATCGTGATCAGGAAGCCGGCAATAAAGAAGCCGTAGACGTCGGCGATCCACAACTGCTCAGTGCTGCTGGCACCCAGATCCTCGGCGATACGGGGGAGGGCCAGGATCGTGATGTTGATGTCGACGGTCGCCAGCATCGTGGGCAGGCACAGCACCACCAGCCCAAGCCATTGCCGCCCGGTAGCCTTCGGGGGCGCGTCCGGTGTGGTCATTGTCGTCCTCGTCTCCTCGTTCTGTGTGGTCGCCTCGTCGCACGCGGCCTGGTATTGAGACGACGGCGACGCCGAAAACTCATCACACCCACGCGCTGCGCATCTCGCCGTCGGGTTCCCCGCCCGGTCAGGCGGGTGGGTCGATGCCCTGGACGCGAGCGTGGCAACGGACTCCCGTGCTCGCACCTTCTGCGCTGCCCTGTGCCGCAATACGCGCCGGTCGGTCGACGCACTGCGCGCTCGTGGACGCTGCTCAAGAGCACCCAGTGAGGTGCATGCCACTCGATCGGCGGGCCACGATGCACAGGATCGCCGGATGTCGGACCTCTCCATGACCCGCGCTCGGCCGCGCTGCGGCGTGGGCCCACCGGCGTCGACATACCCGCTACCAGGGGTCCTCGCCCCGGAGGGAGATTCGATGCGCGTCTTGTTCACCATCTACCCGAATTCACTTGCCCACCTCTACGGGGCTGTCCCGCTGGCCTGGGCCCTGCAGAGTGCGGGCCACGAGGTGCGGATCGCCGCACATCACAGCTCGGCCGAGCAGATCATGACCACTGGGCTGTGCCCGGTCGCCCTGGGCGATCCCGACGGACCGCCGATCCGGCTCACCGACGACGGCGACCCGCCGCGGGATTCGTTCGAGGTCGAGCACTACGCGCGGGTGATGGGGCTTACCGGCAAGGAGCGCGAGCGGTGGATCACCTTCTACCAGTACCTCACCGTGCCGCTGTCGGACTACGTGCGCGTCGACCGTCAGGAAGCCTCCGACCTCGTCGACTTCGCCCGCTCCTGGCGTCCGGACCTGGTCCTGTGGGATGTCACCACGCCCTACGCCGCAGTCGCGGCCCGGGCCTGTGGTGCTGCGCACGCGCGGCTGGCCAACGGTGAGGACGTCCTGTCGTTCTCACTGCTCAAGCTGGCCGAGTACACCAAGGAGCTCGAGGCGGCCGGACTGGACCCCGACCCGTTGGCCACCATGGTGCGCCCGCTCGCGGAGCGCTACGGCATGGAGGTCGACGACGAAATGCGCTATGGCCAGTGGACTGTCAACGCGATGCCGGAGGGCCTGAGCCTGCCGAGCCCGCTGACGCGCGTCCACATGCGCCACATCCCGTACGCCGGTGCGGAGGTCTTCCCGACGTGGCTCTACGAAAAGCCGGAGCGGCCGCGTGTGGCCATGTCGTTGGGCGAGTCCACGCGACGGTTCATCGTTGGTGACTGGGACCGCACCCCAACGATCATGAGGGCGCTCGACGGGTTGGATGTCGAGGTCATCGCGACGCTGAACGACGTCCAGCTCGACGGGGTCGAGAAGGTTCCCGACAACGTGCGGACCATCGACTGGGTGAACCTGACGCACCTGATGCCGACCTGTTCGGCGCTGATCCATCATGGTGGCATCGGCACCTTCTCCGCGGCCGCGATGGCCGGCGTGCCGCAGTTGGTGTGTGACATCGCCGACGAGTCGCTGCTGCTCAAGCTCGTCGAGCAGGAGCCGGGCACGCTCACCCCGGGCAGCTACCACCAGGGCATCGAGCTGGGCGTTCGGGAGGAGACCGTCTCGGCGCCAGCCGTGCAGTGGGAGCTGCCGGCCAAGAAGCTCGAGGCCGGCCCCGTCTCCGACTACGTCATCTCCAAGCACGCCGGCGCGCGGCTGGACCACCGGGCGTTGTCCGTTGACGAGATGCGCGAACTGATCTGGCGGGTCGCGACCGAGGACTCCTACCGGCAGGGAGCGGCGACCGTGTACGAGCAGTGGCGGGCCACACCCAGCCCGAGCGACATCGTGCCGGTGTTGGAGCGCATGACCGCCGACTACCGTCGCGGCGGCAACCTGGCTCTTCGCGGCGCACGGTCCCTGGCGGCGTCGCTGGACCGCCACCGCAAGGAGATCGACGATGTGCTGTCCGTGCTGAACAGCCGGTAGCGTTCGGGTCGGCGTCGGTGACCGCCTCGGTGAGGTAGGCGCCGGCGCCGATTGCTGCGTCGGCCAGCCCCCAGCCCGCCGCGGCGCGGTCACGAAACAGGACGCGTCCGGGGCGGACGCGTCCTGTTGCTCATGCATCAGCGGCAGATGAGGTCCTTGACTCGTCCGGTGACGACGATGTTGCCGTCTGGGGTGAGGTGGACGAGGTCTCCGGTGCGGTACCAGCCGTCTGGTGTGTAGC
>NZ_JBFAPO010000059.1:0-76260 GCF_040676755.1 Dactylosporangium sp. NPDC049525 | reverse complement strand
CCGGGGGCGGCGCCGGTCGGCTGGCTGGGGGCGGCGCCGGTCGCGAGGCGCAGCAGCCAGGTGGCGTGCAGGGCGGCGGCCGCCGCGGCGGCGACGAGCACGGCGAGGTTCGCGGGCAGGCCGAGCGGGGGGCCGCCGACGAGGACGGCCGCGGCGACGGCCAGCGTGAGCGGTGCCGAGGCCATGAGCATCCGGCCTCGTGATCTGTGCGCGCCACCGATACCTGGTCTCATGGCTGCGGTCCGTTCGCTCGGCAGGGGGACTCCTAGCTGCCCCCAGCAACGACGCCCACCAGCGCCGGTGACGTCGGCGTCACCCGTTCGAACGACATCCCGCACCTATTGTCCATATTTATCATGACATATCTTTGAGCTGATGTGAGCAGCCGGCGAGACGTGGGTACGGGGTCAGGTTCCGCCACCGGATCGGCCCCTCATCAGCCCGCCGCCGCGGCCCTGACGAGCTCGGCGCGCCACCGGGCGAAGCCGGGCTCCGTGATCCGCTCCAGCGCGGCGAGGCGCAGCCCGGCGGTCGCGAAGCCGGCGACGTCCGCGCGGGTCAGCGGCCACGGCGGCCCCTCGTCGACCTCCTCCCCCGCCTCGATCGCGGCGGCGATCACCAGCAGCGTCCCGCCGGGCGCCACCAGGTCCCGGACGGCCGCGATCGCGCGAGCCCGCAGGTCGCGCGGCAGCGCCTGCACGGTCATGCTCTCCAGTACCAGATCGAACCCGCCCCGCCACGCCGCCGGAACGTCGAACAGGTCCGCGACGGCGTAGCCGACCGGCGAGTCCGGGAAGCGTTCCCGGGCGGCGCGGACCGCCGCCGGCGACACGTCGAACGCGACCGTCGCATACCCGCGCCCGGCGAGGAACTCGGCGTCCCCGCCCAGCCCGCAGCCGACGACGACGGCGCGCCGGCCGGTGCCGTCCCGCGCCGCGCCGGACCACGACGCGAGGAGCCGGTGCGGCCCGCCCCGGTCCCACGGGACCTCGGTGACCCCGTCGCGGGCCGCCACATACAGGGTGTCCCACCAGCCGACGGCGTCGCCGCGCCGCAGCGAGTCGGCCGCGAGGCCTCGGATGTACTCGTCAGGTTCCACCCGAGATGCGTACCACGGCACCCACGGCACCGGACCGGCCGGCGGTACCGGCGGAATCAGGGGCTCTGGCGCGGGCCGCCGCCGTGCCAGGATGTGCGGATGGGCACCGTCGATGAGGTGCGCGGCGTGGCGCTGAGCCTGCCGCGGACCACCGAGCACCTGATCCGCGACCGGGTCAAGTTCCGGGTCGGCAGCATCGTCTATCTGGCGTTGTCGCAGGACGAGACGACGCTCGGCTTCGCGTTCCCGAAGGAGGAGCGCGACGCGCTCGTGGCCACCGACCCTGACCGGTTCTTCCAGCCGCCGGTGTCGGACCTGCGGTTCAACTGGGTCTGCGGGCACCTTGCCAGCCTCGACGGTGACGAGCTGCGCGACCTGATCGTCGAGGCGTGGCGGATGGTCGTGCCCAAACGCGTGTACGCCGCCTGGCACCAAGGCGTGTCCTGACCCGCGCCCACCTGGGTTGTGGGCCGCTCACCACCAGTCGGGCCGCTGCTTGGCCGGATCCGGGCCCGGCGGGTCGTGCTGCAGGACGAGCAGATCCGAGTCCTCCTCGACCGGCACCGGGTCGGTCTCCGCGGCGGCGTCGGCGCGCAGGGCGGTGAACCCGGCCTCGATCTCGGCGTCGCTGAGGTGCTCGAAGGTGGAGATGGCCCGCAGCTCCAGCCTGGCGGCGTAAGCGCGGAGGCTGGGCGCGAAGCGCTCCCGCACCGTGTCGAGGGCGACCAGCGGCAGCCCGAACACGTCCATGGTCTCCTGCAGGGTCGGGAACATCCGCCGCTCGACGGCGGGGGCGCCCGGGAAGTACCGGTGCCAGCGCAGCACAGGCATCCGGTCGGGAAACGTGCTGCGGATCAGCAGCCGGCCGCCCGGGCGCAGCACCCGGCGGATCTCCGCGGCCGCCGCCGGCTTGTCCGTGACGTGCTGCAGGACCAGGAACAGCAGCACCAGGTCGCACGAGCCGTCCGGCAGCGGGATGTCGGTGGCGCTGCCGGCCAGGTACCGCACCGCCGGGTGCGTGGCGTCACGCTCGGCGATGGCGCGCATGCGGTCGGACGGTTCGACGCCGTACACCTGGCAGGGTTTGCAGGCCTCCGCCAGGACGGGGGTGAACCGGCCGGTGCCCGAGCCGAGGTCCAGGACGATCGCCGTGCCCGCCGGTGCCCACCGCTGGAACGCGGCGGTCCACGCCTGCGCCGCCTCGGGCAGGAGGGCGCGGCCGCGGGCGTAGACGGTGTGCTGGTAGCCGTCGTAGTCGGTCGTCATGCATCGATCTTCGTACAGCCGCGCCACCGGTGACGCTGATATCTTGCCGCGATGGAGTTCGACGGCGCGGACGGCCGCGACCTGATGGCACTGGCGGCGGGGCACCTGGCCGGCGCGGACCCGGACCTCGACCTGGTGGAGCCGGCCTGCACCGCCCTCGCCGGCCGGATCGACCGCGGCGACATGATGATCGGCATCCTGCCCGTCGAGGCCGCCGGCGTCGTCGTCGCCGGGCTGAGCGCCGCGGGCCGGGCCGGCAGCGCCGCCGCCTGGACCACCCTGGGCCGCTGCTACCTGGGCGTCAGCGGGGCCGTGCTGCCGCCGCCGCCCGGCGACGAACCCGGCGCACCGGAGGACCTGGCGCGGCGGTGCTTCGCTGCGGCCGCGACGCTCGGCGACCGCGACGGTGCGCTGCTGTTCGCGTGGGCCTGCGCCGACGGGCCGGCGGAGGCGCAGCGGGCCGCCCGCGAGCACCTGCGCCCGCACGCCACCACCGACGCCGAGGCCCGGTACCGGCTGGGCCTGGTCGAGCAGTGGCTCGGCGACCCGGCCACCGCCGTGGAGCATCACCTGTGGGCCGCGGGACGCGGCAACGCCGACGCCGCCTTCGAGCTGTACGTGCTGTACTCGACCGGCGAGGGCGTGGCCCGCGACGACGACACCGGCCGGACCTGGCTGGTGCGCGCCGCCGACCTCGGCCAGCCACGGGCGCTCTACAACGTGGGCGCCGGCCACGCCACCGGCACCGGCTTCCCCGCGGACCTGACCCTCGCCGCCGACTACTACCGCCGCTCCGCCGACGCGGGCAACGCCCGCGCCGCGGCGATGCTCGGCTACATGCACCTGGTCGGCGAGGGCGTGCCGCCCGACGACGGCACCGCGGCCCGCTGGTTCGACACCGCCGAGGACCTCGGCCACCCGGTCGACGACTGGCTCGACCAACTCGACCTGGACCGCCCCCAGCGCTGACCGGGGAGCCGCGACTCATCCGCCGCCGTGAACATCGCGCCGGGAGGCCACCGGGCTGCCGCCCTGGTCGACGTGGACCATCGGCTCGTCGGGCCTGGCCGCGGCGGCGATCAGCGCGCTGGTGTCGCTGTCGAGAAACCACTCGCCGATTTGCTCCGCAGACATCGTGGTGAAGTCAGGCAGTGCGGTCATACCCGCGATTCTCCTCGTCGCCGCGGTGGCGGGCACCCCTTCCCCACCCAGGCGGGGACGGCGCGATCTGCCTGGCCGATCGGCGCCGGTGGGCCTGCGGTAGGGGTTGTTAGGGGAGCCGAAGTGGGTGGGCCGGTGAGATATTCAACTGGTGGACGATTTCACAACGGCGGCGGGGTCGCTGTCACACGCCCTTAGCATCCGGTCATGACTGAGCCTGTCAGGCCTGGACCTGAGGCGGCGGGCGGGTTGAGCCTCGGGGCCGACTTCGCCGGTGGCGACGTGGAGCAGTGGCGGCGGCTGGCCCTCGCGGTGTTGCGCAAGGCCGGCACCGCCGGTGACGACACGCCGCCGGAGGCGGTGCAGGAGCTGCTCGGCAGCGTGACCTACGACGGGATCGCGCTGGCGGCGCTGTTCACCGGGGCCGACACCGCGGCGCTGCCGGCGGTCGGGTGGCCGGGGCAGACGCCGTTCATCCGGGGTGGCAGCGCGTCACCCCGGGCGTGGGACGTGCGGCAGCGGCACACGGATCCTGACGCGAAGGCGACCCGGGAGGCGATCCTCGCCGACCTGGAGAACGGGGCCACCTCGATCTGGCTGGACGGGATCGCGCCCGGCAGCATTCCCGAGGTCCTCGACGGGGTGTACCTCGACCTCGCGCCGGTCGTGCTGGACTGCGGCGCCGACACGGAGGCCGCGGCAAGCGCGTTCCTCGAGCTGCCGGGTGAGGACAAGCGCGGCAACCTCGGCGCCGACCCGCTCGGCTGGCAGGCGAAGACCGGGCACCCCGCGGACCTCGGCATGCTGGCCCGGCTCGTCAAACGCGCACCGGAGACGCTGCCGGTGGCGACCGTCGACGCGACGCCCTATCACGAGGCGGGCGGCAGTGACGCCGAAGAGCTGGGCTTCGCCGCGGCGACCGGGTTGGCATACCTGCGGGCGTTCGTCGACGCCGGGCTGAGCGCCGGGATGGCGTTGCGCCAGCTGGAGTTCCGCTATGCGGCCGGCCAGAACCAGTTCGGCACCATCGCGAAGCTGCGGGCGGCGCGGCGGATCTGGGCGCGGATCGCCACGGTCTGCGACGTGCCGCACCTCGGCGCGCAGGTCCAGCACGCGGTGACGAGCGCGGCGATGATGACCGCCCGCGACCCGTGGGTGAACCTGCTGCGCACCACCGTCGCCTGTTTCGCCGCCGGGGTCGGCGGCGCGGACGCGGTGACGGTGCTGCCGTTCGACGCGCGGCTGGGGCTGCCCGACGGCTTCTCCCGGCGGATCGCCCGCAACACCTCGACGCTGCTGGTCGAGGAAGCCAACGTGGCCAGGGTCCTGGACCCGGCGGGCGGCTCGTGGTTCGTGGAGTCGCTGACCGACGCCCTCGCCCACGCCGCCTGGGACGTGTTCGTCGACGTGGAACGGGCCGGCGGGATGCGCGCCGCGCTCGACGCGGGACTGGTCGCGGACCGGGTCGCGGCGACCTGGCAGCGCCGCGCCGACCGGCTCGCGCACCGGCTCGACCCGATCACCGGGGTGAGCGAGTTCGCCAGCCTTGAGGAGCGCCGCCCGGCCCGCTCCCCCGCACCGCCGGCACCGTCGGGAGGGCTGCCGCGGCACCGGTACGCCGAAGCCTTCGAAGACCTCCGCGACGCCGCCGACGGCTCGGACCAGACCGTCAGCCTGGTGACGCTCGGGCCGGTCGCGGCGCACACCGCCCGCGCATCATTCGCGGCCAACCTGTTCGCGGCCGGCGGCGTCCGTACCGTCCACAATGGACCTGTCACGGCGGTCGTCTGCATCTGCGGGTCCGACCGGTCCTATGCCGAAGAGGCAGTGGAAACCGCGCGGCGGTTGAAGGCCGAGGGCGCGCGGACCGTCTGGCTGGCGGGGAAACCGGCCGGCTACGAGCACGTCGACGACTATCTGTACACCGGCTGCGACGCCCTCGCGGTGCTCCGCCGTACACACGCAGACCTGGGACTGGTGGCGCCGTGATCCCCGACTTCACCGAGGTCGCCCTCGGCACCCCGCGCGTCGAGCCGGCGGCACCCGAGACGGGCGAGGCCTGGCAGACGCCCGAGGGCATCGACGTGGCCGGGGTCTACGGGGCACCCGACCTCGCCGGCCTCGACTTCCTCGACACGTACCCGGGGATCGCGCCGTACCTGCGCGGGCCGTACCCGACGATGTACACGACCCAGCCGTGGACGGTGCGCCAGTACGCCGGGTTCTCCACCGCCGAGGAGTCCAACGCCTTCTACCGCCGCAACCTCGCCGGCGGGCAGAAGGGCCTGTCCGTCGCGTTCGACCTCGCCACGCACCGCGGCTACGACTCCGACCACCCGCGGGTCGCCGGCGACGTGGGCATGGCCGGCGTCGCCATCGACTCGATCCTGGACATGCGGCAGCTCTTCGACGGCATCCCCTTGGACAAGATGAGCGTGTCGATGACGATGAACGGCGCCGTGCTGCCGGTCCTCGCGCTCTACATCGTCGCCGCGGAGGAGCAGGGCGTCGCGCCGGAGCAGCTGTCCGGCACCATCCAGAACGACATCCTCAAAGAGTTCATGGTCCGCAACACCTACATCTACCCGCCGGCACCGTCGATGCGGATCATCAGCGACATCTTCCGGTACACCTCGACGCACATGCCGAAGTTCAACTCGATCTCCATCTCGGGCTACCACATCCAGGAGGCCGGAGCCACCGCCGACCTGGAGCTCGCCTACACCCTCGCCGACGGCGTGGAGTACCTGCGCGCCGGCCGCGACGCCGGCCTGGACGTCGACGTGTTCGCGCCGCGGCTGTCGTTCTTCTGGGCGATCGGCATGAACTTCTTCATGGAGGTCGCGAAGCTGCGCGCCGGACGGCTGCTGTGGGCGAAGCTGGTGAAGGAGTTCGGCGCGAAGAACCCGAAGTCGCTGAGCCTGCGCACCCACTGCCAGACCTCCGGCTGGTCACTGACGGCGCAGGACGTGTTCAACAATGTGGTCCGCACCTGCGTCGAGGCGATGGCCGCCACCCAGGGGCACACCCAGTCGCTGCACACCAACGCCCTCGACGAGGCCCTCGCCCTGCCGACGGACTTCTCCGCCCGCATCGCCCGCAACACGCAACTGCTGCTGCAGCAGGAGTCCGGCACCACCAGGGTCATCGACCCGTGGGGCGGCAGCGCCTACGTGGAGAAGCTCACCCACGACCTCGCCGCCCGCGCATGGCAGCACATCCAGGAGGTCGAGGCGGCCGGCGGCATGGCCCGCGCGATCGACGAGGGCCTCCCGAAGCTGCGCATCGAGGAGGCCGCGGCCCGCACCCAGGCCCGCATCGACTCCGGCCGGCAGCCGGTGATCGGGGTCAACAAGTACCGCCCCGACGCCGACGAACCCATCGAGGTCCTGAAGGTCGACAACTCCTCCGTGCGTGCGCAGCAGCTGGCGAAGCTTGCAAAATTGCGCGCCACGCGTGACACCGCCCGGACCGAGGCCGCCCTCGCGGCGTTGACGGCAGGCGCCGCCTCCGACGCGAACCTGCTCGAACTCGCCGTCGACGCAGCCCGCGCCCACGCCACCGTCGGCGAGATCTCCGACGCCCTCGAGAAGGTGTTCGGGCGGCACACGGCGCAGATCCGTACCATCTCCGGGGTGTACCGCGACGAAGCCGGCCCCGCCGGGAACATCGAACGGGTGCGGGCCGCCACGGCCGAGTTCGCCGAGGCCGAGGGCCGCCGCCCCCGCATCCTGGTCGCCAAGATGGGCCAGGACGGCCACGACCGCGGCCAGAAGGTCGTCGCGACCGCCTTCGCCGACCTCGGCTTCGACGTCGACGTGGGCCCGCTGTTCCAGACCCCGGGCGAGGTGGCCCGGCAGGCGGTCGAGGCCGACGTGCACATCGTCGGCGTCAACTCCCTCGCCGCCGGGCACCTCACCCTCGTCCCGGCGCTGCGCGACGAGCTCGCCGCGCTCGGCCGCGACGACATCCTCGTCATCGTCGGCGGCGTCATCCCGCAGCAGGACTTCGACGAGCTGCGCGCCGCCGGCGCCGCCGCGATCTTCCCGCCCGGCACGGTGATCGCCGACGCTGCCCTGGACCTGTTGGCGCAGCTCCGCTCCCGGCATGGATGATCTTTACGAAGGCGTCCTGGCCGGCCGCCGGGCCGCGATCGGGCGGGCGATCACCCTCGTGGAGTCGACCCGCCCCGACCACCGGGCCCGCGCGCAGGAGCTGCTGGTCGCGCTGACCCCGCACGCCGGCAAGGCCCGCCGCGTCGGCGTCACCGGCGTACCGGGGGTCGGCAAGTCCACGTTCATCGACGCGCTCGGCGTCACCCTGACGGGCGCCGGACACAAGGTCGCGGTCCTCGCCGTGGACCCGTCATCGACCCGCACCGGCGGCAGCATCCTCGGCGACAAGACGCGCATGGCCCGGCTCTCGGTCGACGACGCCGCCTTTGTACGGCCATCGCCGACGTCCGGCACCCTCGGCGGCGTCGCCCGGGCCACCCGCGAGGCGATGACGGTCGTCGAGGCGGCCGGCTACGACGTCGTCCTCGTCGAAACCGTCGGCGTCGGCCAGTCCGAGACCGCCGTCGCCCACATGGTCGACACGTTCCTGCTGCTCGCCCTCGCCCGCACCGGCGACCAGCTGCAGGGCATCAAGAAAGGCGTCCTCGAGCTCGCCGACGTCATCGCCGTCAACAAGGCCGACGGCCCCGGCGAGGCCGACGCCCGCAAGGCCGCCCGCGAACTCGCCGGCGCCCTGCGCCTCCTGCAGGGCAGCACCGGCGCCGGCCGCGACTGGCAGGTGCCGGTCGTGACATGCAGCGGCCTCAGCGGCGCCGGCCTGCCCGAGCTGTGGTCCCGGCTCGAAGCGCACCACGCCCACCTGGCCGCCTCCGGCGACTTCGACCGCCGCCGCGAGGCGCAACGGGTCGCGTGGATCTGGGAGACCGCCCGCGGCACCCTGCTGGACCGCCTGCACGCCGACCCCGCGGTCCGCGCCCTCGCCCCCGACCTGGAACGCCAGGTCCGCGCCGGCACCATGACCCCGGGCCAGGCCGCCGACGCCATCCTCGCGGCCTTCCACCCGGCGCCGTAGCCGCGGGGCGCGCTCAGATCTCGACGGGCTCGCCGGTCTCCAGGTCGATGACGCTGATCGCCTCCATCGGGCAGGAGGCCAGCGCGTCGAGGACGGCCTCGTCGTCCGGGGCGACGTCCCGACTCACCGGAAACGCCTTGCCCTTGACCTCGTCGAGCTCGAAGCGGTCCGGGGCGATCCCCGTACAACTACCCGACCCGATGCACGTGTGGTCCACCGTGATTCGCCACATGCAACCAACCTATCGAATGCTGCCATTGTTTGCAGACCCAGCGGAGTTCCGCAATATTCGTACGGCTGATTGAAAAAGCACAACAGCGGTCGTAGCTTTTAGGCGCTCACCCTGACCCAGTTCCGGCAGAAGGTGACTCGATGCCCTTACACCCAACCACCGTGCACTTCCGCACCGACCGCGCCGCGGAAGGCCCGCTCATCTGGGCACAACTCGCGATATGGGACGTGTTCCGCTGGCTGCCGCCGGACGACACGACCCTCAACCTGCTCGTGCAATGCTCCGTCCCGGCCGGCCGCGACCTGCACGACGTCACCACCGCCGTCCGCCGGCTCGTCGAGCGGCACGACTCGCTGCACACCGTGTACGTCGACACCCCCGACGGCCCACGGCAACGCGTCATCGGCGAGGGCGACATCCCCCTGCACGTCCACGACATCGGCGACCGCGGCACGGAGGAGGCCACCGCCGAACTCGGCGAGGCGCTGCGCCGCCCGTGGTTCGACATCGGCGCCGACCTGCCGCTGCGGGTCGCGGTCCTCACCCGCGACGACGCACCGGTCATGGTCCTGCTCGCCGCCAGCCACATGGCCGTCGACGGCTGGAGCTTCGCGATCGTCCGCGGCGACCTGCTCAACCTGCTGCAGGACCCGCCGGTCGCCGTCGAACCGGGCCAGCAGCCGCTGCAGCGCGTCGAATACGAGACGTCCCCCGTCGGCCTGCGCCGCGAGGCGAAGGCGCTCAGCTACTGGTCGAAGCACCTCGCCGGCGTGCCGACCAGCATGATCGAAAGCAACCGCGACGGCCGGCCGCCCAACCTCGACTGGGGCCTGATCCAGTCCCCCGCCCTCGCCCTGGCCACCAACGGCCTCGCCGCCCGGTTCGGCGTCCCCCCGTCGACCGTGCTGCTGGCCGCGATCACACTGCAACTCGCCGCGTACACGGGCGAGCGCGAGGCGCTGCTGCGCATGATCGTGTCGACCCGCTTCCGGCCGGCGAGCCGCGCCCTGGTCGGCGCCTTCAACGAGAACGCCCTGTTCCGCCTCGACTTCCCGCAGGAGCCCGACTTCCCGCAGGAGCCCGGCGAGACGATCGGCGGGCTGCTGCACCGCGCGTCCGACGCGGCGCTGCTGGCCTACGCCCACTGCGAGTACGACCCCCGCAAGCTCGACGCCATCTTCGCCGAGATCGCCGCCCAGCGGGCGATCACCCCCGACGGCTACTGCTTCTTCAACGACACCCGGTACTCGGTGCAGGAGCAGACCCCGCCGCCCCCGCTCCCGGACGACGAACTCGCCGAGGCGATCCACGCCGCCCTGCCGGCCACGAAGCTGCGCGCCCCGGCCATCGACCGCCTGCCGAAGCACGCCAACTTCTTCCTCTTCCTGACCGACCTCAGCGACACGGCGGAGCTGATGCTGTGCGCCGAGCACGGCTTCCTCGGCGAACGCGGCCCGCTGGGCTTCCTCGCCGGCCTCGAACGACTCGTCGTCAAGGCCACCCTCGAGCACCACGTCACCACCCGGGACCTGTACCGCGACTGCTCCTGACCCGTTTGGTGACGGGGTCAAAACGCCGACTGCTCGTCGCACAGCCCTCACAACCCGGTGGATGACTGGTCGCCATGGAACAGGGATCCACCGGGTTGCGTGGCAGGGCTGACGAGGGCGAGCGCACGAACCAGCGCAACGGTTATCGGCACCGTGACTGGGACACCCGGGCGGGCACGGTCGAGATCGCCACTTTCGAAGTTGTCGGAGATGGCGGCGCCACCGGCGTGAACGCGGACAGGCGGCGGGAGGTCCTCGGCCCGGCGGGGACGGCGCCTGGCCGGCGTTCCTACGCTCGCTGACCGCCCGCGGCCTGTCCGGCGTCCGCCTCGTCATGTCCGACGCCCACCGCGACCTCTCTCATCGCGACGATCGGCACTGCCCGGCGCGGCACCGCAACGCGCCGGACGCACTACCTGCGCAACCTGCTGACCAAGGTCCCGAACTGACCAAGGTCCCGAAATCGGCGATCCCTCCGAGGTCAGCTCGATCGCGGCCCGCAACGAGCGAGGCCCAGCCGCCGGCGATCGGCGGCCGGACCTCGCGGGCCGGTGCGGTGGAGCCTGGGTCAGGCGCCCCGGGGCGATCCCTCGTCGCCGGAGGGCGCCGCGGCGGCGGGCTCGGATTCGTCGAGCGACGGGGTCAGCTCCGGGGAGATGACGTCCGTGATGGTGCTGTCGCGCAGGTGGCGGTTGTTGCGCGGCTCCTGCCGGGTCTTCGCGTCGTTCAGGCGCCGACGCAGGTCGTCGCGCACGTCGTTGAGCGCCGCGTGCAGATCCTCCTCCGCCGAGGTCGTCACGATCTTCTGCTGGCCGGCGATCCAGCACTCAAGGGTCACCTTCTGTCCCCTGGCCGCCCGGTCCTTCACCGACACCTCAAGCTCGGTGGCGTCGACGGGGAACGCGGCCAGGCGGGTGTCGAGCGTGGCGAACTGCTCGGCGATCCAGGCCCTGTCCCCCAAGGAGAAGCCGGCACCGACGCGCAGGCAGTCCTCGACGGTGGCCGGTGTGCTCGTAGCACTTCTCGACATGTCCGAGACCCCTTCCGTTGCTTACCTTGACGATCTACGCATACCCCGCAATGACCCTGTTCATGTCCCCAAACCTTCCTAGGAGGCTAGCCTACCACCCCAAACGCATGACATCGGCGCCCGGAAGCAGAATGCCGCCGGGACGTCACGGTGGGTCCAGGCAGGGATGAAATCGCAGGTGGTTAGGGTCGGCGGCGGCCCGCTCGTAGGCACTGACCGTGCCGGCGCGGCCGTCGCCGAACCGTGCTCGAACGGGCCGGGGAACCACGTTTCTGGGGTGAATCCGCGCTTTTTGAGCGGTAGGGGCGACTGTTCCGTCCCGAATCCGTCAGCTCACCCGGTAGGCGGCCGATGGAGGGAACAGTATGTCCAGACCTCCGTGGATCGTCGCCGCCGTAACGGCGCTCGCGATTCTCCTGACCCCGACCGTGGTGCTCGGCACGGCCTCACCCGCGAACGCGAGTGAGGGCGGCGACCCAGCGCTGATCAAGAAACTCGACGAGACCAACCGCGCGTACATCGACGCACAGAACGCCCTCGCCGCCTCCCTGCAACGGCAGAAGGACCTCGACGCGCAGCAGGCCGCGCTCGAGCCGAAGTACGCGAAGCTGCGCGAGGAGACCCAGTCGATCTCGGTCGCCGCGTATCAGAACGGCGGCGGGCTGCGCAGCGCGGCGACGCTGCTCAGCAGCGGCACGCCGGGGGTGTTCGCCGACCGGGTGAGCACCCTGGAGGTCATCGCCCGCGGCAACGCCGACCAGCTGCGGCAGGTCGGGGTCCTGCGCGACGAGCTGGGCAGGACGAAGGCGACGATCGACGCCGAGGTCGCCAAGCAGCAGGCGAGCATGGCGGTGATGACGAAGCAGAAGGCCGAGCTGGAAAAGGCCCTTGCCGAGTCCAAGAACGCCGTCGACGGCTCCACCACCTGGAGTGGCGGCACACCGAGCAAGACGGCGGAGCCCGCGCCGCGCAGGGCCGACGGATCCTGGCCCACCGAGTCGTGCAGCACCGACGACCCGACCACGAAGGGGTGCCTCACCCCGCGGACGTTGCACGCGCTGCAGCAGGTACAGAAGGCCGGCTTCACGCACTTCGTGTCGTGCTGGCGGCCACCGGGTGAGCCGTATGAGCACCCGAAGGGCCGGGCCTGCGACTTCGCCGCCGACGCGAAGGGCTTCGGCGGGGTGGCGACCGGCGCGTCGAAGGAGTACGGCACGCAGCTGGCCGCCTGGCTGATCAAGAACGCGACGGCGCTCGGGGTCATGTACGTGATCTGGTTCAAGCAGATCTGGACCCCGGCGGGCGGCTGGCACGCGTACTACAGCGGTCAGGGCGACCCGAGCAGCGACCACACCAACCACGTCCACATGTCGATCTACTGAGCGGCCCGGAGCACACCGAGCAGCGCCTCCACCGCCGGCAGGGCCGCCCTGCCGGCGGTGACGAGGGCGTCCAGCCGGCGCGCCCCGGCGACCGGCAGGTCCGTGACCCGCACCGAGAACGCCGACACGCCCCGCAGCGCCAGGTCCGGCGCGATCGTGGCGCCGTGCCCGGCCGCGACCAGGGCCAGGACGGCGGGATAGTCCACGCACAGGTGCACCCGCCGCGGGGTGAAGCCACGCTCCCGGCCGAGCCGCTCCAGCACCTGCCCGGTCGTCGAGGACGGCGGCCCGCAGATCCACGGCCGGTCCGCGAGATCACCGTACGAGTGCACCGGCGGCCAGTCAGACGGTACGACCACCCGGTACGGATCCTCGGCGAGCGGCACCACGTGCACCTGCCGCCGCGACTCCAGCCCGAGGCTCGCGTCCCGCTCGGTGATCGTCACGTCCAGGCCGCCGAGGCGCAGCTCGCGCAGCGCGGGCGGGCCGTCGAGCTCGGTGATCGAGCAGGTCACGTCCGGGTGGTCGCGGGCCAGGCGCTCCATCGCCGGGATGAGCAGGAACCGGATCACGGTCGGGAACGCGCCGACGCGCACCAGGCCCGCGGCCCGGCCGGACATCGTGGTCAGCTCCCGCTCCGCCTCGGCGAGCTCCCGTTCGATCGCCTCGGCGCGGACGGCCAGGATCCGGCCGGCGGCGGTGAGCACGGCCCGCCGCCCGGAGCGGTCCACGAGCGGCCGGCCGACGGTGTGCTCCAGCTGCGCGAGCTGCTGCGACACCGCCGACGGCGTCACGTGCAGCGCGGCGGCGGCGCCGGCGAGGGTACCGCGGCGGGCGATCGCGGCAAGCACCGCGAGACGACGGGGATCGAGATTCACTGTGCAGCCCTGCTTCAGTGCAACTGTAGGAATTCTCGTTCACACGTTAGCTGTGCTGTCTGCCAGGATCGAGGCGTGAGCCGCTTCGTCGAACTGAACCACCCGATCCACGCGGGCCTGGTCACGTACCCAGGGATCCCGGGACCCGTCATCACCGACTATCTGTCCCGGGACGACTCCCGCGGCCGGTACGCACCGGACACCGACTTCCACATCGGCCGCATCGACCTGGTCGCCAACACCGGCACCTACCTCGACACGCCCGCGCACCGGTTCGAGGGCCGCGGCGACCTCACCGACGTGCCCCTCGACCGCGTCGCGGACCTGCCCGGGCTGCTGGTCGACGCGACCGGCGAGCGCGGGGTCGGCGCGGCGCTGCTCGCCAAGGCCCTGGGTGAGGGCACCGAGCTCGCCGATGCCGCCGTCCTCGTGTGTACGGGCTGGTCCAGGCACTTCGGCACCCCCGCCTACGGCGGAGCGGACGCGCCGTTCCTGACCCGCGACGCCGTCGAGTGGCTGGTGCAGCGCCGCCCGGCACTGGTCGGGATCGACTCCGTCAACATCGACGACGTCGCGGACCTGACCCGCCCCGCGCACACCGGCCTGCTCGACGCCGGCATCTACGTGGTGGAGCACCTCGCCGACCTCGACCGGCTGCCCCTCGACGGGTTCCGCTTCTCCGCGGTGCCGCCACGCGTCGCGGGCATGGGCACGTTCACCGTCCGCGCGTTCGCGGTGCTGGCATGATCGCGCTGCTCGGCTGGGCGGGCGCGGGCGTGCTGCTCGCCGCGTACGCGCTGGTCTCCGCGAAACGGATCACCGGCGACGGGCTCGTGTTCCAGGGCCTGAACATGGCCGGCGGGGCCGCTCTCGCGCTCAACTCCGCCGTCAACGGCGCCTGGCCCTCGGCCGTGCTCAACATCATCTGGGTCGCGATCGGCGCGGTGGCGGTGTTCCGCCTGGCCCGCCGCCGGGCGCGTCAGACCCGCCCGGAATACCAGGGTGTCCTGACGCGGTAGAAGGCGAACCGGCCCGGCGCCCCGGCCGCGCAGGCCAGATACGTGTGGCTCCAGGTGCACGTCTCCAGCGCCGCGTCGATGGCGCCGAGGTCGCGGGTCGCGCCGCTGTCCGCCTGCACGCCCAGCCACGGGAACGCGCCGGTCGGCACGTCGACCGGCAGCAGCAGGTAGCTGCCGTCGTCGAGGCGGGCGGCCTGCTTGCCGGGCCACCGCCGCACGACGTGCCCGGTGGCGTCCAGCAGCACCGCGCCGGCGGCGTCGCGCAGCATCAGGCGGTCGCCGACCGGCAGCAGGGTCCTGCCCCCGTCGACGTCGACGCGGAACTCGACCTTGCCGGTGCGGATGTCCAGCGCGGTCACCCTGCCCCGCTCGACCGCGCAGACGCGCCGTTCCCCGCAGGCGGCGAGCTGGCGCAACTTGGCCTGCGGGTCCGGGGACGTCCAGGTCCACTGGACCTTGCCGAGCTTCAAGCGGTCGTGGGCCCGCACCTTGTACCCGGTGCCGGGCTCGGCGACGAACACCTGCTCCTCGTACGGGTACACGACGTCCTCAGGCCCGGCGACCCCCGGCGCGGTGTCGTCGGGCTTGCCGCTGGACAGGCTGAGAACCTCGATGCCGCGGTCGGCCACCGCGCGGACCAGGTGCGGGTCGACGGTCAGCGGCTCGTCGAGGGCGACGCCGTCGACGGAGGTGGCCACCTGCTGGTGGCTCCAGTTGTCGGTCAGCCAGTAGCTGTGCTCGCCACCTGGCTGGTCGAGGACGGCGATCTCCTTCTGGGTGCCGACGTCGGTGATCACGAGGCGGTGGTCCGCCGCCCGGTACCGGACGAAGTACTTCCCGACGAGCTCCCACCGGTCGTCGGCGGTGACGTCGAGGCTGATGAACGGCACCCCGTTGGAGGCGTTCAGCAGGGTGATCGTGCGCTTCCGGGCGTGGTCCGGGGCGCCGGTGACGATGACGGAGCCACGCGCGAAGGAGAACGACTCGACGTCCTTCAGCGACGTGTTCGTCCAGATCGGCGCCGCGCCGGGCTTGTCGACGTTGACGGCGCGCAGCTGGAAGTGGCCGCCGGCGGCCGGGTAGCCGATGAACGCCCGGCCGCTGTCCAGGAACGCACGGACCCCGGCGCCCTCGACCGCGCCTGGGAACGTGACCTCGTCGATGCGGGTGAGCCGGTCGAACGCATACGGTCGCTGGTTGAGCCGGTAGACGAATGCGCCGGCCAGCACGGCCACGACGAGGACCGCGACGATGGCCGCCGACCACCGCGCACGCCTCGAGAGCCACAGCGACCGACGCGGGCGCAGGCCGTCGGCTAAGGCGTGCGTATGCACCCGCCGACCCTATCGCGGGTTCGTCTAAGAGAAGCTGTTGGGACCGAGCAGTGCCTTCAGGTCGCCCTTGAGCGCGGTGGTCGGGGCGACGTGATACGGCCCGAGGCGCAGCAGGGTGATCCGCGAGCCGTGGCTGAGCTTCACGTGCACCTCGGCCTTGCCGGGGTGGTTGAGCAGGATCTCCTTGAGCCGGTCGACCAGCGGCGGCGTGCACCGGTTCGCGGGCAGCGACAGCACCACCGGCCGGTTCTCGTCGGCGACAGTGACGTCGGGCATCGTCATGTCCATCGCCATGAGGCGGGGCGTCTCGTCCCGGCGGTCGACGCGGCCCTTCACCACGACGATCGCGTCCTCGGCGATGTACTGCCCGATGAGCTCATACGTGTTGGGGAAGAACAGCGCCTCGACCGCACCGCCGAGGTCCTCCAGGGTCGCCGACGCCCACGGCTTGCCCTGTTTGGTGATGCGCCGCTGCACGCCGGTGAGCATGCCGGCGAGGGTGACGACCGCGCCGTCCTGCACGGCGCCCTCCTCCGACAGGCTGCTGATCACCGTGTCGGCGGCCTTGGCGAGGACCGACTCCAGGCCGAACAGCGGGTGGTCGGACACGTACAGGCCGAGCATCTCCCGCTCGAAGGTGAGCAGCTCCCGCTTGTCCCACTCGATCTGCGGGATGGCCGCGGTCATCGTCGGCCCGGCGGTGCCGGCGTCGGTGGCGAACGCGTCGCCGAACAGGTCGAACTGGCCGATGGCCTCGTTCTTCTTGATGTCGGCGTACGCGTCGATCGCGTCGGCGTGGATGGCGAGCAGCCCGCGGCGCGGGTGCCCCATCGAGTCGAACGCGCCGGCCTTGATGAGCGACTCGACGGTCTTCTTGTTGCAGGCCACGGCGTCGACCTTGGACAGGAAGTCGTGGAAGTCCTTGTACGGCGCGGCCTGTCGGCACCGCACGATCGCGTCGACGACGTTGTGCCCGACGTTGCGCACGGCGGCCAGGCCGAAGCGGATGTCCTTGCCGACCGGGGTGAACGGCCCGGCGGAGGTGTTGACGTCCGGCGGCAGCACGTCGATGCCCATCCGGCGGCACTCCGACAGGTACAGGGCCATCTTGTCCTTGTCGTCGCCGACGCTGGTGAGCAGCCCGGCCATGTACTCCGCCGGGTAGTTCGCCTTGAGGTACGCCGTCCAGTACGACACCAGGCCGTAGCCGGCCGTGTGCGCCTTGTTGAACGCGTAGTCGGCGAACGGGACGAGCACGTCCCAGAGCTTCTTGATCGCCTCGTCGCTGTAGCCGTTGGCCTTCATGCCGTCGCGGAACGGCACGAACTCCTTCTCCAGGACCTCTTTCTTCTTCTTGCCCATGGCCCGGCGCAGCAGGTCGGCCTGGCCGAGGGTGTAGCCGGCGAGCTTCTGCGCGGCGCGCTGGACCTGCTCCTGGTAGACGATCAGCCCGTACGTGGGGCCGAGGATCTCCTTGAGCGGCTCCTCCAGCTCCGGGTGGATCGGGGTCATCTCCTGCTGCCCGTTCTTGCGCAGCGCGTAGTTGGTGTGCGAGTTGGCGCCCATCGGGCCCGGCCGGTACAGCGCCAGGACCGCGGAGATGTCCTCGAAGTTGTCGGGCTTCATCAGCCGCAGCAGCGAGCGCATCGGGCCGCCGTCGAGCTGGAACACGCCGAGCGTGTCGCCGCGGGCCAGCAGCTCGTAGGCGGGCTTGTCGTCCAGCTCCAGACCGAGCAGGTCGAGCTTGACGCCGTGGGTCCGTTCGATGTTCTTGAGCGCGTCGTCGATGATCGTCAGGTTGCGCAGGCCGAGGAAGTCCATCTTCAGCAGCCCGAGCGTCTCGCACGTCGGGTAGTCGAACTGCGTGATGATCGCGCCGTCGGCGTCGCGGCGCATCAGCGGCACGTGCTCGATCAGCGGCTCCGCGGACATGATGACGCCGGCGGCGTGCACGCCCGTCTGGCGGATCAGGCCCTCGATGCCCTTGGCGGTCTCGACGACCTTCTTGACGTCGGGGTCGCTGTCATACAGCGCGCGGAACTCGACCGCCTCGGAGTAGCGCGGGTGGTTGGGGTCGAAGATCCCCGACAGCGGGATGTCCTTGCCCATGACCGCCGGCGGCATCGCCTTGGTGATCCGGTCGCCGACCGCGAACGGGTAACCCAGGACCCGGGCCGAGTCCTTGATCGCGGCCTTGGCCTTGATCGTGCCGAACGTGGCGATCTGCGCGACCCGGTCCTCGCCCCACTTGTCCGTCACGTACCGGATGACGTCGCCGCGCCGGCGCTCGTCGAAGTCGATGTCGATGTCGGGCATCGAGACGCGGTCGGGGTTCAGGAACCGTTCGAAGATCAGCCCGTGCGGCAGCGGGTCGAGGTCGGTGATGCCCATCGCATACGCGACCAGGCTCCCGGCCGCCGAGCCACGGCCCGGGCCGACCGCGATGCCCTGGTTCTTCGCCCACAGGATGAAGTCGGACACGACCAGGAAGTAGGCCGGGAAGCCCATCTTCACGATCATGTCTGCCTCGTAGTCGGCCTGGCGCTGGTGCTCCTCGTCGATGCCACCCGGGAACCGGCGCGCCATCCCCCGCGCGACCTCGGCCCGGAAGAACGACTCCTCGGTCTCCCCCTCGGGGACCGGGAAGCGCGGCATCAGGTTGCGCTCGACGAACATGCCGTCGATGTCGACCTTCTCCGCGACGAGCAGCGTGTTGCGGCAGCCCGCCTGCCACAGCTCGGAGGTGTCGACGGCGCGCATCTCGTCTGCGGACTTCAGGTAGTAGCCCGACCCGCCGAACCGGAACCGGTTCGGGTCGTTGATGTTCGCCGCGGTCTGCACGCACAGCAGCACGTCGTGCGCCTCGGCCTGCGACTGATGCGTGTAGTGCGAGTCGTTGGTGACGACCGGCGGGATGTTGAGCCGCTTGGAGATCTCGGTCAGGCCCTCGCGGACGCGCCGCTCGATGTCCAGGCCGTGGTCCATGACCTCGAGGAAGTAGTTGTCCTTGCCGAAGATCTCCTGGTACTTGGCGGCCGCCTTCACCGCCTCGTCGAACTGGTCGAGCCGCAGCCGCGTCTGCACCTCGCCGGACGGGCAGCCGGTCGTGGCCATCAGCCCCTCGGCGTGCTCGGCGATGATCTCCATGTCCATCCGGGGCCACTTCACGAAGTGCCCCTCGATCGACGCCCGCGAGTTGAGCCGGAACAGGTTGTGCAGGCCGGTGCGGTTCTTCGCCCAGATGGTCTTGTGCGTATACCCGCCGGAGCCGGACACGTCGTCGTCCTTCTGGTCCGGCCGGCCCCACTTGACGCGCTGCTTCGTCAGCCGCGACTCGGGCGCGACATACGCCTCGACCCCGAGGATCGGCGTGACGCCGGCGGCCTTCGCCTGCTTGTAGAAGTCATACGCGCCATGCATGTTGCCGTGGTCGGTGATCGCGACGGCGGGCATGCCGAGACGGTTCGCCTCCTTGAACATGTCCTTGAGCCGCGCCGCTCCGTCGAGCATGGAGTACTCGGTGTGCACATGGAGATGCACGAACGAGTCAGCCATGCTGCGCCCCCTATTTTTCTGTCCCCTACGGTTCCGGCGAGCAGCCTAGCCACGGATCAAGATCGACACGCCGTCGAGCGGATGTGATCCCTCTTCCGTCGGTCACAGACCCGGGCAAAACGACGCCCGTCCCGGTGCTACCTGTCGCCCTGTCCCGACAAGTTTCCGCTGCTCATCGACGGTGCGTGACGGCCCCTTCACTGCGCCGCGGCGCGCTGTTCGCCGCGGCGCCGCTCGCCGTTCACTGCAGTTCGAGGGTCACCATCAACCGTAGGTGAGCGTCGACCCACAGCCCGGCGGTCGCGGCGTCCGGGTCCGGTCCGAGCCCGGAACGCAGCGCGCCGAGACCGGCCGCGGCGCGGTGCAGCCCGGCGCGGGTCAGGGTCTCCCCCGCGTCGCGCAGCCGGTCGCCGAACGTCGGCGGCAGCATCCGCAGCCCGCGGTGCGGCACCTCGGCCAGCAGCGCCACCGCCGCGTCGACCGCGAGCCGGAGCGGGTCGGCATCGACGATCACGCCGCCGTCGACCCGGAACCCACCCGCCGGCGCCAGGTCCGGCACCACGACCTCGTCGGCGCCGGTCGCGAGCCCGAGCGGTTCGATGAGGATCTCGCCACGCGTTCGGCCGACGGTACCGGCCACCGCCCGCACCGGCCCCGACAGCGCTGCCGCGATCGCGTCCAGGGCGCCGGGCGCCGCCGCCGAGTGGGTCGCGGTGACGGTCGCGACCCCACCGGCCGGGTCTGCGACGACCGCGTCGAGGCGTTGCGCGCCCGGCGTGTACCGCACCGACCGGACCTCCGCGACCTGCACTACCCGCACCAGTTCGGCCTCGACCCTGGGCCGCACGACCCGCGGCGGCAGCCGGTCGAGCTCGGCGGCGAGGGCCCGCAGGTCCCGCACGACGAGCGCGTCCGGCAGCGATGTCCACATCCCCTGCGACGGCGTGACGGTCGTCTTCGCGATCCGGCTGGTCGCGAGCCGGACGGTGCGGCTGGCGCTGCGGATCGCGGACTCGGTCACGACGTTGCCGGCCGCGAGCTGCGCGACCGTCGCCCCGCCGACGCGCCGCGTCTTCAGCGTTTCGGCGGCGTCGCTGAACGTCCGCCGCAGGACCAGGACCGTAGCGCTGTCCGCGTGCGCGAAGTAGATCTCGACCTGCCGGTCGGTGTCGCCGACGGCGCGGACCCGGCAGCCGAGCCCGTCGAGGCGGGCCCGCCGCATCGGCGTCTCGGCCGCCTCCTGCGTGCCGAGGACCCTGGCCCGCAGGCTCGCCCCCTGGTTGGCGACCGCCCGGTGCCTGGCGTGCAGCTCCGCGATGACTCCGGCGAGCTGCTCGTGGCTGTAGGAGGCGGCCCGCTGCTCGTACGCGCTGAGCTGCTCCGCCAGGTCGCCGACGGCGAGCAGCGGCCACCGCAGCCCGGCCCGGTCCAGCCGCTGCCGCACCTCCGCGACCGCGCCGGCGAGCCCGGGACCGACGTGCGTCGCGCCGGTCAGCAGGACCTCGTCGGCGAGCCGCAGCGCCGCTTCCAGCGACCCGTCGCCGCCCGCCCCGCCGGCCGTTTCCGGCCCTCCGACGTCGACCTGCACGTCCGGGTCGTCCGGAGCCTTCGCGTCGGCGACGCGGAACGCCCACACGGCGAGGGCGAGGACGTCGTCACGGGCCCCGGCGACGGCGTCGGTGTGCACGAACCCGAGATCGTCCGGAACCAGGAACCGCACCGTCGCCGACCCGAGCTCCACCCGCGGCGCCGGGTCACTCGCGGCCGGGCGGTGGACGCGAGCGACGTACCCGGCCCGGTGCGCCCGCCGCGCGGCCGCCAGCTGCCGGGCCCCGATCCGCGCCTCGAGCTGCTCGTCGGTGAAGTTCCCCGGCGACCACAGCACCACGGTCGCGCCGTCCTCGGCCTCGTCCCCGCCCGCCGGGGCGCTGCCGCTCTGGTACGCGACGACGAGCCCCACCACGTGCCGGCAGACGCCGGTGGCGCCGCAGGTGCAGGTCCCGCCCTCGAGACCGCCCGGCGGCAGCGCCGTGCGCGGCCCGTCCTGGTACACGCCGCGCACCGTCCCGTCCGGATCCGTCGTGACGGTCGGCGGCGCCGCCTCCACCTCACGCGTCGCCCGTTTCACCAGGCCACGGTTGGACAGCGCGGCGAGCCCGTCCGGGGTCAGCGCCAGAAGGTCCGCTCTCACCGGCCCGCCCGTCCCGCCGCCCACGGGCCTGCCCGCTCCGCCGCTCATCGGCCGACCTGCTCGGCTACGAACGCTGCCAGTTGCCCTGGGGTCATCGCGCCGACCGCCGCGCCGGCGTCGGCGAGGCGGCGGCCCATGTCCCGGTCGAACGCCGGGTCCGCGTCCTCGTCCAGCGCCGCCAGGCACAGCACCTTCGTGCCCTGCTCGGCGATGTCCCGCACCAACCGGACCAGCCGATGCTCGCTGCCACCCTCGTACAGGTCGCTGATCAGCACCAGAATCGTGCGCCGCGGCTGCTCGATCAGCCCCGCACCGTAGGCGACCGCCTTGGCGATGTCGGTGCCGCCGCCGAGCTGGACCTTCATCAGCAGCTCGACCGGGTCGTCGACGTCCGCGGTCAAATCCACCACCGCCGTGTCGAACGCGACCAGGTGCGTCTTCACACCGGGCAGCCCCCACAGGCACGCCGCGGTGACAGCTGAATGGATGACGCTGCCCGTCATCGACCCCGACTGGTCGACCAGCAGGATCACCTGCCACTGGTCCAGATGCCGTCTGGTACGCGAGACGAAGTACGCCGTCTCCACGTACACCTTGCGCTCCTCCGGCCGGTACCGGCCCAGGTTCGCCCGCAGGGTGCGCCGGATGTCGAAGTTCCTGGCAACCTTGAACCGGCTCGCCGTGCGCGACCGCGCGCCCGAGAACGCGTGCCGCACCTCCGTCGCCAGCTTCTCCACCAACTGCCGCACCACCGCTTCGACGATCCTGCGGGCCAGCAGCAGCACGTCGGGGTTCATCAGGTGCTTGGTGCGTAGCACCGCCTTGAGCAGCGTCGGGTTCGGCTCGATCCGCGCGAGGACCGCCGGATCGGTGACGACATCATGGATCTCGTACCGTTCAACGGCGTCCCGCTGCAGCCGCTCGATCGTCTCCTTCGGGAACAGCGTCGTGATGTCGTCGAGCCAGTCGACGGTCGTCACCACCGACGGCCCGTCACCACCGTGCCGCGGCTGCCGGACGCCGCGGCGTTCGAGGTCCTCGTCCCGCCCGTACAGCCAGTCGAGCGCCGCGTCCCGCCCTGCGCCGGCCTCGCTGAGCTGCCCGCCGGCCAGGACCGACTGCCCGGGCTCACCCAGCACCAGCCGCCACCGCTCCAGCGCCGCCCGCTGCTCCTCAGGCGTCCCAGCCAGCGCCCCGGCGGCGTCGTCCTCAGGTGCGGTCATGCCAGCAGCCCTTCACGGATGAGCACGGCATCGACACGCGCCTCCAGCGCAGCCGCCGCGGCGGCGAGCACCGGGTCACCACTCGGAACGCGCAGCAGCGACCGCCCCGTCCCACCAAGCCCCCGGCGGGCAAGCAGATGCCCGGCGACGGTCTCCCGCTCCCGCGGCGGGAAGTACGTGAACGCCTGCCGCAACGCCGGCAACGCAATCAGGAACTCAGCCTCACCCATGCCACTGACGAGATCGTCGAGCACGTCGAGCACCCGAGGCGCATGCAGCACCTCCTCCCGCGCAACAGCGAACAACCCAGCCAACCAGTCACCGACCGTCCCAGGCGCGCCCGCACCCCGCACCGCCCGGACCGGGTCCTCCACACCGCCCTCACCCACCACGCCTCCGCCACCCGCAGCGCCTCCACCACTTGCCACATCCCCGGCCCTCATCACATGCCCGGCCCCACCACCCGCAGTGCCTCCACCACTTGCCGCATCCCCAGCACTCACCACATCCCCGGCCTCACCACCCGCCGCGCCTCCACCATTCGCCGCGGCCCCAGCACTTGCCACGCCCCCGGGCCCGCCACTTGCCGCTGCCCCGCCAGTTGCAGCGCCTCCACTCACCGTGCCCGCGCCACTTGCCGTGCCCGCCCCACTTGCCGTGCCCGCCCCACCTGCCGTAGGCCCGCTACTTGCCGCACCGCCAGCACCCGCCGCGCCCCCGGCACCCGTCACATCCCCGCCACCTGCGGCGTCCCCGGTACCCGCCCGGTCCGTCCCGTCCGCGGCAACCACGGTGTCCGCCGATTTACCAGCGCCCGTCTGGTCCGTCCCGGCTGCGGCGCTCGTCGTGACTGTCGCCGTGCCGGTGCTGGCGGACCAGCCGAAGCCGAACGCGGCGCCGCGCAGGTCGGGCGGTGCGTCGCGGTCCATGGCGATGCGGTGCATCACCTCGAGCGCGACCTGCGGGTCCAGCCCGAGCCGCCGCCCGGCGTGCACCATCGTGTCCCGCACGGCGACGATCGCGTCGATGCGGGCCGGCTCCGCCGGGGCGGTGCTGCCGCGGACCCCTTCGGCGAGCCACAGCACCCGCTGGTGCGCGGCGCCGATCACGGTCCCGAGGGGCGCGCTGCCGGCGGTGCCGAGCAGGCGGTCGTGCCGCCACAGCGTCAGCACGACCGCGAGCAGCCGGCCGAGGGCGCCGAGGTCCGCGGCGGTGCCGACGGCGGCGTCGAGGTCGTGCAGGACCTGGTCCGACAGCTGGACGGTGCCGCACAACGCGGCGTCGAACAGCGCGCCGGCGAGCCCTGCGACGTCCGCGTCGCGGATCCGTTCGGCGAGCGCGGCGGCGGCCGCTTCTTCGAGGGTCGCGCCGTACGCACCTGCCTCGATCAACGCGACCAGCCGATGCTCGTGGGTGGTGACGTCCCACTGCTCGTCCAGCACAGGGTCGACCCCGGTCCGCGGCCCGCGCTGCCGGGTGAACCCCGGAATCCCGAGCACCCGCAGCCGGTGCAGCAGCCGGCTGCGGCGCAGCCCGTCGTCCGTGGTCAGGGCGAGCGTGACGGTGCGGGTCCCGGTGAGCTCTTCCCGTTCGAGGTCGGCGTCGGCGGCGTGGACGAGCGGCGGCAGCGGGGTCGACGGGTGCAGCCGGCCGACCCTCGACCCGCTGAGCGCGGCGACCATCTCCACGACGACCGGGTGGGTGCCGGCCCGCAGCCGCCCCCGGGTCGCCCACGGCAGCGGCTCGTCGAGTGCGTCGTGGACGAGCGCCCCGGCGAGCCCGTCCAGGATGTCGGTCCGGCCCGGGTGCCGGTGTCCGCGCACCAGCGCCAGCCCCGCGGCGGACGCGGCGGCGGCGATGAGGTCCGACGTCGACGCCTGCTGCTTCCGGTCGCGGAGCCGGCCGACGACGGCGGTCATGAGCTGGTCGGCGGCGTGCTTCGGACCGCCCTCCCACAGCTGCTGGTAGTACTCCGGCGACGGCATTCCCGACTGGTACCCGTCGAAGGCGTCCAGCCGCCGGAACGAGTACGGCACCAGGTAACTGCCGCCCACCGCGCCCTCGGGCAGCGCGGGCAGGTCGGGCCAGGCCACTTCCTTGGCGGGGCCGCTCGTGAGGCGGATCAGGGCCGGGCGGTGGAAGCCGCCGGTGACCACGACGACGGGCCGCTCCCCCGCGTCAGCTGCCGCCGCACGGATCCAGCGGGCCATGTACGCCTCCCGGCTGACGTCGCCCTCGCTCACCGGGGTTTCGCCGCGCAGCAGGTCGAAGTAGGCGGCGAGGCGTTCGGCGAGGCCGTCCTGGGATGGGATCTCGAACAGGTGGTCCCACAGGGCGTCGACGTTGTCGACGGCGAAGGCGGTGCAGAGCCGGTCGACGACGTCGGCGTAGCGCTGCTCGGCGTCGGCGTACCGGTTCTCCCGCTCGGCGAGGGCCGGGTCCCACGACGGCAGGTCGATGAAGCGCACCCTGGCGCCGGCGCGGTGGCCCTCCTGCAGGGCGACCCACTCCGGCGAGTACGCGCAGAACGGTGCCCACGAGCCCGACTGCCGCTCGTCGTCGCGGTAGCTGCTGAACACCGCGACCGGCAGGTCGTGCCCGAGGAGCAGCTCGCCGACGCGGTCGTTCATGTCGGCGGGGCCTTCGACGAGCACGTGCGCCGGCCGCAGCGCCGCGATCGTGTCGGCGACGAGCCTGGCGCAGGCGGGACTGTGGTGCCGCACGCCGATGAACGTCGTGGTCATCGCAGTGGTCCTAGCCGGGCAGCTGGTGGCGGGCGGCGTGCAAGGCCTTCCACTGTGCGCCGCGCCGCCAGGTCAGCTGCTGCTCCAGGTACCGGCGCAGCTTTGCAAGGTCTTCGCTGTTGTCCTTGGCGGCGGTTCCGGCGAGGCAGGACACCAGGTCCTCGGCGGTGCCGGCCTCGCGCCGCAGGAACCAGCCGCGCAACCCGACGGCGTGCGCGACCGACACCGCCTCGGCGGTGCTCATCACCGCGGACAGCCGCTCCATCGTGTCGCCACGCGCCGACTGCCCGGTCCGCAGCTCCCGGAACGTGGTGACGAGCACCTCCAGGACGTCACGGCGGGGCGCGGCGCTCACCCCGGAGCGGCGCAGCAGCGCGCCG
Organism: Dactylosporangium sp. NPDC049525; assembly: GCF_040676755.1. Taxonomy (NCBI): domain Bacteria; kingdom Bacillati; phylum Actinomycetota; class Actinomycetes; order Micromonosporales; family Micromonosporaceae; genus Dactylosporangium; species Dactylosporangium sp. NPDC049525. The sequence continues at coordinate 50,128 of NZ_JBFAPO010000059.1, read as the reverse complement.
GCCTCCGCCTCGACGAGCGCGAGCTCGGTGTCGAAGTCGGCGATCGGGAAGACGGTCTCGAAGTTGAACCGGCGTTTCAGCGCGGCGCTCATCTCGTTGACACCGCGGTCGCGGGTGTTCGCGGTCGCAATGACGTTGAACCCGTCGCGGGCGAACACCATCGCGTCGGGCCCGGTCAGCTCGGGGATCGTGAGGACCCGGTCGGACAGCGGCGAGAGCATGCAGTCCTGGACCTCGAGGGGGCAGCGGGTGATCTCCTCGAACCGCACGACCTTGCCCTCGGCCATTCCCCGCAGCAGCGGCGCGCGAACGAGCGAGCGCTGGTTGGGCCCTTCGGCGACGAGGAGTGCGTAGTTCCACGAGTACTTGATCTGGTCCTCGGTCGTCGCCGCGCCCCCTTGCACGGTCAGCGTCGAGTCGCCGCTGACGGCCGCGGCGAGCAGCTCCGACAGCAGCGACTTGGCGGTGCCGGGCTCACCGACCAGCATCAGCCCGCGGCTGGTGGCGAGCGACACGAGGGCCCGGTCGATGAGCGACGGGTCGCCGACGAACTTGCGGCTGACGCCCGCCGATGGGTCACCGACGATGAACCGCCGCGCGGCGGTGAGGCTCAGCGCCCAGCCGGGTGGCCGCTCACCGGTGTCGGTGTCGCGGAGCCTGGCCAACTCGTCGGCATACCGGACCTCGGCCGGCGGCCGCTGCACGGTGGCACCGTCCAGGGACGGCCGCACGGCGGCACCGTCCGGCGACGGCTGCACGACGGGACCGTCCAGGGACGGCTGCACGGTGGTGCCGTCGCGCAGCGGCTCGCCCGCCGGGTCCGCACTCGCGGCGCTCGCGGCATTCGCAGGACTCACTGCATGACCTCCCGCAGGTCTCTGATGATCTCGGACACGGTAACCGGGTCGAGCTCGCCGAACGTGTGCGGCCTGTCCCGGGTCCACCTGGTCTCGCCGGCACCGACGATCCACACTTCGAGGAACGCCTGCTCCGACAGCATCGTCACGTCGCCGACGGCATGCGCGGAGCTGACCGCACCGGACCAGTGCTCGGACGACCCGACCGCGGTCACGGTGACAGCGGCCGCGCCGAGCGGGATCACGCCAGCGCCGGGCCGGTTCGCGCCGGCGTCGCGGCACGCCAGACCGGCGTCGCTGAGGCCGGCCCGGGTCGACGGATGGTTCGCGCCGGCGTCGAGGCAGGCCAGACCGGCATCGCAGAGGCCGGCCCGGGTTGACGGATGGGTCGCGCCGGCGTCGAGGCAGGCCAGACCGGCATCGCGGAGGTCGGCCCGGATCGGCGGGCGGGTCAGCGCGCCCCGCAGATCGACGGCGCCGGACAGGCTCGCCACGGCCGTCTCCTTCCCGCCCGCCACCGGCCGGTGCGCGACCGACAGCCCGCCGCGCCGGGGCGCGACCGACAGCCCGCCGCGCCGGGGCGCGACCGACGGCCCGCCGCGCCGCGCCGCGACCGGCAGCCCGCCGCGGCGCGGCAGGATGCTGTGCCGCCGCGGCTCCGGGGTGGTGCAGGTGTCCTCGGTCATGCGGTCGCTTCCTCCAGGTCGCGGACGAGCTCGAAGGCGCCGATCGGGTCGAGGCCAGAGAGCGGCACCCGCTGCCGGCCCCGCCCGCCGGTGTGCCCGGTCTCGACCCGCACGGCGGTGACCGTCTGGACCGGGTCGACGGACACGTCGCCGTAGTGCAGGCCGGGGTCGAGCTCGACGACGGCAATCCGGCCGCCGGGGAGGTCCCGCTCGATCCCGCCCCAGTCGCCGTGGAGGCCGTCGGTGCGTCGCCACGCACCTCGGGTCAGCCCGGCGAACCGCCCGCTGGGCGCCTTCGCCCCGACGAACCTGGCCAGCGTGTCGCGGTCGCGCTCCTGCGCGGTGAGCCCGTGGGTGCCCCGTCCGAGCTGTGGAAACGGCTGGAGGATCGCGTAGTCGGCGAACAGCTCCGCCCACCGGCCGAGCGTGTCGCCGAGGTGCACCGGGTGCGCGACGCCGATCAGCGCGTCGTCAGCCACCGGCACCGGCGTGTCGTCAACGCCGGCGAGGGTCATGTCCTCCGCCAGCCGCATCGTGCGGAGCGGCGCGCCGGTGGTGTCGAAGGTCGCCCAGACGAGCCGCCGCGCGACGTGCCGGACGAGGGGGTGCCCGGCGATCAGCCGGTGGAAGTCGGCGCCGCTCCAGCGCCGCCCCAGGACCATTGCCCGCTCGAACCGGGGGATCTGCTCGGCCGCGACGATCCGCACGTCCTTCTTCAGCAGGGTGAAGCGTTTCGCGGCGGCGGGTGCCAGGGCCGGGTCGTCGCGGCCGCCCGGCTTCGGCAGGTCCTTGCGCCGGGCGCCGGTCTCGTCGGCGACGAACGGTTTGAGCCGCTCGTCGAAGCCGACCGTGAACCGGCGCGGCCCGAAGTCCAGCACCAGCGTGCCGGCGGTGTCGAGGCCGAGGTCGGGCACGAGCCGGTCGGCGAGCCGCTCCGGGGACAGCTCCAGGGACTCGGCGACCTCGGCGAGCCGCTGCTCGGCGCGGGCGCGCACCGACGGGGTGCGGACCTTCGTGGTGAGGCGGTGCAGGTGGGTGAGCGCCCCCTCGGTGCCGATCCTCGCGAGCACGTCGACGGCCGCGGTGGCCCTGGCGAGGGCGCCCTCGGCCGGCCAGGAGCGGATGTGCCCGGCGAGCCGCCGAGCGGTCTCGTCGTCGCCGAGGACCGCCTGTGCCTCGAGGACCCAGCCGGCGCGGGGTGGGGCGCCGGCCTCGATCCAGCGTTCCAGCAGCGACACCGCGAACCCGGCGAGCGACGCCGCCGTGCACGCCTCGCGGACGACGGCCAGGCCGGCATACGGCTCGGCCGGCTGGGACATGGCGAGCATCGTCAGCACGTGCCGGGCGGCGTCGACCGGCAGCGTCCCGGCGCCGCCGCGCAGTTCGACCGGGGCCAGCGCGGCGGGGTCGGCCCAGTCCGGCAGCGTCGGCGGCCGGGCCGGGAGCGTGTCGAGCGGGTCGGCGTCGAGCAGGTCCGTCACCGCGGCGGCGGCCTCGGCGCCACAGGCGCGGGCGGCGGCCTCGACCGCGTCGCGGCGGCCCAGCCCGGCGACGGCGCGCAGCGCCTGCCCGGCGACGCGGCGGGCGGATCCCGCCGGCCCGACCGCGGCAGGCACCAGGGCACGGGAGGCGGCGTCGGGGTGCCGGCGCAGCCAGGCGAGCGCGTGGTCGCGCGATCCGCGGGCGCCGAGGCGTTTGGCGGCGACGGCGGCGACCTCGGGCCCGGTGAACGGCAGCAGCAGCGGCATCCCGGCCGGACCGCGCTCGGCGAGCGACAGCATCAACGGCAGGACGAGGACCCCGAACCTGGCGATGAGCGCGGGCGACCAGCGCTCCTCGTCCCAGGTCCGGTTGGGACGCCAGCGGGCGGCGACCGGCCCGGCGAGGTCGATCGGGGCGTGCATGAAGAATCCGAAGGTGTCGAACCAGGAGCAGGCGCCCGCGTCGATGTCCCGGGCGAGCGCGGGCCAGTCGGAGCGCAGCCGCCCCCATTGACCGGCGCCACCCGCCCGGTCGAGCCACTCGGCCTGCTCCCCGGGCTCCCAGGTCACGGCGGGCTCGTCGGTGCAGCGCAGCCCTGGGACGACGGCGGGCTTGCGGGCGGACTGCCGCGCGGTGGTCCACGGTGGCGTGACGAGCAGCGGCGGCAGCGCCTCCGGCGGAGCGACGGTGCGGGCGTCGAGCGCGTCGAGCGCGGCGGCGACCCGGGTGGCGGCGGCTCCGCTCAACGCCGGCAGCACCTCGGCGGCGGCTCCGCTCAACGCCGGCAGGACCTCGGCGGCGACGTCGCGGTGCGCGGCGACGTGGGTGCGCAGCCGCTCGGCGACGCTGCGCCGGGAGGCGGACTCCGCCAGCAGCCGCACCGCCCGCCGCGGGAACCGTCCGCTCGCCTCGGTCAGCGCGGCCGGGACGTGGCGGTCGTCCAGGCGGTCCACCAGGGCCTGGAACGCCTCGTCGGTCGGCATCGCGGCGATGATCGACAGCAGGGACCGCCGGGCGTCGGCGGACGGCGCGAACCGGTCCAGCCACCGCACGAACAGCGGCGCGGCGGCGACGCCGAGCCCGTCGGCGATCGTGTGCAGCAGCCCGGCGTCGGTGAGCAAGCCCCACGGCGGGTGCGCGCCCACGAGCGTCTCGGCGTCCGCGACGGTGGTCACGGACGCGAGCATCAACAGGATGCGCCAGTCGTCGCCGCCGAGGTGGCCGCGCACCTCCTCGTCGACCCAGGCGGCCTCGGTCGGCGCGAGGAACGCCGCCACGACCCGGTGCGTCGCCGATCGCTCCCGCCACTGCCGGAGCAGCTCGACGAGCGGCCGATACTCCTCCTCGGGCGCCGCGGCGAGCGCGGCCCGCACCCTGGTCAGGACGGCGTCGGCCCCGTCAGACCCGCGCACGCGGCGCACCACGGGCTCTCCGGCCAACGACGACGGCCCCCAGTCGGCACCGTAGCCCAGGCCCTGCAGCTCCATGGCAGCCTCGACCGCGAACCGCAGCCCGTGCCGGGCGATCCATCCGTCGGCGAACACCGCGGCCGCAGCGCGGCTGGACGCGTCGGGCGGCCCGGTGTAGGCGGCGACGACGGCGGCCGCCCCGAGCGGGGTGCCGTCGCCGTCGAGGTGCGCCAGGCCAGCGTCGCGGACGTCGGCGGGGGTCCGGGAATCGGTGAGCGAGGTGCGCACGCTGGGGCGCCTGGCGATCAGGGTGGCGATGTCGGCGGGCCACGTCTCGGCCGGGCTGAACCCGGCGGGTGCCCCGCCGCGCCGCGGCCTGATGGCGCGCAGCCAGGAGGACGGCATGACGAACGTGTCCTCGACCGTGCCCATCCGCCGCCTCCCCGTGATCCAGATCGGATGGGCGCCACCATAACGACGCCCACCGACAATTTCGGTGGGACGGTCGCACGCTGCAAGAACGCATTTGATCATGAAAATGAGCAAATGGGGAAAATCGGATCCTCGGAAAAGTGTCGGACCCTCCTGTTACACCTACAGACATGGGATTGCGAACCAGCCGCGGGGTGAGCGTCGACGAGGCGCTCCGGATGGTCCTCACGCTGCCCGAGGTGGAGCAGCGCGTGCACGGCAACCATCTCGGCTTCCGGGTGCGCGACCGCGGGTTCGCCTATCTGTGCGAGGACGACTGGACCATGCTGGTCAAGACGTCCCGCGAGGAGCAGGCGGCCCTCGTCGAGGACGACCCGCGGGCCTACAAGAAGGCACACGCCTCCGGCCGGGTCGGCTGGGTGCAGGTGCGCCTGCGCAAGGCGCACGAGGACGAGCTCTGCGACCTCATCACCGAGGCATGGCGGATGACCGCACCACGGCCGATCGTGGCACGCCTGGATCTCGCCCTGCGCTGACGAAGGACGCGCTGACGAACGCTGCGCTGACGAAGGACGCGCCGACGAAGGATGCGCCGACGAAGGATGCGCTATCGCAGCGCGGACACCACCATGGTCACCAGACCCGCACTGAGCGCGGCAACGAAGCAGGCCGCGAGCACGATGCGCGAGGAGAGACGGGCCGCCGGGACGACACTGGCCAAGATCTTCATGCGGCGCAGGAAACCACGCCGGCCTGAAGCCGGCCTGTGGTCCGTCTGAAGGGAACCGCTCAACCCGCGCGGGACCCTGCCGATTGCGGCGGCTGTGGACGTGCGCGTGCTCGGACAGATCGAGATCATCGACGGTGACGGCCGGCGGATGACCGGCGACGACCTACCCCGGCGGGCCCGGCAGGTACTGGGGGTGCTCGCCGCCCGGCATGACCGGGTCCAGTCCAAGGACGCCCTGGCCGACGCGGTCTGGGGCGCGGACCTGCCCGGCAACGCCACGGCGGCGCTGGAGCACTACGTGTCGGTGCTGCGGCGGGCCTTGCAGCCGGGTGTGCCCACGGCCAGGTCGTTCATCGTGACCAGAGCCGGTGGGTACGTGTTCGCCACCGACCGGGCCCGTCTCGACCTCGCCGACCTGCGGGCCGCGGCGAAGGTCGCGGAGCGCCGCCCGGGGCAGCTCGACGTGCGGGAGCGGATCGTGGAGCTCGCGCCGGAGCTGCCGTTCACGGAGGACGAGTACGCCGACTGGGCCGCACCCGCCCGAGCCGAGGTCAAGGCGGTCCTCGTCGCGGCGCTGCTCGACCTCGCCGAGCCGGCCGCCGCCGCGGATCCGGCCCGGGCGTTGCGCCTGGCACGCGAGGCGACGGAGCTGGAGCCGTTCACCGAGCGCGGGTACCGCCTGGCGATGGTGGCCGGGGCGGCCCTCGGGCGGGCCGACGAGGTGGTCCGCTGGTTCGACCTGTGCCGGCGCGCCCTCGCCGACGACCTGGGCATCACCCCGTCCGCCGACACGACGTCGCTGCGCGACCGGCTCCTGGCCGAACTGCACACGCCCGGCACCCGGGCGAACACGAGCCCCACGACCCACGAGAGCACCGGCGACGAGGGCGACGGCGGACGCGCGGACGGTGACCGCCGCACGGCGGACCGCCGTAAAGCCGACCGCCGCAGGAACACCACCCGGTCCACGGACACGGCAGCGGACGACCCGCCGTTCGTCGGCCGCGCGGCCGAACTGGCGGCGCTCGCCGGCGGCCCCGGCGTCATCCACGTCGTCGGTCCCGCCGGCGCCGGGAAGTCGGCGCTGCTGGGCCGGCTGCGCGAGGAGGCGCCGGGCCGCGTCGGGCTGGGACGGGGGCCGGGGCCGGGCGGCGCGTTGCGGCTGGGGTGGCTGCGCACGGTGTTGCACCAGCTGGACCGGGCCGCGGACCGTACCCTCGACGCGGCGATGGGCGAGCGGCGCACGCTGCACCCCGGCGAGCTCGATGCGATCGCCGCCGACCTGCGCGGCTGTGTCATCGCCGTCGACGACGCGGAGCATCTCGACGCGGACTCCGTCAGTGAGCTGCGCTGGCTGCGGGAGCGCGGCCCGCGGGTCGTGGTCTCCTACCGCTACCCGTCGGCGATCGCCGACCGGCCGCTGCACGCGCTCGACGCGGACCTGGTGTTGCGGCTCGACCCGCTCGACGAGCGCGACCTGCCGGTCGACGCCCTCACCGCCAGCGGCGGCATCCCGGCGCTCGTGCGGCCCGGCGCCGGCACCGGCGATCCGGCGCTCGGCGAGGCGGTCGCGATGCACCTGGCCCGGCAGCGGACCCGGTGGATGGCGCCGGCGGCGTGGGAGGTCCTGCGGCTTACGGCGGCGCTCGGCCCGCTGCGGGTCGAGCAGCTCGCCGCGATCGGCGGCCTCGACCTCGACGAGGTCCTCGCGGCGGTCGACGGGCTGGTCCACGCCCATCTGCTCGTGGAGGGCCCCGACGGCAAAGTGCGGCACCGCAGCGAGCTGGTCCGCTCGGCGGTTGCCGCACAGATGTCCGCCGCGCACGGCCACCACCTACGCAGCCGCCTCGCCAGCGCCTGACAGAGGACCGGGCCCGCCTGACAGAGGGCCGGGCCCGCCTGACAGAGGGCCGGGCCCGCCTGACAGAGGGCCGGGCCCGCCTGACAGAGGGCCGGGCCCGCCTGACGGAGGACCGACAGAAAACGTCGTTGCGCCGCGGACACCCCGGACGTATGTTGTTCTCAGATCGAGAAATACTCTATCTGAGAAGGACTCCAGGTGGACGACGCCGACTTCCTCGCCAGCTACGACCCGCGTGCCTACCCGCCGGTGGCGGTGACCGTGGACATCGTGGCGTTCACGATCCGCAACGGCGCACTCAACGTGCTGCTGGTGCGCCGCGCCTGCCCGCCGAGCGAGGGCATGTGGGCCCTGCCCGGCGGCTTCGTCGGCCAGTGGGAGGACCTGCCGACCGCGGCCGCGCGGGAGCTCGCCGAGGAGACCGGCGTCGCCACCGCACACCGGCGGCTGCACCTGGAGCAGCTCGGCACCTACGGCGCGCCCGACCGGGACCCCCGCATGCGGGTGTTCTCGGTGGCCTACGTGGCGTTCGCGCCGGACCTGCCCGACCCCGTCTCCGGCACCGACGCCCGCGAGGCCGCCTGGGTGCCGATGGACGAGCGCCCCGCCGACCTCGCCTTCGACCACAGCACGATCGTCGCCGACGGCCTCGAACGGGCCAGGTCGAAGCTCGAGTACACGCCGCTGGCGACCCGGTTCGTCGGCGAGGAGTTCACGATCGCCGAGCTGCGCGCCGTCTACGAGACGGTGTGGGGCGAGCCGCTGCACGCCGGCAACTTCCACCGCAAGGTGCTGTCGGTCCCCGGGTTCGTCGAGAGCACCAACACGACCACCGAGCGCGGCGGCGCGCGGGGCGGTCCCCGGGCCAAGCTCTACCGCGCCGGCGACGCCCGGCTGCTGCACCCAGCCCTGCTCATGCCCAGTAGGGAGGAGACGGTCCGATGACCACCACTGCCGAGGCGATCGCGCTGATCGAGTCCGCGGGTACGGACCTGTTCGACGGCGACGACCCGGCCGGCACCTACCGGCGGCTGGCCCGCCTCACCCACCCCGACACCGCCGGCCCGCAGGGCGCCGCGGCGTTCGCCCGGCTCACCGACCTGTGGCGCAACCGCGGCACGATCCGCAGCGCCAAGGGCGTCTACTCCACCGCGACCCTCGCCTTCGAGGGCGACCTCGCCAACCTGTACACCGTGCCGGAGGGGCACCTGAAGCTCGTCCGGGACCCGGCGTGCAACGACCTCATGGCCCGGGAGGCGACGGCGTTGCGGCAGGTCGCCGAGCGCGGCGACCCGCGATACCTGCCCTACGTGCCGCGCCTGGTGGACTCGTTCCGCCACAAGGACGGCACCACCACGCGGCGCGGCAACGTGCTCGCGACGACGGCGAAGGGGCTGCACAGCCTCGCCGAGGTCGCCGAGCGCCGCCCGACGGGGCTCGACCCGCGCGACGCGGCGTGGATGTGGCGGCGGCTGCTCGTCGCCCTCGGCCTCGCGCACCGCGCCGGGGTCGTGCACGGCGCGGTCCTGCCCGAGCACGTCCTCATCGAACCCGGCGACCACGGCGTGGTGCTCGTCGACTGGTGCTACAGCACCACCGAGCCCGGCGATCGGATCCCCGCGATCGTGCCGCACCGCCGCGACCACTACCCGGCCGAGGTCCTCGCTCGCGAGGCCCCCGGCCCCTACACCGACCTGGCCATGGCCGCCCGGCTCATGGCCGACCTGATGGGCGAGCGCACACCGCAGGCCCTGCGGCGCTTCGCCGACGGCTGCCTGCTCGCGTCGCCGCGGCAGCGGCCCGACGACGCCTGGAAGCTGCTGGGCGAGCTCGACGACCTGCTGCACCGCCTGTACGGCCCCCGCAAGTTCCGACCGTTCACCCTGTAGAAAGGGGCAATCCCGTGGGAAGTGGAATCTGGTCGACCGACGTCTACGACGCCGCCGACCGCTACCGTCGTGCCACCGGCGCCAGCGCGTTCGCCTACAGCGACTCCGGCGCCCGCACCGTCCACAGTGCACTCGACCCGAAGGACGTCGGCAAGCGGGAGAGCCGCGACTCCGACGAGCACCCCGACTCGGTCGCCATCGCCGTCATGTTCGACGTCACCGGCTCGATGGGTTCCGTGCCGAGAGTCCTGCAGCAGAAGCTGCCACAGTTGCTGGGATTGCTGCTGCGCAAGGGGTACGTCAAAGACCCGCAGATCCTCTTCGGTGCGATCGGCGACGCGACGTGCGACCGGGTGCCGCTGCAGGTCGGGCAGTTCGAGTCCGACAACCGCCTCGACGACGACCTCGGCCGCTTCGTGCTCGAAGGTGGCGGCGGCGGGCAGATGACCGAGTCCTACGAGCTCGCCATGTACTTCATGGCCCGCCACACCAGCATCGACTGCTACGAGAAGCGCGGCAAGCGCGGCTACCTGTTCATCATCGGCGACGAGCAGGCCTACGGGCGGGTCAAGCCCGGCGAGGTCCGCGACGTCATCGGCGACAAGCTCGGCGAGCCGATCGCGCTGCGGGCGATCGTCGACGAGGTGCGCCGCATGTACGACACCTACTACATCCTGCCGGCCGGCTCCTCGTACGCGGGGAACACCACCATCCTCGACTTCTGGAAGGACCTGCTCGGGCAGAACGTCATCGCCCTGGACGACCTCGACGCGGTCTGCGAGACGATCGCGCTGACCGTCGGCCTCGGCGAGGACACCATCGACCTGGACGAGGGCCTCGAGGACCTGCGCGAGGTCGGCTCGGCGGCGACCGCGACCGTGGGCAAGGCGCTGGCCCGCATCGGCGGCGACCGGGCCCCGCTCGCCTCCGGCTCGGCGCCTGCGATGACCGGCACCACCGCCGTGGAACGGTTGTAGCCATGGGGCACGTCATCGTCGTGGACCTGGGATACGGGGACTGCGGCAAGGGGACCGTCGTCGACCACCTCTGCGCCACGCGTGACGTGCACACCGTGGTCCGCTTCAACGGCGGCGCCCAGGCCGCGCACACCGTCGTGCTCGGCGACGGCCGCAAGCACACGTTCGCACAGTTCGGGTCGGGCACGTTCCGGCCCGGCGTGCGGACCCACCTGTCCCGGTTCATGGTCGTCGACCCCCTCGCCCTGGCCGCCGAGGCCGACCACCTGGTGGGTCTCGGCGTCCACGACGTCTGGCAGCGGCTCACCGTCGACCGTGCCGCGCTGCTGTCCACCCCGTACCACCGGGAGGCCAACCGGGCACGCGAGCTGGCCCGCGGCGCCGACCGGCACGGCTCCTGCGGGATGGGCGTCGGCGAGGCCATGGCGTACGCACTGTCGCATGTGGACGACGCGCCCCGGGTCGGCGACTGTCTCTCCCCGGCCGTGCTGCGGGCGAAGCTGCGCCGACTGCGGGCGGTGCTCAATGTGGACGGACCGCCGGTGGACGCCTGTGTGGAGGCCTACACCGCGTTCGCCGCCACCGTGTCCATCGTGGACGGTCTGCGGATCGAGGGCCCGTGCGTGTTCGAGGGCGCGCAGGGGGTGCTGCTCGACGAGTGGCACGGCTTCCACCCGTACACCACCTGGAGCACGACCACGTTCGCCAACGCCGAGGCGCTCCTGGGCGGCGAACCCGCCTACCGCCTCGGCGTGCTGCGGACCTTCACCACCCGCCACGGCGCCGGGCCGCTGGTCACCGAGGACCCCTCGCTGCCGATCACCGATCCCAACAACCCCACGAACCCGTGGCAGGGCGGGTTCCGGGTCGGCCACTTCGACGCCGTCGCGCACCGCTACGCCCTCGACGTCTGCGGCGGCGTCGACGGCCTGGCCCTCACCCACCTCGACACCGCTGCCGCCAACCCGCAGCTGCAGCTGTGCGTCGACTACGACGGCACCGTCCCCACTCGCGGCGTCACCGGCGACCTCGACCGGCAGGAGCGGCTGACCCGCGCCCTGCTGGACAGCCGGCCGCGCCTCGCCCCGGTCCGCGACTGGACCACCGCGGTCTCCGAGGCGCTGGCGACGCCGGTGGTGTTGGAGTCGCGGGGTCCGCGCTCGGAGGACAAGACATCCACCGATTCGGCCGCGATGACCACCGGTCAGCTGACATGCTGAAGCCCGCACCTCAGTCGCACCACAGTTGAACCTCAGACCGCCGTGTGACGCTGCAACCGCACAAGGCGGCAACGAGGGGGACACGGCATGGGATTCGATCGCGGCGCGCTCAACGCGGTCCTGCTCGCCACCACGGCGGGCCTCGCGATCGGCGGCGCGATCGGGGTCGTCTCCCCCACGTTCGCGGAGGCCGGCCCGTCGGCGCCGCGCTCCCGCCCGCCGGCGACCGTGGTCACGGACGTGGACGTGCTCGACAGCGACCACATGGCCATCACGGTCCGCTTCAGCAACACGGGTCGCGCGCTCCGGCACGTCGCCGCCGCGGATGTCAGCGTGTCGGCGGGGTCTGTGGTCCTTCTCCCGCGTACGTCCAACGCCGTCGACGTGCGTCCTGGCGCGACGGTGGTCACCACGTTCGAGTTCGACGCGCCGCCGCTCGGGGCCGCGTTGGCTCTTCGGCTCCCTGGCGAGAGCCTGTCGCTCTGATTCGCTGGTTGCCTTGCGGTTGAGGTTCGCGTGGGGGTAATCCGCTTGGACTGATTCCTGGTGCAGGTCCGCGTAGGTCGGTGGTTCCGCACAGCCTCCGGCCGCGCGATGGGGTAGCGCGGTCACCGTCCGTGCCGTAGTCGCGGTGATGCCAAGCCAGGTCCGAACTCACATGATCCAGCACCGTCGAGCGCATCATTCGGTGCTACAACACCGCCGTTGGTCAAAAGACAAAAACCATCGATCATCGGTCGAACAACCCGAAAGATCTGCGGGGCCCTGACCCCTCGGATCGTTCGGGTTGTTCGTTTTTCGAAACTGGCGACGGTGTGGCACCACCGAATGACGACCTCGACGGCGCTGGACCATGCGAGTGCGGACCTGGCTTGGCATCACCTCGACACGGCACACACCGCAACCACGCCACCCATACGTGCGGCCGGAGGCTGCGCGGAACCACCGACCTACGAGGACCTACACCAGGAACCACTCCAAGCGGCGTACCCCCACGCGAACCTCAACAGAAAGACGACCACACGATCTTGGGGGACGATCAGGGCTGGAAACGCTCACGCCGAACAACCGGCCGGCGGCCCTTCAACGTCGTGCGCCGCAAGGTGTCGATGACCTCGTCAACAGCACCCTCCGGCACCTCCACCAGCGAGAACCGGTCCGTGATCTCGATCGCACCGATGTCGCGCCCACTCAGGCTCGACTCGCCCGTGATCGCGCCGACCAGGTCCTGCGGTCGGATCCCAGCGGCCCGGCCGGCACCGACGAAGAGCCTGGTCATGCCACCCGCCGGGACGCGCCGGCCACCAGCCTCGCGGCCACGGCCGCGGCCCTCGGCGTCACGGACGGCGACGCGGCGGCCCGGGCCGGAGCGGTCGCCGGAGCGGTCGCCGGCGCCGGGACGCTCCCGGTCCCCGAAGGCACCCTCGCGGGGGGCGCGGAGGGTGATCTCGGGGATCTCCTCCTGATCGCCGTCGCCGATGCTGGTCGCGTCGTGGGCGATCTTGACCGCGGCGATGGCGATCTCCATCAGGTCGAACTCGTCGCTGAGGGTCTCCACGACGACGCGGAACTGCGACAGGGCGGCGTCGTCGGCGACGAGGCTCTCGTGCAGGGCGGCGCGGGTCAGCTCGAGGCGGCGGGCGCGCAGGTCCGCGACGGTCGGGACCTTCTCGATGAGGATGCGCTGCTTGGTGACGCGCTCGATGGTCTTGAGCATGCGGTGCTCGCGGGGCTCGGCGAGGGTGATCGCCACGCCCTCGCGGCCGGCCCGGCCGACACGGCCGATGCGGTGCACGTAGGACTCGGGGGCCGACGGCACGTCGTAGTTGACGACGTGGGTGAGGTGCTCGACGTCCAGGCCGCGGGCAGCGACGTCGGTGGCGACGAGCAGGTCGGCGGTGCCGTTGCGCAGCCGGGCCATGACCCGGTCGCGCTGCTCCTGGCCCATACCGCCGTGCAGCGCCTCGGCCCGGTAGCCGCGGCCGTTGAGGGTCTCGGTGAGCTGGTCGACCTCGTCACGGGTGCGGCAGAAGACGAGGGCGGCGCCAGGGGCCTCGACGTCCAGGACGCGGCCGAGGGCGGCCGGCTTGTGCGCGCGGGTGACGACATAGGCGACCTGGCGCACCAGCGGCGACTCGCCGGCGGCGGTGGGCTCGCGGCCGATCTGGATGCGGACCGGGTCGTTGAGGTGGCTGCGGGCCAGGCCGTCGATGCGGGGCGGCATCGTGGCGGAGAACAGCACCGTCTGGCGGTCCTCCGGGGTCTCCTGCAGGATCGCCTCGATGTCCTCGGCGAAGCCCATGTCGAGCATCTCGTCGGCCTCGTCGAGGACGACGACACGCAGGTCGTGCAGGTGCAGCGTGCCACGGCTGATGTGATCGAGGGCGCGGCCCGGGGTGGCGACGACGACGTCGACGCCCTGTTCGAGGGCGCGCAGCTGGCGGCCGATCGGCTGGCCGCCGTAGATCGGCAGGACGCGGGTGCCGAGGTCCTTGCCATACCGGTGGATCGCCTCGGACACCTGCACGGCCAGCTCACGGGTCGGCACGAGGATGAGCGCGGAGGGGTTGTCGCCGCCGGGTGAGGGGATGGTCTGCAGCAGCGGCAGCGAGAACGCGGCGGTCTTGCCGGTGCCGGTGGCGGCCTGGCCGAGCAGGTCACGGCCGGCGAGCATCGGCGGGATCGCCTCGCGCTGGATCGGGGTCGGCTCCTCGTAGCCGAGGGTGGTCAGTGCCTTGAGCAGCTCGTCCCGCAAGCCCAGTTCGGCGAAGCCGGTATCTTCATTGGTGCCTGCGGTCACGGTGGTGCTCCTCAATCGTGGCATTCGTGGCGTCTCTATCATCCCAGGCCCGGGCTCCAGCCGCCGGTGCGGTGCACCCCGCTGTGATCTGCGACCAGCCCCGGGCGCGGGTGCGGCGCCGGCCGACTGGTACAACGAGCGGGTGGCCGACGACGACTGGCAGTCCCAGAGAGCCCGTGCGGTGGCGCACCACGCCGCAGAGCTCGACCGGCGGCGCGCCGCGGAGACCGAGCTGGCGATGGCCCTCATCAAGCAGTTCGTCACGGACGCCCGGGTGGCTGGGCTGCCGACCGAGCCGTTGCGCGCCCGCTCCTACAGCGGACGTTCCTACCGTACGCCGTTGCGCGGCTGGCACCTCAACAGTGACCGCACCATCGCTGTGGGTGACGACGGCCGGTATTACTCGCTGCTGGTGCCGCCGAGCGCGACGGGCTGGCTGACCGGGGTGACGCCGCAGCCGCAGGCACCGCGGCTGATCGTCGGCGAGGGCGCCCGCGACGGCGAGTCCATCCCCTTACAGCAGCTCCTCGCGAAGCGGCTGGATGAACACGGGCGGCACTGAGTCGGTGAGCCAGACGCCGTTGCCGGAGACGTAGAACACGTGCCCGGCGCGGGCCATCTCCCCCGCCCGGACGGTGAGGATCGCGACGGCGCCGCCGCGGCGGGTGCCGACCCGGCGGGCGGTGTCCGCGTCGGATGAGAGGTGCACGTGGTGGCGGCCGCCGCGGTTGAGCCCGGTCGCCCGGATCGACTCCAGGGCCGCGCTGCCGGTGCCGTGGAAGAGCACCTCCGGCGGCTCCTGCGGGACCAGGCCCAGCTCGACCGGGACCGAATGACCCTGGTTGGCGCGGATCCGCTCGACCCCGTCGGGGCCGGTCTCCACGGCGTAGCGCTGCTTGTCGTTGCCGGCGACGACCTCGTCGAGGTCGGCGCGGGAGATGCCCATGGCGCTCAGGAACACCTCGACGGGGACCCAGCCGGCCGGATCGAGGGTCAGGCCGACCCGCGCGGGGTCATGGCGCAGCGCCTTCGACATCCGCTTACTGATCTTGACGAGCTGCTGGTGGTCCATCGCAGCTCTCATTCTGCGACAGGCGTCCAGTCATTTAGCCCGGCCACGACGCGGTCGGGGCGCAGCAGGACCGCGCGCCGGCGGCCCATCCAGCGACGCAGCACGCCGCTCGGGTCGAACTCGGGCGTCACGACGATCACCCGCGCGCCGCCGTGCTTCATGAGCACGCCCGAGCGGCACAGCAGCGCCCAGCCGTCACCCAGGGCCTCGTCGAGCGGCACCGTGCGGCCCTGCCACACGACGGCCGGCTGCGGCGCGAGGGTGCCGCCGCGCCTGCCCCGGCCGACGCCTTTCAGCGGTGGGCTGGTGGAGCGCAGCGCAAGGCCCTTCAGCCCGGGCAGCCGCCACACCGCGCCCAGCACCACCCGCCGCACCGCCGCCGCCCGGTCCTGACCGCCTGTCATCGCCCAGCCCGCCACGACGGCCAGCCGGATCTGGGCCTTCGCGTGTGGTTTTCGTTCGCGTTGGTACGACTCCAGCAGGGCCGGGCTGCCCGTTGCCAGCTTCCACGCCAGGTTGTGGGCGTCACGCAGCCCGGCGCCGAGTCCCTGGCCGATGAACGGCGGGGTCTGGTGCGCCGCGTCGCCGAGCAGGAACACCCGGCCGCGGTGCCACGTGGAGGCGATCCTGGCCCGGAACGTGTACTGCGCGGCCCGCACCACCGTCACCGGGGTCCCGGCGAGCCACGGGGTCAGCAGCGCCGGGACGTCGAGATCGGACTCGCCGTCGTGCAGCCGGAACTCCCACCGGTACCGACGCGGACCCAGCTGCATGAAGGTCGCCGCGCGACGCGGGTCGCAGACCTGGTGCACGCCGCCCCAGGCGTCGAGGTCCCGGCCGGTGACGCCGTCGACGACGAGCCACCGCTCCTCGAACCCGAGGTCCTCCAGGGTCGCGCCGATGAGCGTGCGGACGGTGCTGTTGGCGCCGTCGCAGCCGAGGACCGCCGACGCCGCGATCGTCGTGCCGTCATCCAGCGTGACCGAGGTGGAGGTGACCCCGGTGACGGTGACGCCGCCGCGGAACTCGATCAGCGGCAGCTCGGCGACCCTGGCCCGCAGCAGCCGCTCCAGGTCGGGCTGGTCGAACATGTTGGCCTGCGGCCAGCCGTGCGGCCCGGGGGCGGGGTCGCGGCGGAACTCGGCCATGACGCGGTGCCGGCCGTCGAGCAGCCGCAGGCCGAGGCCGGGGCGGCTCACCGCGGCGAACCCGGCCGCGATCCCGAGCTCCTGCAGGATCCGCATGACCTCGTCGTCGACGTGGACGGCGCGGGGCAGCGGGTACGGCGTCGGGTGGCGGTCCAGCAGCAGGCACGGCACGCCGCGCTGGGCGAGCAGGATCGCGGCGGCGGCGCCGACCGGCCCCGCCCCCACGATCACCACTGGATCCACGCGGCGACACTACGTCATGCGCAGCGGGTCCCGTTGAGCGTGAACACGGCCGGCGCGGTGTTCGTGCCGCTCCAGTTGGACAGGAACCCGAACGTCACGGTGCCACCGGCGGGGATGCTCGCCGTGTAACTCACGTTGGTCATGGTGACCGCCGCGCCGGACTGGGCGTAGGTGGCGCCCCACGACTGGGTGAGGACCTGGCCGTTGGCGTAGGACCAGGCGAGCTTCCAGCCGTTGACCGGGGTGGTGCCGGTGTTGCTCACCTTCACGTCGCCCTGGAAGCCGCCCGGCCACTGCCCGACGACGCTGTAGACGACCTTGCAGGCGCCGGCGGGCTGTGAGTTCGACGGCGACGGCGAGGTGGACGTGGACCGCGACGGCGAGGGCGACACCGACGAGCGGGACGGCGACGGGGAGGTCACGCCCCCGTACACGGTCGCCTCGCGAGCGGTGGCCTTGATGCCGTTGGCGCCGTTGAAGATGCGCTCGCCCCAACTGGTGAGCTGCGCGGGGTTGAAGCCGGTCACCATGTCGAGGTATTCGACGCCGCCGCCGTTGCCGCTCCACGACCAGCCGAGGTAGCCGAGCTTCAGCGACTGCGCGGTCGCCATGATGGTGTCCTCGTCGGGGTTGCCGTCGGAGTGGTTGAAGCCGAACTCGCCGACCACGATCGGCAGTTTCGCGGTGACGAACCGGTTGAGGTAGTCGTTGATCTCCGCGGCGGTGTCGAAGACGCCGTACATGTGGATGGAGAACACGGTGTTCTTCAGCGGGTCGGCGGCGAAGACGGTCGCCGCGTTGTCGCGCATGGTGAAGGACCAGTCCTGGCCCCAGTTGGGCGCGTCGACCATGATGGTGTGCTCGAAACCGTTGCTGCGCAGCCGTTTGACCGCGTTGGCGGTGTCGGTGGTCCAGTTGGCGACGGTGGCGGCGTTGTTGCCGTAGGGCTCGTTGCCGATGTTCACGATGACGTACTTCTCCTGGCCGACGAGCGCGCTCTTGATGCTCAGCCAGTAGTCGACGGCCTTGTCGAGGGAGACCGCCGCGCTCTGCTCGCCGTAGCCGGTGGTGTCGTGCGCCTCCAGGACGCAGATGAGCCGGTTGGCCTTGCACAGCGACACGACGTTGGCGACGTCGGCGGTGTCGTTCTTTGCCCATTGGTCGCCGGTGGCGAGCACGACCCGGACGGTGTTGGCGCCCAGCGCCTTGATGTTGGCGAACGAGCTGGTCTGCGTCTGGTACCAGGTGTGTGCGTGGCTGACGCCGCGCATGACGAACTCGGTGCCGTTGGCGTCGTAGAGCCGGCCGTTGCTGACGGTGAAGCCGGTCGCCGCCTGCGCCGGCTGCACGGCGACGAGCACCGACACCACGACTGCCAGCGCGGCGGCGGCCGCGAGGGTGATCCGCGTCCTCATGAAGTGCCTCCCTAAAGTCGGGGGCACCGTATGAAGCGGTTCAGTTGGCCGTCAACGATGTCATCAATCAGCCGCAGGTAGGCGGCGTGGGCGGTGTGAAAGTTCCAGCGCCGGGTAGCTGCCGCCCCGTACCGCACGGATCGCACCCAGGCAGGAGAAGTAGATGGCCATCGACAACCCGTCCGACCTGTTCCTCTACGAGCTGTCCGGCATGTACGACGCCGAACGCAAGAGCAACCACCTCGTGGGCGAGATGCTCAACCAGGCCGAGCAGAGCCCCCTCGCACAGATCCTGCGCGCCCAGCAGCAACAGGGGCAGCAGAAGATCCAGAACATCGAGACGTGCTTCGCGATGATGGAGATGGAGCCGGCCGAGGTGCCGTGCATGACGCTCGACGGGATGCGCGCGGAGTTTCAGGCGTTCTCCGGACAGCGGCCCTCCACCGAGGCGATGGAGATCTACGCCGTCGACGCGGAGACGAAGCTGGCCCACTTCGGCATCGCCGGTTACCGCGGGCTGATCGACAAGGCCCTGCTCATGGGCGAGATGCAGTGCGCGCAGATCCTGCAGACCAACCTGGTGCAGAAGCAGGAGAACGCGGGCACGTTCGAGCGGATCAGCCACGAGCTCGGGCAGCGCGTGGCGATGAGCGTCTGAGCCGTCCCGGAGGGGACCCCGACATCGGGCCCCCTCCGGTCCTCGCACCCGGCCGGTCAGCCGCCGAGGCTGGCCGCGGCCGAGGCGATCGCCGAGGCGAAGGTGCTCACCTGGCTGTACACGCCCGGGTAGTTCGGGCGGGCGCAGCCGTTGCCCCAGCTGACGATGCCGACCTGGATCCAGGCGTTGGACGCGTCGCGGCGGAACATCGGGCCGCCCGAGTCACCCTGGCAGGTGTCGGTGCCACCGGCCGCGTAGCCGGCGCAGATCTCGTCGTTCGGGATCAGGTCCGGGTAGGAGTTGTCGCAGGTGGAGTCCGCCACGTACGGCACGGTCGCCTTGAGCAGGTAGCGCTGCTGTGCGCCGCCCTCCCGCGCCGCGCCCCATCCCGCGACGGTGAAGGTGCCGGTGTTGTACGTGGTGGTCGTCGCGATCGGCAGGGTGGCCAGGCCGCTGACGGGCGAGGCGAGCCGGATCAGCGCCCAGTCCTTGCCGTTGCCGTTGTACCCGGGTGCCCGGTACACGTAGTTGGACCGGACCTGGATCCGGCTGGACGACTGGAGGTCGACCACGCCGAGCGTCGCGGTGATGCTGGTGTTCGTGCCGGTGCCGTTGACGCAGTGCGCCGCGGTGAGGACCAGCCGCGGGCTGTACAGCGCACCGCCGCAGCCCATCGACAGGCGCACCATGAACGGGAACTCGCCCTGCGCCGCGCGGGTGCCGCCGACGACGTCCTGCTGGGCGTGCGCCACGCCCGGCAGGACACCGAGCACGGCAATGACAGCGGTCATGACCGCCAGGAGCCTTCGTACCATCCGGGAGCCTCCCCAACGAGTTGGATGATGGGGAGGATGCTATCCATCGATTCGATGTCTATGGATATATCGTCCGGCTCATACTGCCGACGACGATGCTGGTCTCGGTCTCCGGGTCGGTGACGGTCCGTGGCTCCAGCCCGGCGTCGCGCAGGACGCCGTGCGCGGCCTCCAGCTGCGCGTCGCCGGCCTCGGTCAGCAACTGCCCGCCGGGCGCCAGCCAGCCC
This sequence comes from Dactylosporangium sp. NPDC049525, assembly GCF_040676755.1. Classification (NCBI taxonomy): domain Bacteria; kingdom Bacillati; phylum Actinomycetota; class Actinomycetes; order Micromonosporales; family Micromonosporaceae; genus Dactylosporangium; species Dactylosporangium sp. NPDC049525. The sequence continues at coordinate 30,207 of NZ_JBFAPO010000059.1, read as the reverse complement.
GGCGCCTGCGCCGCGACCCGCCGCAGCACGCGCAGGCCGTCGTCACCGCCGTCGAGGGCGGCCCGCCGCTCGTGCACCCGGAACTCCTCGGGCAGGAACGCGATCTGATCCGTCGGCACGTACGGCACATTGGCCAGGAGCACGTCGACCCGCCCGCGCAGGTCCCGCGGCAACGCGTCGAAAAGGTCCCCCTCGTACACCTCGGCGCCCCGCAGATTGCGGCGCGCGCAGGCGACCGCGGCAGGGTCGACGTCGGCCGCGACCAGGCGGACGCCGGTGCGGCCACGGGTGGCGGTCGCGCCCAGCGCCCCGGTGCCGCAGCACAGGTCGAGCACCGTCTGCCCACTGTGGATCATCGCGCGGGCGGTGACGGCGAGGAGCTCGGTGCGGTGCCGCGGGATGAACACCCCGTCGGCGATGACGAACCGCTCCCCCGCGAACATCGCCCACCCGACGAGATACTCCAGGGGATGCCCGGCGACGCGGCGCTCGACGAGCCGGTCCAGCACCGCGGCGTCACCGGCGGCCGCCTCGGTCAGCAGCGCCGCCTCGTCCTCGGCGAACACGCACCCGGCGGCGCGCAACCGCTCGGTCACAGTGGGCACGCCGCACTGTAGCCGTTGCTACGCTGACGTGTGCGCGCAGTCATGCTGTCCGGCCCCGGCCCGATCGAGAACCTTCAGCTCGTCGAGGTGCCCACGCCGCAGCCGCCGCCCGGCTGGGTCCGGATCCGGGTCGAGGCGTTCGGGCTCAACCGCTCCGAGCTGCACACCCGCCTCGGATACGCCGAGGGTGTCGTCTTCCCGCGCGTCCCGGGCATCGAGGCGGTCGGCGTCCTCGACGACGTCAACGGCACCGACCTGACCCCCGGGCAGCAGGTCGCCACGATGATGGGCGGCATGGGCCGCACGTTCGACGGCGGCTACGCGCAATACACGGTCGTGCCCGCCGCCCAGGTCATCCCGTTCGGGTCCGAACTGCCCTGGTCGGCGATCGGCGCCGTGCCCGAGACGCTGCAGACCGCGTACGGTTCGCTGACCACCGGCCTGGACCTGCGGGCCGGTCAGACGCTGCTGATCCGCGGCGGCACCTCGTCGGTCGGCCTGGCCGCGGCGGCGCTCGCCCGCGACCTCGGCGCGACGGTCCTGTCGACCACCCGTTCGCCGGACCGGCGGGCCGCGCTGTCGGCCGTCGGCGTCACCCACCCGCTCGTCGACGACGGCACGGTCGCCGCACAGGTCCGGGCGCTGTTCCCGGACGGTGTCGACGCGGCCCTCGAGCTCGTCGGCACCCCCACCCTGCCGGACACCCTGGCCGCCACCCGCGTGCACGGCACCGTGTGCTTCACCGGCATGCTGTCCAACGAGTGGCTGGTCCGCGACTTCTACCCGATCGGCTACCTGCCCACCGGGGTGCGGCTGACCGCGTATGGCGGCGAGGCCAGCGACCTGCCCGCCGCGGTCCTGCAGCGGTACCTGGACCGGATCGCCTCCGGCGAGGTCACGCTCGGCCCGGTCCACACGTATCCGATGGACGACATCCGGCTCGCCCACACCGACCTGGAGCTCGGCACAAAGGTCGGCAAGCTCGTCGTCCTGCCGTGAGCACCTACGAGGAGCTCATCGCCGAGGCCACGGCCGCGCCGGTCGAGGGCTGGGACTTCGGGTGGCTGCGCGGCCGGACACACGGCGGCGAGCTGTCCTGGTCCTACCCGGAGCTCGCCCGCGACCTGGTCGGCCACGCGTCGTCGCTGCTGGACGTCGACACCGGCGGCGGGGAGCTCCTGGCGAGCCTGGCGCCGCTGCCGCCGCACGCGGTCGCGAGCGAGGCGTGGCCGCCGAACGTCCGCATCGCCACGGACCGGCTCACCCCGCTCGGCGTGACCGTCCGGCAGTCCACCACGGCGCTGCCGGCCGCCGGGTTCGACCTCGTCCTGAACCGGCACGGCGCCTGCGACGCCGGCGAGCTGGCCCGGCTCCTGCGCCCCGGCGGCCTGCTCCTCACCCAGCAGGTCGGCAGCGACGACTGCACCTCGCTGAACACCGCGCTCGGCGCGCCACCGGCGTACCCTCCGGGCAGCTGGGACGCGGCGAGCGCCGGCGCCGCCCTGACCGCGGCCGGGTTCACGCTGCTGGACGTCCGCGAGGAACACCCGGCGGTCACGTTCGCCGACGTCGGTGCGCTGGTGTTCCAGCTGCGCATGGTGACCTGGCAGGTCCCTGACTTCACCGTCGAACGCTACGACGACGCCCTGCGCCGGCTGCACGCGGCCGGCCGCCCGATCGGCACGCACGCCCATCGTTTCCTGATCCACGCGAGGCGGTAGCCATGGAATATCCGGACCTTTCGCCGTACATGTATCGGCAGTTCCCGCTCGACATGCGCACGGTCGGCTGGCTGGGCCGCGAGCGCGGGCTGCAGGACTCGAACGTGCCGGTGACGGACGCCGACCTGCACCGGCTCCGCGCTGCCTCGCTGGGCCCCACCAACCTGACGCGTGGCTGGCACGACTGCGAGTGGTGCGGGAGCAGCCCGGTGTCGGAGGGGAACGGCGAATACCACTACTACGCTCACGACGGCGAGGTGTACGCCGCCCCGGCGATGATCTTCCACTACGTCGAGGTGCACGGGTACCGCCCGCCCGCGGTGTTCCTGGAGTCGCTGCGGGTGACGGGAACACTGGCCTGGGACTGGCGCGCGGAACGCCTCGCCGCGATGTTCGCCGATGACCCGCAGGACATGGACTCGTGCCGCACCGGCATCGTCGACCTCGCGCACTGGAAGGACCCGAAGGCGCTCGAGGCGTTGCTGGTCGCGGCCCGCAACCCGCGGCTCGTCCTCGTCGCGGGCGAGCAGCTCGGCGGCTCCCTCGCCCGGTTCGTGTCCTGCGACTTCGCGCCGGACCTGACCGCCGAGACCTTCCCGGGCCCGGTCCGGCAGGGCATGGACAAGGCGCTGCGGCGGCGGTGAGGCACAACCCGGTGCGGCGGCACGCGCCTCCGGGTTGTGCCCCGGCGGCGCGTCAGGCGTAGAGGCCGCGGCTGTAGCGGTCCTCGGCGTAGTACGCCTCGAGCTCCTCCACCGTCTCCGTGGTGTTCTGGACGCTCTTGATGAGTTTCGCGTGCGACGGCAGCGCCTCGGGAGTCCAGGTCGCCGGCTTCCACAGCTGCGACCGCATGAACGCCTTCTGGCAGTGGAAGAAGATCGTGTCGATGTCGACGACCAGGGCCAGGATCGGCTCGTGCCCCTCCACGACCATCTCGGAGAACCACGGGGCGGCGCTGAGCAGCCGGGCACGGCCGTTGATGCGCAGCGTCTCGCGGCGGCCGGGGATCAGGAAGATCAGGCCGACGTGCGGGTTGGCGAGGATGTTGTGGAAGCCGTCGGCGCGGCGGTTGCCGGGACGCTCGGGGATCGCGATCGTGCGGTCGTCGATCACGTGCGCGAAGCCGGGCGGGTCGCCCTTGGGCGAGACGTCGCAGTTGCCGTCCGCGTCAGAGGTGGCGACGAGGACGAACGGCGACAGCGCCAGCCAGTCCCGGTCGGTGTCAGTGAGGGTGTTGCGTTCCTTGGTCACGGCCCGGGGCATCGGCGACCCGAGCAGGTCCTCCAGTTCGGCGATCGAGGTGATCTGCATGATCTCAAGGATAAGGCGAGTAACAAGCTGTAACAGTGAAGATATTGTACGGGCGGACGTGTGCCATTAGCGTCGGCTCATGACGGGACACACCTCCGAAGCCGACGCCTACCGTGACGACCGCGCGCACGTCTTCCACTCCTGGTCGGCGCAGCGTTCGCTGGACCCGGTCGTCGTCACCGGCGGCCTCGGCAGCACGTTCTGGGACGCCGAGGGCACCAGATACCTCGACTTCTCCTCGCAGCTGGTCAACCTCAACCTCGGGCACCAGCATCCCAAGGTCGTCGCCGCGATCCAGGAGCAGGCGGCGGCGCTGTGCACGATCGCGCCGAGCTTCGCCAACCCGACCCGCAGCGAGGCCGCCCGCCTCATCGCGGAGGTGGCGCCCGGCGACCTGTCGCACGTGTTCTTCACCAACGGCGGCACCGAGGCCAACGAGCACGCCGTGAAGATGGCCCGGCTGACGACCGGCCGGCACAAGATCCTGGCCGCGTACCGGTCGTACCATGGCGCCACCACCGGATCCATCACGCTGACCGGCGACCCGCGCCGCTGGGCGAACGAGCCCGCGATGCCGGGGGTCGTGCGGTTCTTCGGGCCGTATCCCTACCGCTCGTCGTTCCACGCCGACAGCCCCGAGCAGGAGACCCAGCGGGCGTTGCAGCACCTCGAGGAGGTGTTCACGTTCGAGGGGCCGCACACCGTCGCCGCCGTCATCGTCGAGTCGGTCGTCGGGACCAACGGGATCCTGGTGCCGCCGCCCGGCTACCTCGCGGGGGTCCGCGAGCTGTGCGACCGGCACGGGGCGCTGCTCATCTGCGACGAGGTGATGAGCGGGTTCGGCCGGTGCGGCGAGTGGTTCGCCGTCGACCGGTGGAATGTGGTCCCGGACCTCATCACGTTCGCGAAGGGCGTCAACTCCGGCTACGTGCCGCTCGGCGGGGTCATCCTCGGCGAGAAGGTCTACGAGACCTTCGCCGACCGCCCGTTCCCCGGTGGGCTCACGTATTCCGGGCACCCCCTGGCGTGCGCCGCCGCGATCGCCACGATCGAGGTGATGCGCGACGAGCGGATCCCCGAGCGGGTCCGGGACCTCGGCGAGCGGGTCGTCGGGCCGCGCCTGGAGAAGCTCCGCGACCGGCACCCGTCCGTCGGTGAGGTCCGCGGCCTCGGCCTGTTCTGGGCGATCGAGCTGGTCCGCGACCGGGAGACCCGCGAGATGCTGGTGCCCTACAACGCGTCCGGCGCCGCCGCGAAGCCGATGGCCGACGTCGTCGCCGCGTGCAAGGCCCGCGGGGTCTGGCCGTTCACCCACTTCAACCGGGTGCACGTGGTGCCGCCGCTGGTCGTCACCGAGGAGGAGCTGCTGCGCGGCATCGACGCGATCGACGACGCCCTCGACGCCGCCGACGCCTACGTGGCCTGACCCGGATGGCACAGTGGCGAGGGTGTTGACGGCATCCCTGGTCCGGCGGACCTATTACCTGCTCACCGCCGGCAACACCCTCGCCGGGTCGCTCATCTGGGGCATCAACACCATCTTCCTGCTCGACGCCGGCCTGTCGAACCTGGCCGCGTTCGCCGCGAACGCCTGCTTCACCGCCGGCATGGTGCTGTTCGAGGTGCCGACGGGCATCGTCGCGGACCTGTGGGGCCGGCGGGTGTCGTTCCTGCTCGGCACCGTGACCCTGGCCGTCACCACCGGCCTGTACGTGTGGCTCTGGCAGCTGCACGCGCCGTTCTGGCCGTGGGCGGCCGTGTCGCTGCTGCTGGGCCTGGGCTTCACGTTCTTCTCCGGCGCCGTCGAGGCGTGGCTCGTCGACGCCCTCGCCGCCACCGGCGACGACGGGCCCCTCGAGGCGGTGTTCGCGCGGGGGCAGGTCATCGGCGGGGTCGCCATGCTCACCGGCTCCGTCGCCGGCGGTTACCTGGCCCAGCTGACCAACCTCGGGGTGCCGTTCCTCGTCCGCGCCGGCGTGTACGCGCTGATGTTCGTCCTCGCCGCGGTCCTCATGCGCGACCTCGGGTTCACCCCCGACCGGAGCCTGCCGCCGCTGGCCAGGATGCGCCGCATCGCCGCCGACTCGGTGCAGTACGGCTGGCGGGTCCGCCAGGTCCGGCTGCTGATGCTCGCCGCGCCGTTCACCGGCGGTGTCGGCGTCTACGTGTTCTACGCGCTGCAGCCGCACCTGCTCAACCTGTACCACGACGAACGCGCCTACGGGATCGCCGGGATCGCCGCCGCCGCGGTCGCCGGCGCCCAGATCGCCGGCGGGCTCGTGGCCGAGCGGATCGCCCGGCTGTTCCCGCACCGCCTCACCGCCTACCTGGCCCTGGAGACGACCGGCGTGCTCGCGCTGGTCGGGCTCGGCCTCGCCGGGCAGTTCTGGACGGCGCTCGTCCTCATCGTGCTGTGGGCACTGCTCGGCTCGGCCGGGATGCCGCTGCGGCAGGCGTACGTCAACGGCCTCATCCCGTCGCAGCAGCGTGCGACGATCCTGTCGTTCGACTCGCTGATGGCCTCCACCGGCGGCGTCGTCACCCAGCCGGCGCTCGGCCGGGCCGCCGACGTGTGGGGCTACCCGGCCTCGTTCCTCGTCTCCGCCGCCGTGTCGGCGTGCGCCCTGCCGTTCCTCGTCAAGGCCCGAACGGGTACGCCCGAAGCGTTGTCTGTTCGAGGTCCTCGGCCCTGACCCGCAGCGCCACCCAGCCGCGCGCCGCCGGGTGCGCGACCGCGATGTGCGTGCCGGTCACGACCGCCGGGAACCACGCGCGGCCGTCGTCGTAGGACACGTCCACGCACGGCCGCACCGCTGCGGTCGCCTGGGTCGTCATCCGGTACGGGAACCGGAACACCCTCCCCGCGGGCGCCGTGCCGTCCGGCCGTAGTTCGGGGTCGAACGACACCGCCCGCAGCGGCACCCGCCGCCAGTCCGCGCCGGGCACGTGCTCGGACCGGAACGTCCACGCGACGTCGACCACGGTGCCGAACGCGGCCGGCTCGGCGTGCAGCTCCAGACGGTACAGGCCGGGCTCCGGCGGCACCGCGAACACGCCGTCCGCAGTGCCGGTCTCGCCGAGCAGGACGCCGTCGCGGTACACGGCGGTCCGCGCCCTCCGGTAGGTGGACAGCCCGGGATGCCCGGCGCCGTCGCCGTGCAGCCGGGGCGCGACGACGAGCGTGTCACCGTTGCGCGACACCCACTGCTCCGGCAGCTCCTGCGCCTCCAGGCTCGGACCCGCGACCCCCTCGTTCCAGGCGGCGGTGGTGTGCAGCAGCGCCCGGAACGCGGTCGCCGGCCCGGACAGCGCGATCGTCAGGTCCTCTCCGGCCCGCTCCTCGAACGCCGTGCGCCATGACACCCCACCGGCGTCGACGTGTAGTGCTCGACGCGGGTCGCGGGCAGCGGCCCGAGCGGCAGCCCCGCGGCGAACACCCCGCCGCCGCCCGGCATCCGCGGCGTGCTGTAGGTGCTGCCCTGCCCGCCGGGAACCCTTGCCCCGTAACGGTTGCCGACGGTGGCGAGCTGCCCGGCGGTGAGGGTGCGGGACAGGCCGGCGGGGAGCCGCCCGTACACCATCCACCCGAGGAGATATGCGGCGCCGGGAGCGGCGAGGGTGACCGCGACCATGACCCGGAACCCGTCAGCGGACCGTTCGGGGCCGAGCGGGCCGAAGTACGCGCCGCGCAGGTCGCCCCGGACGGCGAAGCCGTTCTCGTACGGGTCGCCGCCGCGGACCGGCATGCGGTACCGGACCTCGAGCAGCTCGGGGCGGGCATCGGCGGACGGCACCGCGACCGCGACAGGCCGGCCGGCTCGCGCGTCGGCGGTCACCGTGACCGGGCCGTCGACGCGCAGCTCGGGCCGGACCAGCCAGGTCCGCTCCCCGGCGCCCTGCACCTCGACGGCCACGAGGTACGTGCCGCGCTCGACGGGGACGGTGACGGTCCCGTCGACGGGCAGGCCGACCGGATCGGCGGGCCGGTCGGTCCGGATCACCTCGACGAACCCCGCCGCGGGTGCGCCGGACCGGCCCACGGCGTGGACGGTGAGCGCGGCGCCGGGTGCCGCCAAGGCCCGGGCCGGCGCGATTGTGCCGCCGGCCGCGGCGGCGGTCGCCGCGAGGAGCGTTCTTCTGCGAAGGGTCACGCTCCTACACGCCGCGGGACCCGCCCCGGTTCCCGCGCGACGGGCGACGGGCGACGGGCGACGCACGACGTGGCTACGGGAACAGTTCGACGAGCCAGGGGTAGAGCTTCCCGAGCCGCTGGGCGTCGCCGAACTTCGGTGGCGGTGCCGCGTCGGGGATGCCGCGGGGGCGCCGGTCGAAGGCGGCCGGCCACTCCACGCGGGCCGCGTACCGCGGGGCGAGCTTGGCCAGCACCCGGTCGAACGCCAGCTCCCCCACGCCGATCAGCTCCTCCGCCTCCGGAAAGTCGGCGTTGGACCACATCCCCGGCAAGCCTGCCAGCCTGACGATCTTCGGGTGCTCGGCCAGCAGGTCGGGATCGTCGAGCACCTCGTCGAACGTCTGTCTGCCCTGCGCGACGATCCACGGACGGAAGCCGTAGAAGCTGTCCTCCGACACCGGCATCCGCAGGATGATCTCGGCGGCCTCCCACAGCTCCCAGCTGAGCAGCCGGTCGCACTGCCGCACCAGCAGCGTGTGGAAGTCGGCGATCTGTGGCACCGGGAGCCGGGCGAGCCTCGGGACCAGCACCGACGTGATCCGGCCGGCACCGGCCCGGTCGCGGTCGTCGACCTGGTCGATCAGGTGCCAGAACCCGTCCTCGTCCATGCTGCGCTCCTCAGGTGGTGGCGGCGTGGATGGCCTTGGTGAAGACGTTCCGGGCGCCGGCGTGCTCCTCGCTCTGGGCGCCGTTGCGCAGTTCCATCACCGTGCCGTCGTGCAGGGTGATCTCCCAGCGGAAGCGGACCTTGGTGGTGCGCACGGCGGTGGCGATCTCCTCGTACGGGATGAACCGGCTGCCGGGGGTGGCGGCGAGCTGCTGCGGGTCGCCGCCGGCCAGCCAGCGGCGCATCCGGTAACGGGCCATGCCCGTCTTGTACCGCGGCATCCCCGGCATCAGCAGCAGCCCGTGGCTCAGGATGAGCAGGTCGGCGCGCCGGCCGTCGACGATGACGGTGGTGATCCCGGCGAGGATGCCGGCGTGTTCGGTGCCGACCCGGCGGCGGACGTGCTTGGCGGCAGTGACGTCGATGCCGCGGGCCCGCAGGCGCTCCCGGGCAGCCGGCAGCGTCAGCGGGTCGCAGGCGAGCGCGGCGACGTCGGCGAGGTCCAGCGGGGCGTCGTCGGTGCCGAGCAGCCGCGCCGGGGCGGTCCAGGAGTGCTGCCAGCGGGCCGCGCCGGAACGCACGGCGGCGAGGGCGAGCAGGGTGGTGAGGGGTTCGGCGAAGCCCTTGCGGGCCTCGCGGCGGGTGGCGCCGGGCAGGACCGGGGCGGCGAGGTCGTCGATGCGGCCGGCGCCGATCAGGTCGAGGACCGCGCCGACGTCCTCGACCGGCTGGCCGGCGGCGCGGGTGAAGACCCGCAGCATGGTGTCGGACTCCTCCTGCAGGGCGGCGGCCGCGGTGGCGGTGAGGAACTCGTCCCACGGCAGCTGGACCGCGCCGTCCGGGCGCAGCGTCAGCGCCTGCAGGGCCCGGCCGGCGGCGCCGAGGTCGGCGACGATACCGGCCGCCGGGCCGTTGTCGATGGCGGCGGTCGTCTCGGGGGCGGCCATGATCGCGGCGACCCGGACGCCGAGCGGCGGGTGCGTGTCCCAGCGGCTCGGCACCCGCACGTCGGAGGAGGAGGACGAGGACGAGGAGGAGGAGATGCGGGCGCGCAGCGCCGAGACCTCCTCCGCGCGGGCGCGCAGCATCGCGGCGAAACCGCCGAACAGGTCGTCGGGCACGTAGCCGGCCTCCACGCCGGGCAGCACGAACCGGCGCATGTAGAAGTCGAACGCGGTGTCGAGGACCTCGACCTCCCGCAGCGCACCGGCCGCGGCGGAGCGGCCTGCGACCCGCACCGCCGCGAGGTCCGCCTCCAGCTCCTGGCGGCGGCTGACCGCGTGCTCGACCAGGATGAACAGCCAGCCGTAGGCGCGGAAGACCCACCCGGCCAGGTTGGACCGGTTGATGTGGCCGATCGTGCGTTCCAGGGCGAGCCGCCCCCGGTAGGAGATCCCGGCGAACCTGGTGTGGCTGCCCGAGTAGTGCCCGAGCTCATGGGCCAGGACCGATCGCAGCTGCGCGACGGTGAACGTCTGCAGCAGCGGCAGCCCCACGTACAGGTTGCGCCGGCCGCCGATCAGGCCCATCAGCCGGGTCCGCTCGCTGACGGCGGCGTTGACCTCGGCGACCAGGCGGATCTCGTCGGGTGCACGGGTGCCGACGGCCGCGGACAGCTCGTGGACCGCCTGCCACAGCAGCGGCGCGCGGGACGGGGTGAGCGGGACGCCGGGCGGGCCGGCACGGTCCGCCCGCAGGGCCTTCCACGTGCCGCGACCGACCGCCCACACGGTGCCGAGGAACACCGCGCCGCCGATTTTCGCGCCGACGGCGCCGGTGGTGACCGATGTCACCCAGACGGCGAGGACGACCCCGGCGACGAACTGGACGAGGGCCAGCACGTAGAACCCGGCCAGCATGACGATCGACACGAAGGCGCGCACGGCGACAACCATCGATGTTTCCTTCCCCGTAGCACCGCGGTGATAGCGGCCGCGGCGAACGGGACCCTATAGTTCGGGGCCGCTGACCACAACGGGGGAGGAAACGTTTCGATGTGGCCATTCCGGCGAAGAGCGGCGGACAGGATCGAGCGGCTCGAGGTCGACCCCGCGCAGGGCGACCCTGAGGCGACCCGGCTGATCGCGGCGGCGAAACGCGGCGACTGGCAGGCCGCGGCGGAGTTCCTGCGCAACGTCGAGCACCCCGACGACCGGTACTTCTACTGCCGCACCCTCGGCGACCACGCCGGCGACGGCGCCTGGATCGACGAGTGGATCGACGCGGAGACCGGTAAGGCGAAGGCGACGGCGCTGACCGTCAAGGGCCAGTTCGCGATCGACTGGGCGTGGCAGGCCCGCGGCAACGGCCGGGCCAAGACGGTCAGCGAGGAGGCGTTCAAGCTCTTCTTCCAGCGGTTGAAGGTCGCCGAGGACTGCCTCGACGACGCGACCGACCTCGACGCCGACGACCCGACGCCGTGGGCGGGGCTGGTCACCCTCGGCCGGGCCCGGCAGCTGGGCCTGGACGAGACCCGGCGCCGCTTCGACGAGGTGGTCCGCCGGTTCCCGTGGCACCGCGACGCGCACTCGCACATGCTGCAGCAGCTGTGCCACAAGTGGAGCGGCTCGCACGAGCTCATGCACGAGTTCGCGGAGTCCTCGGCCGCCGCCGCGCCGCCCGGCTCGCCGCTGGGGGTGCTGGTCGCCGACGCGCACATCGAGCACTGGCTGGACCTGCCCGAGGGCGAGGACGGCGACTACATGGGCAGCCCCGAGGTCGGCGAGCGGCTGCGGCTGGCCGCGGACCGGTCGGTGCGGCACCCCCGTTACGAGCGCCGCCCCGGCTGGGCCACCGGCGACAACGCGTTCGCGATGGCGTTCACGCTCAACGGTGACCGGCCGGCCGCCGCGGAGCGTTTCGACGTGCTCGGCGACCGGGTGACCCGCTGGCCGTGGTCCTACCTGGCCACCCCGGACGTCGCCTTCACCAGGGCCCGGTCGACCGCACGGGGGTACGCGCAGGTGGGCCGGGGGTAGGGCTAAGCCCACTGCCATCCGCCGGTCCGGTCCGGAGAATGGGGGCATGAGGGTGAAGGCGTTCACGCGGGCCGGGGTCGTCGCCATCGGCCGGGTGGCCCTGCTCGGGCTGCTGTCGCCGCCGGTCAAGCTCGTCCTGCTCGTGCTGTCCGTGGTGTCCCTCGCCCTGACCGTGGTCGGTGTCGGGCTGGTCCTGGCGCCGCTCGTGGCGATGCTCGTGCGGGCATATGCCGACCTGCACCGGCGGGCCGCCCGCGACTGGTCGTGGATCGACATCCCCCGGCCGTACCGGCCGCTGCCGGCGGGCGCGTTCGTCGGCAGCCCGCGCCGCTGGCTGTGGCTCGTCCGGGACCCGGCAACCTGGCGGGACCTGCTGTGGCTGCTGACCGGCGCGCCCGTCGGGCTGCTGCTGGGCATCGCCGGTCCGGTGCTGCTGGTGTACGGGCTGGAAGGTCTCCTCGGCGTCGCGCTCATCATCGCCGCCGCGACGGGCCACTACGGCTATGGCGTCACGTGGCCGATCGAGGACGCCCTCGACGTGCTCAGCGTCCCGCCGCAGGGTGCCCTGGTCACCGCCGGTGCGCTGTACGCCGGGCCGTGGCTGCTGTGGGCGCTCGCCCAGTTCGACCGGTTGCTGCTCGGCCCGACCCGCGGCGCGGCGCTCGCCCAGCGGGTCGACCGGCTGACCGAGACCCGCACCCAGGTCGTCGACGCGCAGGCCGCCGAGCTGCGCCGGATCGAGCGGGACCTGCACGACGGCGCGCAGGCCCGCATCGTGTCGCTCGGCATGAGCCTCGGCATGGCCGAGGACCTCGTCACCCGCGACCCCGCTGCCGCGCAGGCGCTCATCGCCGAGGCCCGCCAGGCCAGCGGCCTCGCCCTCGCCGAGCTGCGGCACCTGGTGCGCGGCATCCACCCGCCGGTCCTCGCCGAACGCGGCCTCGACGGCGGGGTGCGCGCCCTGGCCCTGACCTTGTCGATCCCGGTGACCGTGGACGTCGACCTGGCCGGCCGGCCCGACGCGCCGGTCGAGTCCGCGGCGTACTTCGCCGTCGCGGAGGCCCTCACCAACGTGGTCAAGCACGCGCACGCGTCGGCGGCCTGGGTATCGTTGAGCCACCTCGGGGGCGCGCTCTACATCACCGTCGGCGACGACGGCGCCGGCGGTGCTTCGCTGAGCGGTGGCTCCGGGCTGGCCGGCGTCGCCCGCCGCCTCGGGGCGTTCGACGGCAGCCTGCACGTCGACAGCCCCGCCGGCGGTCCCACCGTGCTGACCATGGAGCTGCCGTGCGTGTTGTCATCGCCGAGGACCTCGCCCTCCTCCGCGACGGGTTGATCCGCCTCCTCAGCGCCTACGGTTTCACCGTCGTGGCCGCCGTCGACACCGGTGAGGCGTTGCGCGCCGCGCTCCTCGAACACCGCCCCGACGTGGCCGTCGTCGACGTGCGGCTGCCGCCGACGTTCACCGACGAGGGGCTGCGCGCCGCGATCGCCGCCCGGGCCGAGGCGCCCGGGCTGCCGGTGCTGGTGCTCTCCCAGCACGTCGAGCAGCTGTACGCCCGGGAGCTGCTCTCGGACCGTCGCGGCGGCGTCGGGTACCTGCTGAAGGACCGCGTCGCCACGGTCGGCGAGTTCGTCGAGGCGGTCCGCCGGGTCGCGGGCGGCGGCACCGCCATGGACCCCGAGGTCGTCTCGCAGCTCCTCGCCCGCAGCGCGCCGACCGCGGCGCTCACCCCGCGGGAGCGCGAGGTCCTCGGGCTGATGGCGGAGGGCCGCTCCAACGCCGCGATCGCCGGCCGGATGTTCGTCACCGACAAGGCCGTCGGCAAGCACATCAACAACATCTTCGCCAAGCTGGGCCTGCCCCAGTCCGAGGACGACAACCGGCGCGTCCTGGCGGTCCTGGCCTACCTCAACGCGTGACGGCGGGGACCGTGCCGGTCCGCATCGCCGGGATCTCGTCCTGCCAGTGCCGCCGCGACCTCGGTGGCGGCATCTCCACGTCGGCGATCGCGGCCGGCGCGGAGAACTCCTCCCGCAGCCGGCCCATCAGGTCGCCGGCCTGCGCGCGGACCAGCGGCGAGCCGTCCGGGTCGTCGATGCTGAGCCCGAGCACGGTCGCTCCGTCGTCGGTGAGGGTGATCATCGCGAAGTGGTGCTCCCGGCCCCGCAGATACAGGGTGTGCCCCTCGGCGCCGGCGCCGGTGTCCAGCAGCGCGGTCAGCTCCTCGTCGGCGGCGTCGGCGGCCGCGACATACCGGTCGGCGAACGCCCGCAGCACCTCCGGCGGCCGCAGCGGGACCCACACGTAGACATCCCAGCATGACGGCACGGGACCAGACTACGTGCGGGTTCCCTCCAACGCCGGGGTGGCATGCGTCAGTACCGGTGAGGGAAGGGATCAGGGTTGACGTTCGACGACTTCGTCCGGGCCGAGATCGACGCGCTGACCAGGACCGCGTATCTGCTGACCGGTGACCGCCAGGACGCCGAGGATCTCGTGCAGACGGTCCTGGCCCGCCTGGCGGTGCGCTGGCAGCGGCTCGACAACCCGGCCGCGTACGCCCGGCGCGCCCTCTACACCCAGTCCGTCAGCTGGTGGCGGCGCCGCCGGTCCCGGGCGGTGGAGACGCTGACCGGGGAGGTGCCGGAGCGGGCCGCGCCGCCGGCCGCCGAGCCGGAGCTGGCGCTGATGATGCGCCACGCCCTGGCCCGGCTGACCCCGAAGCAGCGGGCGGTGCTGGTCCTGCGGTTCTACGAGGACTGCACCGAGGCGCAGACCGCGGCCCGGCTCGGCGTGCGGGTCGGGACGGTCAAGAGCCAGACCCGGCACGCCCTGGAGCGGCTGCGGGTCCTGGCGCCCGAACTGACCACGGTCCTGGAGGTGACCACATGACCCAGATCCGGGACGGATTGCGGGCGCTCGCCGAGCAGGCGCCCCGCGGCACGCTGCCCGACGGCTTCTACGAGCGGGTGCGGGCCCGGCACCGCGGCCGGCGGGCGGCGGCGGTCGCGGCCGTCGCCGTGCTGCTGGTCGTGGCCGGGATCGGCTGGGGCGTGCGGCTGGGTGGCGACCCGCCGGTGCCCGGTCAGGCGCACGCCGGAGCGGCCATCGCGACCGCGTTGCCCGTGCCTCCCTGGTACACCGGCGGCAGCGGCGACCTCGGGGTCACCGCGGCGATCTACGGCGGCCCCGCGACGACCGGAGAGTGGCAGGAGGGCCGGTTCGCGGGGCTGAGCGCCGACGGGCGACGCTGCCGGTATTTCACCGATCCGGTGTACGGCGTGCCGGGGTCCGAGGTGCTGCTGTCGCCGGACGGGACGCGGATCGCCCGCGACGGCACCGTCACGTCGCTCGTCACCGGCGCCCAGCAGCGGGTGCCGGGCGAGGTGCGGGCCTTCTCCCCGGACGGCACCCTCGTCGTCCACCAGGACGGCCCCACCGTCGGGCTGTTCGACCTGGCCCGCCGCGCGGACATCGCCCGCATCGACGTCGGTGACCGGTGGGTGGTGCCGGGCCTCGGCGCGGCGGTCGCGCCCGGCAACGACAAGGTGGCGCTGATGCTGGGTCCCGCGGTCGTGGTGTACGACGTGCGCACCGGCACGCTCCTCGACACGCTGCCGGCGGACGCCGGGGTGCTGACCGGGCCCGGCGCTTGGCTGCCGGACGGATCCGCGTTCGCGACCGCCTACCACACCGTCGGCGACAACGGGTGGCAGCTCGTGCTCAACGGCGGGACGCTCACCGACCAGCTCGCCAGGATGGTGCCGGAGGCCCGCTGGGTGCGGCTGCTGGGCTGGCGCGCCGACCACACCGCGGTCGCGATCATCGGTGACCTGGTCCCGGGTGCGGCACCGATCGAGGCGCAGTGGGCGCAGCCGGGGCCGTACGCGGCGCCCGACGCGCTCGCCTCGCGCGTCGTCGAGGTGTCGCCGACCTGGACCCGGACCGTGCTGCGGACCCCCGCCGGCATCCACGACCTGGACGTCGCGGCCGACCTCGCCGTCGCCGGGGCGTTCGGGCCGCCGGGCGACCCCGGGTACGGCGCCCGCTCCAACCCGGTCGTCTACCTGAGCAGCATGTTCGTGTTCGTCGGCGGGGCGATGCTGGCCGCCGTGCTCACGCACCGGCGCCGGACGGCCCGGAGGATCCAGTGATCCCCGGGCCGCCGGTGCTGACAGGTGAGTGGTTACGCGCCGCCGGCCGTCAGGGTGACCGTCTGCGGGGCGAACGCGGTGCCGAGCACGTCGACGCCGGCGGCCTTCGCCGCGTCGACGGCCTGCTGCATGTACTCGTTGGTGTAGGACAGGCCCTCGGGCTTCTTCTTCAGCACCGTGTCGCCGACCTGGTTCTTCGTCGTCATCGAGATGTCGACGGTCTGGTTCCAGGCGGCCTCGTCGACGATGCCGATGCCCTTCGCGGCCGGCCACACCAGCTTGTTGACCTCGTTCATCTGCCACAGCTGGTGGCTCTTGCCGAGCTTGGAGCCCTTCGCGACGACCATGTCGCGGCACTCCTCGGGCTTGTCACGGCAGTACGCCCAGCCCTTGATCGTGGCGGTCAGGAACTTCACCGTCTGCTCCTGGTAAGCCTTGTCCTTGAGCTTGTCGGTGTTGGCCCACACGGCGTCCTGCAGCATCGAGGAGCCGACGGTCTTCCAGTCGATGATCGAAAAATCCGAAGGCTGGTACAGCGCGCCGGTGGCCGGGTTCGTGGCCTCGAGCAGCTGCGCGTACTCGTTGTAGGACATGGCCTGCGCGACGTCGATCTCCTTCTTCAGCAGCGCCTGCATGTCGAACTGCTGCTGCACGAGGGTGACGTCCTTGCCGGGGTCGAGACCGGCCTTCGTCATGCCGGCGAAGAGCTCGAACTCGTTGCCGAAGCCCCAGTTGCCGACCTTCTTGCCCTTGAAGTCCGCCGGGGACTTGATGTTGCTGCTGGCAAACGCGACCTGGTAGGTGCCGGACCGGGCGAAGATCTGCCCGACGTCGGTGATGCCGGCGCCCTGCTCCCGCGAGGCGAGGGCCTTGGGCACCCAGGCGACGGCGTAGTCGGCCTTGCCGGTGGCCAGGACGGTCTGCGGCACGATGTCCACGCCGCCCTCGATCAGCTGGACGTCGAGGCCCTGCTCCTTGTAGAAGCCCTTGTCGACGGCGGCGATGTAGCCGGCGAACTGGGCCTGGAAGAACCACTGCAGCTGCAGCTTCACGGTGGTGACGCCGCCACTGGTGGTGGTGGCGGGTTTGTCGGAGTCGGCGGTGCCGCAGCCGGTCAGCAGGAGGCTGGCGACGGCGGTGCCGATGATGAGGGACCTGGTTCTCATGGGGGTTCCTCCGGCTTTTATGAACGGGCCTTCCAGGGCATTGCGAGACGCTCCAGCAGGAGCGTGGTCAGGTAGAAGACGAGCCCGAGGGCGCAGGCGCCGACCACGAACGCCCACGCTCGGGGATACGCGGTGAACGCGGCGGCGGAGGTGATCCGCGCCCCCAGGCCGTCCTGCAGGCCGCCGAAGTACTCGGCGACGACGGCGGCGATGACCGCAAGGGACGACGCCTGCCGCAGGCCGGTGAAGACGTACGGCAGCGCGCCGGGCAGGCGCACCAGCCGGGCGAAGGTCCACCCGCTCGCCGCGTAGCTGTCCATCAGCTCGCGGTGGGTCGGGTCGACCTCCCGCAGGCCGCGCAGCGTGTTGATGAAGACCGGGAAGAACGCGATGATCCCGGCCACCACCCGCCGCGGCAGGCTGCTCGTCGAGTCGAACATGTTGTTGAGGATCGGGGCGAGGGCGATGATCGGCAGCGCGTTGACGACCGCGGCGTAGGGCACCGCGACGTCGCTGAGCAGCTTCGACCGGCTGGACACCAGCGCGGCGAGGATGGCCACGACGGTGCCGCCGATGAGCCCGACGAGGGCGTTGGCGCCGCTGGCGAGGGCCGCGTCGACGACGTTGTCGCGCTGCTCGACCAGCTGCGCCCAGATCGCCGACGGCGCGGGCAGGATGAACGGCGCGATCCGCCCGGCCTTGACGACGAGTTCCCACAGTGCGATCGCGGCGACGCCGACCAGCACCGGAGGCAGGATCGACCGGACGTACCTCATGCCGCCACCTCCGCTGCGCTCCGGCGCCGGCTGGGGCTGTCACATGGTGAGCGGCCCGAGCCGCTTCGCTGGCCGCTCACGCCCGTAGCGCCTTCCGGACCTCGGTCACGTGCTCGAAGTAGGCCGGGGACTGCCTGGCCGCCTCGTCGCGGCCCGGCAGGTCGATGTCGATCGTCGCGGTGATCCGGCCGGGCCGGGCGGACATGACGACGACCTTGTCGGACAGGAACACCGCCTCGGAGATCGAATGCGTGACGAACACCGTGCTCGTGCCCGTCTTGGCGCAGATCTGCAGCAGCTCGCCCTGCAGCCGCTCCCTCGTCATCTCGTCGAGGGCACCGAACGGCTCGTCCATCAGCAGCAGCGGCGGGTGTACGGCCAGCGCCCGCGCGATCGCGACCCGCTGCTGCATGCCCCCGGACAGTTGCGCCGGATAGTGCCCGGCGAAATCGGACAGGCCGACCAGCTTGAGCATCTCCTCGGCCTTCTCCTTGCGGGCCGCGCGCCCCATCTTGCGCAATTCCAGGGGCAGCTCGACGTTGCGGCGCACGGTGCGCCACTCGAAGAGCCCCGCCTGCTGGAAGGCGATGCCGTACTCCTGGTCGCGGCGGGCCTGTGCGGCCGGTTTCCCGGCGACGGTGACGGTGCCGGCGGTAGGGTTGATGAGGTCGGCGATGAGCCGCAGCAGGGTGCTCTTGCCGCACCCGGACGGCCCGATCAGGGACACGAACTGTCCACTGTCGACGGTGAGGTCCACGTCGGACAGTGCGGCCACCTCATCGGGGCGGCCCGCGTTGAACACCTTGCTGACGCCGGCGATCGACACCGCGGTCATATGACGTTCACCTCGACCCTACGCCTGTGCCGCATGAGAGGGAGCTCGAGCAGGCTGACGACGGCGGCGACGACGAGACCGAGGACGGCGGCGCCGAGCATGGCGGTGTAGACCTTCGCGGGGTCAGAGGTGGCCTCCCGGGAGTACTCGATGACGAGCCGGCCGATCCCGCCGCGGGTGCCGGTGGAGATCTCGCCGACGACCGCGCCGACGACGGCGGCGGCACCGGCGAGGCGCAGCGCCGGGAACAGGAACGGCAGCGCCGCGGGCAGCCGCAGCTTCGCGTAGGTGCGCCACCAGCCGGCCGCGTAGCTGCGCATCAGCTCCACGCCGCTGGCCGTCGGTGACTGCAACCCGCGCAGCAGCCCGACGGCGACGGGGAAGAACGCGAGGTACGCGGCGATGACGGACACGGTCATCCAGTCCTGCCACGGGTAGGGACCGAACGACAGCGCGCCGCTCCACCCGGCGACGAGCGGGGCGAGCGCGACCAGCGGCACCGTCTGCGACAGCACCACATAGGGCAGCAGGCCCCGTTCGACGACCCGGAACCGCTGCATGAGCGTCGCCAGGACGAAGCCGATGGCCGTACCCACGACGAACCCGACGGCAGTCACACCGAGCGTGAACAGGCACGCGTCGAACACCACCTGCCACACCGGCCGCCCACCGGTGAGCTCCGGCTTGCCGAGCCGCTGCGCCACGGTCAGCAGGTGCGGCATCGACAGGTCGTCGGCGCGCGGCAGGATCTTCACCCCGAGGACCGCGGTGCCCTCGGGGTTACCGACCGCCTTGTACCCCTCCCACAACAGGGCGAAGACGATCAACCCCCCGAGGGCGCCGACGATTTTCTTCATCTTGTGACAGGTTTCGTGACGGCCGGGATGATGTGCTCGCCGTACGCCTGCAGCGTCGATTCCTTCGCGTCGTGCTGCAGGTACACCGCGAACTGGTCGACACCGAGCTCCTTGAGCTCCGCGATCCGCTTCAGGTGCTCCTCGACCGGGCCCAGGATGCAGAACCGGTCGACGATCTCGTCGGGCACGAAGTCGGTGTGCGTGTTGCCGGCCCGGCCGTGCTCGGCGTAGTCGTAGCCCTTGCGGCCCGCGATGTAGTCGGTCAGGGCCGTCGGGACCGCCCCTGAGCTGCCGTACCGTTCGACGATGTCGGCGATGTGGTTGCCGACCATCCCGCCGAACCAGCGCGTCTGCTCCCGCTGGTGTGTCAGGTCGTCGCCGACGTACGCCGGCGCCGCCACGCAGAACTTGATCGCCGCCGGGTCGCGGCCTGCCTTCTCCGCCGCGTCCCGCACCGCCTTGATCATCCACGCGGCGATGTCGGGGTCGGCGAGCTGCAAGATGTACCCGTCGCCGACCTCACCGGTCAGCGCCAGGGCCTTCGGCCCGTACGCGGCGACCCACACCTCGAGGCGGCTGTCGGGTGCCCACGCGAACTGCAGGTCCCGGTCGCGCAGGTGCACCTGCCGGCCGTTGCCGAGCTCCCGGATCACCTGCACGCACTCGCGCAGCTCCGCGAGGGTCGTCGGCCGGCTGCCGAGGACCCGCACCGCGGAGTCGCCGCGGCCGATGCCGCAGACGGTGCGGTTGCCGTACATCTCGTTGAGGGTGGCGAACAGCGACGCCGTCACGGTCCAGTCGCGGGTGCCGGGGTTGGTCACCATCGGCCCGACGATCACCCGTTCGGTGTCGGCGAGGATCTTGCTGTAGATGACGAACGGCTCCTGCCACAGCACGTGCGAGTCGAATGTCCACACGTGGCTGAAACCGGCCGCCTCGGCCTGCTTCGCGAGCTCGACGACGCCCATGGCGGGCGGGTCGCACTGCAGCACCACCCCTACGTCCATCTGGTCACCGCACCTTCGGGAATCCGAGGTCGACCTCCGAGGTGGCCGGGTCCGGCCAGCGGGAGGTGACGACCTTGCTGCGCGTGTAGAACTGGATCCCTTCGGGCCCGTACATGTGCAGGTCGCCGAAGAGCGAGGACTTCCAGCCGCCGAAGCTGTAGTAGGCGACCGGGACCGGCACGGGGACGTTGACGCCGACCATGCCGCAGACCACGTCGTACTGGAACTGCCGGGCGGCGCCACCGTCGCGGGTGAAGATCGCGGTGCCGTTGCCGTACTCGTTGTCGTTGACCAGCTTCAGGGCCTCGTCGTAGGTGTCTGTTCGGACGACGGACAGGACCGGGCCGAAGATCTCGTCCTTGTACAGCGCCTCGCCGGTGCTGACCTTGTCCACCAGTGACGCGCCGAGGAAGAATCCCGGGCCGCTGCTGACCGGCGCGTCGCGGCCGTCGACGACGACCTCCCCTTCGGTGTTCTGCAGGTATCCGGCGACCTTGTCGCGGTGTTCGCGGGTGATGAGCGGGCCCATCTCCGCAGACGGGTCGCTGGCCGGGCCGACCGCGATCCGGCCGATCCGCTCGCTGATCGCCGCCACCAGGGGGTCGGCGATGGCACCGACGGCGACGACGACGGAGATCGCCATGCACCGCTCCCCCGCCGAGCCGTACCCGGCGGAGACCGCGGCGTCGGCGGCCGCGTTGACGTCGGCGTCGGGCAGCACGACCATGTGGTTCTTCGCGCCGCCGAGCGCCTGGACCCGCTTGCCCGCTTTCGTGCCGGCCTCGTAGACGGCCTTCGCGATCGGGGTGGAGCCGACGAAGCTCAGCGCCTGCACGTCCGGGTGGCTCAGCAGCGTCTCCACGGCGACCCGGTCGCCCTGTACGACGTTGAACACGCCGTCGGGCAGCCCCGCCTGGCGCAGCAGGTCGGCGAGGAGCAGCGAGACGGACGGGTCCTTCTCGCTCGGCTTGAGCACGAACGTGTTGCCGCAGACGAGCGCGTTGGCGAACATCCACATCGGCACCATCGCCGGGAAGTTGAACGGCGTGATCCCGGCGACCACCCCCAGGGGCTGGCGGATCGAGTACACGTCGACACCGGTCGACGCCTGCTCGCTGTAGCCGCCCTTGAGCAGGTGCGGCGCGCCGGTCGCGAACTCGATGTTCTCCAGACCGCGGGCCAGCTCGCCGCCGGCGTCGGCTTCCGTTTTGCCGTGCTCCTTGCTGACCAGCGACGCGATCTCCTTGCGGTTCGCGTCGACGAGCTCCCGGAACCGGAACATCACCTCGGCGCGCCGGGACAACGACGCGGCCCGCCACGCGGGGAATGCCTTGAGGGCGCTGGCGACCGCCCGGTCGGTCTCCTCTTTCGTGGCGGCGACCACGTACGCCTGCTGCTCACCGGTCGCCGGGTCCCAGACCGGCAACTGCCTTCCACTGGTGCCTTCAATGGCAGCACCGTCGAGCCAATGCTTGATCTCACGCATGTCTTGTTGCCTCTGTTTCAGATCAGGTAGTCGGACAGTCCGCGGCGGACGTACTGCCCATGGCCCTTGGCACCGTGGTAGGCACCGTCGGAGACGATGACCCGCCCGCGGGACATGACGGTGTCGACCTTCCCGGCGATCTCGTAGCCTTCCCAGGCGGAGTGGTCCATGTTCATGTGGTGCGTCTCGACGCCGATGCGGGTGCGGGCCGCCGGGTCGTAGAGCACGATGTCGGCGTCGGACCCGGGCGCGATGATGCCCTTCTTCGGGAACAGGCCGAACATGCGCGCGGGCGTGGTCGCGATCGTCTCCACCCAGCGGGCGAGGCTGAGCTTGCCGTCGACGACACCCTGGTAGAGCAGGTCGACGCGGTGCTCGACGCTGCCGATGCCGTTGGGGATCTTCGAGAAGTCCCCGATGCCGAGCTCCTTCTGGTCCTTGAAGCAGAAGGGGCAGTGGTCGGTGGACACGACCGACAGGTCGTTGCTGCGCAGGCCCTTCCACAGGTCGGCGCGGTGCGTCTCGTGCTTGCTGCGCAGCGGCGTCGAGCAGACCCACTTGGCGCCCTCGAAGCCGGGCGCGCCGAGCTGGTCCTCGAGCGTCAGGTACAGGTACTGCGGGCAGGTCTCGGCGAACACGTTGCGGCCGAGGTCGCGGGCGGCGGCGACCTGCTCCAGGGCCTTGCTCGCCGACAGGTGCACGATGTACAGCGGGCAGTCGGCCGCGACGCCGGCGAGCCAGATGGCGCGGCTGGTGGCCTCCGCCTCCAGCGCCTCGGGACGGGTGAGGCCGTGGTGGATCGGGTCGGTCTCGCCCCGCTCCAGGGCCTGCTTGACGAGCACGTCGATCGCCGGCCCGTTCTCCGCGTGCATCATGATCATGGCACCGTTGTCGCGGGCCTTCTGCATCGCGCGCAGGATCTGGCCGTCGTCGCTGTAGAAGACCCCCGGGTACGCCATGAACAGCTTGAAGCTGGTGATCCCCTCGTCGGCCACGAGGGTGTCCATCGCCTTGAGCGACTCGTCGTCGACGCCGCCGAGGATCATGTGGAACGCGTAGTCGACGTGGCAGTTGCCGTCGGCCTTGCCGTGCCACGCGGCGAGCCCGTCCTGTACCACCTCACCGGTGCGCTGCACGGCGAAGTCGATGATGGTGGTCGTGCCGCCCCACGCCGCGGCGCGGGTGCCGGTGTCGAACGTGTCGCTGGCGAACGTGCCGCCGAACGGCAGCTCCATGTGGGTGTGCGCGTCGACGCCGCCGGGGATGACGAGCTTGCCGGTCGCGTCGATCGTTTCGAAGTCGCCCTCCTGCGGCCCCTGATCGGGCGCGAAGATCGCGGCGACCTGCTCCCCCACGACGAGCACGTCCGCGGGGATGGCGCCCGTGGGACCGACGACGGTCCCGCCCTTGATGAGGATCACGGCTTCACCAGGTCCCCGTACGCGTCGGGGCGCCGGTCCCGGTAGAACTGCCATCGGTCCCGCACCTCGGCGAGGAGGTCCAGGTCCAGATCGCGGACGATCAGCTCAGGGTTGTGCGCGTCGCCGACCTCACCCACGAACTTGCCCTCCGGGTCGACGAAGTAGGAGGTGCCGTAGAAGTCGTTGTCGCCGAGGTCCTCGATGCCGGTGCGGTTGATCGCGCCGATGAAGTACTCGTTGGCCACCGCGCTGGCCGGCTGCTCCAGCTGCCACAGGTAGGCCGACAGCCCGCGGCTGGTTGCGGACGGGTTGAACACGATCTGTGCGCCGTTGAGCCCCAGCGCCCGCCAGCCCTCCGGGAAGTGCCGGTCGTAGCAGATGTAGACGCCGACCTTGCCGACCGCCGTGTCGAAGACGGGGTAGCCGAGGTTGCCGGGCCGGAAGTAGAACTTCTCCCAGAAGCCCTTGACCTGCGGGATGTGGTTCTTGCGATACTTGCCGAGGTAGCTGCCGTCCGCGTCCACCACGGCGGCGGTGTTGTACAGGACGCCGGGCTGCTCCTGCTCGTACATCGGCAGCACCATCACCATGCCGAGCTCCGCGGCCAGGGCCTGGAAGCGCTCGGTGGTCGGGCCCGGGATGGACTCTGCGTACTCGTAGTAGGCCTTGTCCTGCACCTGGCAGAAGTAAGGTCCGTAGAACAGCTCCTGGAAGCAGATCACCTTCGCGCCTTGCGCCGCGGCCTGCCGCGCATAGTCCTCGTGCGCTTTGATCATCGACTCCTTGTCGCCCGTCCAGCCTGTCTGGACGATGGCGGCTCGGATGACATTCGCCATGGCTGCCCCTCTCTGGTCAGTCCACTGTGTCCTTCTGCGGCGTCCTGGCTTCTGCGGCGTTGACCTTGTGTCGGGTCGGATGCCGTAGGACACTAACGACACAAATCTAGGCGGACAATGGTCCAAGCGTTACAGAATGTTTCGGAGATGTAATTTGCTCGCGCTCATCGCCGGGGCGGTCGACGACCGCAGCGCCCGCGGAATCGCCGCCGCCGTCAGCCGCCTGGTGACAGCCGGGACGCTGCCGGCGGGCTCCCGCCTGCCGACGGTGCGCGACGTCGCGCGTGAGCTCGGGATCAGCCCCACCACCGTCTCCGAGGCGTGGCGCAGCCTGGCCCGCGCCGGCGCGATCCAGACCCGGGGCCGCTCCGGCACCTTCGTCGCCACCCCGTCCCTGCCCCGCCAGCGCCTGCGGTATGCGCAGCTCGGCGGCCGGGTCGGCGAGCTGGGCGCGGGCCTCGTGCGGGACTACTCCACCGGCGTGCCCGACTACGACCTGCTGCCGTCGCTGACCGACGCGCTGCGCCGCATCGGCAACGCCCGGCTCACCACCAGCTACCTCGACGGCGCGGTCCTGCCGTCGCTGGAGACGGTGCTGCGCTCACGCTGGCCGTTCCCGCCCGCGCAGCTGACCGTGGTCGACGGCGCCATGGACGCGCTCGACAGGATCACCGGCACCGTGGTCCGCTTCGGCGACCACGTCCTGGTCGAAAACCCCGCGTTCCCGCCGATGCTGGACCTGCTCGAGGCGGTCGGCGCCACGGTCATCGGCGTCGCCATCGACGAGCACGGCATGCGCCCCGAGGACCTTGCCACGGCACTCAGCAGCTACGAGCCCGTCGCGGTGTACCTGCAGCCCCGCGCCCACAACCCGACGGGCGCGAGCATGACCCAGGCCCGCGCGGACAAGCTCGCCCGCGTCCTGGCCAAGCACCCCGCCGTGACCGTCATCGAGGACGACCACGCCGGCGACATCGCGACCGCACCCCCGGTCAGCCTCGGCCGCCGGCTGCCCGACCGCACCGTGCACGTGCTGAGCTTCTCCAAGAGCCACGGCCCCGATCTGCGCCTGGCCGCGATCGGCGGCCCCGCCGACGTGGTCACCGCCGTCACCGACCGCCGGCTCCTCGGCCCCGGCTGGTCCAGCCGCCTGCTGCAGGCCGTCCTCGTCGAGCTGCTCACCGATCCGTCCACAGTGGACCAGATCGCGCACGCCCGCGACGAGTACGCCCGCCGCCGCACCGCCCTCCTCGACGCCCTCGACGCCCGCGGCGTGACGGCGACCGCCGCCGACGGGATCAACCTGTGGATGGCGGTCGCCAACCAGCAGGTGGCGATGCTGACCTTGGCGGCGCACGGCATCGCGGTCGCGCCCGGCGCCCCGTTCGAGGTCAGCCACCTCGACAGCGACCACGTCCGGGTCACCGCGGGGCTGGTCCGCGACGGGTTCGACGAGCTCGCCGACGTGCTCGCCGAAGCCGCGGGCGCTGCGGCCCGGGGCAGCGGCCCCCGCACCGCCAACCACCCCCGCGGCTGGCGCTAGCGCTTCACCTGCCCCCGCGGCCGGCGCTCCGCTGCCACTGCAACTGCAACTGCAACTGGCGCTGACGTTGCGCTACGGCGGGCGTCAGGTCGGACCCGGCTGCCTGACTGCTCTACAGACCGTAACCTGTCGCACCTAATTGATCTCCGACGGCGCTACGTTGCGTAGTCTGTCCTGCGTCGCGGCTTGGACCTGTTCGGCAATGGCGAGTTCCTCATCCGTGGGCACGACGCACACCGCGACCCGCGCCCCCTCCGGTGAGATCACCGGCGCGTGCGCGGCATTACGGTCCGGATCCACGGTGATCCCCCACTCCGAGAGACCGTCCAGAGCCGCCGCGCGGACCGGGGCGGCGTGCTCGCCCACCCCCGCCGTGAACACGATCGCGTCGAGGCGGCCAAGCACCGCGTGGTACGCGCCGACGTACTTCTTGAGCCGGTGGCAGTATACGTCGAACGCAAGCGCCGCATCGGGGTCGCCGGCCGCGCGCCGCTCCAGGACGGTGCGCATGTCGTTGGCGCCGGCGAGACCCTTCAGGCCGCCGTGGCGCTGCAGCTGTTCCTCGGCGGCGGCGAAGTCGAGGCCCGCGGCGCGGTGCAGGTAGCTCAGCACGGCCGGGTCGACGTCACCGGACCGGGTGCCCATCACCAGACCTTCGAGCGGGGTGAGGCCCATCGAGGTCTCGACGCTGCGGCCGCCGCGGACGGCGGTGGCGCTGGCGCCGTTGCCCAGGTGCAGCACGATCAGGTTGAGCGAATCGAGGGGACGGCCGAGCAGCTCGGCGGCACGGCGGGACACGATGTCGCAGGAGGTGCCGTGGAAGCCGTACCGGCGGATCCCGTGCCGCGAGGCCAGATCGCGGTCCAGGGCGTAGGTGCGGGCCGCGGCAGGCAGGGTCGCGTGGAACGCGGTGTCGAACACGGCCACGTGCGGCACGTCGGGCAGCGCCGCGCGGGCGGCCTCGATGCCGGCGATGCCGCCCGGGTTGTGCAGCGGCGCGAGCGGCGTCAGCTCCCGCAGGACGTCGAGCATCGCGTCGTCGGCGACGGCCGGTGCGGTGAACCTGGCGCCGCCGTGCACGATCCGGTGCCCGACGGCGGTGATGCCGGCGGCGTCCAGGCCGCCGAGGATCTGTGCCAGGGCCGCGCCGTGGTCGGGCACGCCACCGGGCTCGCCGATCCGCTCGACCGTGCCGCGGTCGCCGGCGGCGGGGTCGGCGAGGTCCACGACCCGGAACTTCACCGACGACGAGCCGCTGTTGAGCACGAGGATCATGACAGGCAGACTACTGCTGTGGCCCGCATCGTGTACCTGGTCGAACACGGACCCGGATCCGGCAAGTCCGCCGTCGCGCTCGGTCTCGCCGAGCTGCTGTCGCGGAAGGTGCCCAGGATCGGGGTGTTCCGCCCGTTCGTCGATGATGCGGCACCGGACCCGACGTTGTCGCTGCTGCGTTCGCGGTACCACATCCAGAACGAGCATTCCGAGCTCTTCGGGGTGACCTCGGCGGAAGCGGCGGCGATGCTGTCGGCGGGTGACGGGGAGGGCCTCGTCGGGCGGATCGTGGAGCGGTTCCGGCCGATCGCGCGCGACCACGACGCCGTGATCGTCATCGGCAGCGACCTCGACGACGAGCAGTCGCCGACGCTCGCGCTCAACGCCCGGCTCGCCAACGAGTTCGGCGCGGTCGTGGTCGCCGTCGTCAACGGCGCCGACCTGGACGCCGGGACCGTCGGGTCGGTGGCGCGGCAGGCGTATCACGGGCTCGTCGAGCTCGACGCGACCGTCGCCGCGGTCGTGGTCAACAAGTCCTCGGTCCCGCCGCCGGAGCTGCCGGTGCCCTGCTATTCGATCCCGAACGTGGCGACGGTGGCGGCGCCGACGGTCGCGGAGGTCGCGGCGGCGCTGGGCGCGAGCGTGCTGAGTGCCGGACCGGCCTCGCTCGAACGTGACGTGCTTGACTACGTCGTCGGCGCGGCGCAGGTGCCGGCGGTCCTGGCGCACCTGACGGACAACTGCCTGCTGATCACCCCGGGCGACCGGGCGGACCTGCTCGTGGCGGCGGCCGCGGCGCACGCCTCCGGCACGGTGCCCCTGGCAGGGATCGTGCTGACGCTGGGGATCGCCCCGGACCCCGCGGCGCTCAGCCTGTTCGAGCGGTTGAACACGGGTCTCGCGGTGTTGTCGGTACCGACGGCAAGTTACGACACGATCGCGGCGTCGACGCGGATGGAGCACCGGCTCGGGCCGGACAATCCGCGGAAGGTGGCGGCGGCGCTCGGGGCGTTCGAATCGCACGTGGACACGGCGGCCCTCGCCGCGGCGCTGGAGCTGACGGCGTCGACGCGGGTCACGCCGCTGATGTTCGAGTACGACCTGATCGACCGCGCCCGCACCACCCGGCGGCACCTGGTCCTGCCGGAGGGCACGGAGGAGCGGATCCTGCGGGCGGCGGACATCCTGCTGCGGCGGGGCGTGGCGGCGTTGACGCTGCTGGGCGATCCTGCCGTGATCGCGGCGAAGGCGCGGGACCTTGGTCTGGACATTTCGGATGCTTCGGTCATCGATCCGGCGACGTCCGATTTGCTGGAGCGCTTCGCACCGATTTACGCGGACTTACGGGCGCATAAGGGCGTAACGCTGGATCTGGCCCGGGACGTGGTACGCGACGTCAGCTACTTCGGCACGATGATGGTCCATCTCGGTCTCGCCGACGGCATGGTCTCCGGTGCCACGCACACCACCGCGGCCACGATCCGGCCCGCGTTCGAGATCATCAAGACGGTGCCGGGTCTGGGTGTCGCCTCCAGCGTCTTCTTCATGCTCCTGCCCGACCGTGTCCTGGTGTACGGCGACTGCGCCGTCAACCCGGACCCCGACGCGGAGCAGCTCGCCGACATCGCGTTGTCCTCGGCGGCGACGGCGGCCCAGTTCGGCATCGAGCCACGCGTGGCGATGCTGTCGTACTCCACCGGGACGTCCGGTGCCGGCGCCGACGTGACGAAGGTGGCCTCGGCGACCGCGCTCGTCCGCTCCCGCCGCCCGTCGCTGCCGGTGGAGGGCCCGATCCAGTACGACGCCGCCGTCGACCCTTTGGTGGCGGCCACGAAGCTGCCGGGCAGCACCGTCGCCGGTCAGGCCACCGTCTTCGTGTTCCCGGACCTGAACACGGGCAACAACACGTACAAGGCGGTGCAGCGCTCGGCGGGCGCGGTCGCGGTCGGCCCCGTCATGCAGGGCCTGCGCAAACCCGTCAACGACCTGTCCCGCGGCGCGACCGTGAAGGACATCGTCAACACCGTCGCCATCACCGCGATCCAGGCACAAGGTTTTTTGTCAGACCCGTCGGGCACGATGGAGGCATGACGGCGAAACTCACCTCGGTGGTTCTCGACTCCCCCGACCCGCAGGCCCTCGCCCGGTTCTATTCCGAGCTGCTCGACCTGCCGGTCACCCGCGTCGACGGCGACTGGGTCGACATCGGCGACGGCACCACCAAGCTCAGCTTCCAGCACGCCCCGGAGTTCCGGCCACCGCTGTGGCCCGACCCCAACTTCCCGCAGCAGATCCACCTCGACATCCAGGTCGACGACATCGACGCCGCGGAGTCGACGGTGCTGCGGCTGGGCGCGACCCTGCTGTCCACGAAGGAGGCCGGCTTCCGCGTCTACAGCGACCCGTCCGGCCACCCGTTCTGCCTCTGTTACGACTGAGCGGGGCTCACGGGTTGGTCAGCGGCTTGGTCGGGCAGCCGTGCTGCTGCTGCCACTTCTCGACGTCGGCGACCGGTGACTTCTCGGTGCCCGCCTTCCACGCGTCCAGATAGGACCACGGCCAGATCACGCCACGGCGGGTCCACCAGTCGCCGGTCTTCTGGCACAGCGGCCCGATCCCGAAGTGGACGTGACAGGCGCCGGCGTCCCCGGTGCGACCCACCTTCGCCACCGGCTGCCCCGCCTTGACCACGGTGCCCGCCTCGATGCCCTGGTCGATCGTGGAGAAGTGCGACATGTAGTAGCGGATCCCGTCCCCGCCGAGGATCGACACGGACAGCCCGCCGCGCGTCGCACCGTCGTTGACCTTTGCCGTCCACGTGTCGGTCCGCGTGACCTCGAGCACCGTGCCGTCCACGGGCGAGACCGCCGTCAGCCCGCACGCGGCGATGATGTCGCTGGCCGGGTAGTCGTGGTGGGTCCGCGCGTAGGAGGCCTTGCCCTGCACCGGGAACGCGTGCTTGACCTTCTGCCCGCCGGCCACGTCACCGCTGGCCGCCACGCTGGGGCCGGCCGCCGGGCTGGAGCCGGTCGACGGCGGGAGGCCCGACGCGCCTTCGGCGACCTGCTGCCCGGGCGACGAGGCCGCGCCGGTGGTGGTCGAAGTGCTGGTCGGGTCAGGGTCGCCGCCACAGCCGGCGACGCCGAGCGCCACCAGCACGACGACACCGGCAAGCCTGGTGCGCAGCGCAAACATCGCCCGCCACCCTACGCCCCCACGACAACCCTCCGCACCACACCATCCCCCGCCTGCCGCACCCGCACCGCGGCGGCACCCGCACCGGATGGGACGGGACACGCCTCGGCAGCACGCAGCGCAACACGACGCACGGCACGGCGCGCGGCACGGCGCGCGCCGCACGGCGCGCGGAGCGCGGCATGGAGCCCGGCACAGCGCGGCACGGAGCGCGGCACGGCGTGGCAGGTTGGCCGGG
>NZ_JBFAPO010000058.1:0-77630 GCF_040676755.1 Dactylosporangium sp. NPDC049525 | reverse complement strand
AGGTTCTGCCCCGCGGCGAGCGCCGCGTTGATCGACGCCGCGGTCGCACCGGCCTTGACGATGTAGAACTGGCTGATCGGCAGGCTCGACCCGGCGGTGGTGCCGGAGGACCAGCTGTTGCCGGACGAGTTGGTCCGCAGCGCGGGCACGAACACCTGGTAGGCGCCGGTGCCGTCGACGTACAGGAACGGCTTCTCCCGCACGACCGGGGTGGTGCCGACGGTGGTGTACGGCGGGGACGGGAAGCTGTTGGCGGGTGCGCCGCTGGTGCCGACGAACACCTGGTTCCAGTTCGAGCCGCTCCACGAGCCGATCTGCGAGTTGCGGGTGATCCACTGCTGCTGGCTACCGGACTGGATCTGGCCGTCGATCTTGCTGTCGGAGATCCAGCCGCCGGAGGACCAGCCACCGTCGGACAGCGCAAGGTTGCCGCGCACGTGCATACGCCGGTACGGCGCGGCCTGCGACACCGCCCACCGGTCCAGACCACCGGTCGGGGTCACGGACAGGTTCTCCGCGGACCGCCAGAAGTTCTGCGTCGCGTTCTGCGACCCGTCCGGCCACCAGTCCGCCTCCGCGTGCACCGCACCGTTGATGACCACCGAGTCCGGGGAGATGCCCAGACCGGCGACCTGGGTGAAGAAGCCCACGTTCGCGTTCACGTTGTACGTGCCCGGCTTGAACAGCAACGCATACCGCGCGTTACCGAACTGGTTCGTCACCTGCTGGTTAAACACCGTGTTCAGCCGGCTCTGAATCGTCGAGGCCGACATCGACGGGTCGAACACCGACACGTTCGGACCCAGATCCGGGTTGTTCGGGTTGTTCGGCGGGGTGCTCGTCGGCGGGTTGCTGGTCGGGTTCGTGGTGCCTCCCGGGAGCGTCCACTGCTGGTTGGCGCTCGCGAAGCAGTCCCACAGCTGGAGCTTGGTGCCGTCGGCGGAACTGGGCCCGGTGGCGTCCAGGCACTTGCCGAGGGAACGCAGCGTGCCGTCGCTCTGCTTCGCCCACTGCTGGGCGCCGGAACCGTTGCAGTCCCAGATCTGGATCTTCGTGCCGTTCGCGGTGCTGGCGGCGGCGACGTCGAGGCACTTGCCGAGCGCGCGGATGGTGCCGTCGTCGCCGACGGTCCACTGCTGCGCGCCGGTGCCGTTGCACGTGTACAGCTGGACCTGGGTGCCGTTGGCGCTGCTGGCGGCGGCGACGTCGACGCACTTGCCGCCGTAGCCGGTGATCTGGCCGGTGGTGGCGGCCGAGGCGGTGGTCATGGCGATCACGCCGGTGCCGATGACGGCGAGCACGGTCGCGGCGAGCGCGATCCCGAGCCGGCGTCTTGATGGGCGGGTGCGGGTGGGGGTCACGGGGGTCCCTTCTGGGCGGGGCGCCCACGCCGGTCCCGTGTCGGGGGTGGGTCCGGGGCGGGCGGGAACCGTCCTCCGCCGCGTCGGTGGGTGACGACGGAGGACCGAATCTGTGAAGTTGCCTTACAGATCCATCGGAGGCTATTCCCGCCCCGGCGCGCAAGTCAATACGCGACCCGAATTAAGGGAGTGACCTGGGGATTTAAGACTTCGCCAGGATCTCGCCCGCGCCGCCCGCGGTCTCCTGCACGGCGGTCAGGTACGCCTTCATGTCGGTGTTCTCCAGCCCCGTGCCGGCGACCACGACCGTGTTGCCGACGATCAGCGTCGGGTACATCTTGGCCTGCTCCTGCGCGTATGCCTTCGCCGCGTTCGCGACCTTGAACTCCACGAAGATGGACTGCTGCCCACGGGACGGCATGAAGTCGCCCTTCTTCTTGTAGCAGTCGAACTGCTTGAAGTTCGCCACGGCGGAGCGGTACTTGCTGGGCACGCCGGTCGAGTTGGTGTCCCATTGGCCGACCGGGCACAGGGGGTCCTTGGTGAACAGGTCGCCGGTCAGCTGCGCCACCTTCTCGTACTGCAGGCCCTTCCCGGCGGCGGCTGCGCTGCCCGACGCCTTGGCGCTGCCGGACGGCTTGGCGCTCTCGGCGGGTGCGGCGCTGGCCGCGGCGGGCGCGGCGGAGGCGGCCGCGGCAGGCTCGGCCTTCTTGTCGTCACCGCCGCAGGCGGCGGTCAGCAGGAGAGTGGCACCGGCAACGGCGGACGCGATCAGCAGACGCTTCATGGGGATTCGGTTCCTTCATATGTGGTGGTACGACAGGGGTTTCGGTGTGACGCCACGAACGTATGCGTGCCGTCGCGGCGTTGAATCCCTGATGTATGCCACCCGACAAGCAACGTGGCCCACCTCACTGCCGTGCCGTTGAACCGCCTACTCGTCGTCGGGGCCGGCGCCGAACGGGACCAGGTCGGGAATTTCGCAGGTGCTGGCGACCTCGACCGCCGCGCCGGTGTCAGCGGCGGCCAGGAGGCATTCCATGACGTCGAGGATGTGGAACGCCAGTTCGCCGCTCGCGCGGTGCGGTGTGCCCGTCCGCAGCGCCCGGCCCAGGTCGGCGACGCCGAAGCCGCGGGAGGCGTCCCGGTAGCCGGCCCGCTCGGGGACCTCGACCCATTCGCCGCCGGTCGCGGCGAACAGGCGGACCGGACCGTCGAAGCCGTTCGGGTCGGGCAGGCTCAAGGTGCCCTCGGTGCCGTACACCTCGATCCGGGGCAGCCGCGCGTCCCACACGTCGAAACTCATCATCAGTGTCGTCAGCGCGCCCGAGGCGTGTTCGAGCACGCCGGTCACGTGGGTGGCGACCTGCACCGGGATGACCGTGCCGGCGCGCGGGCCGGCGCCGACCGTGCGGGTCGGGCGCGGCGTCGAGGACATGCCGGTCACCCGCCGGACCGGGCCCAGCAGCGTCACCAGCGCCGTGAGGTAATACGGGCCCATGTCGAGGATGGGGCCGCCGCCCGGCTGGTAGTAGAACTCCGGCGCCGGGTGCCAGCGCTCGTGGCCCGGGGTGACCATGAACGCCGTCGCGGCGATCGGGGTGCCGATGTCGCCGGCGGCGACGCTGGCCCTGGCCGTCTGCACGCCCGTGCCGAGCACGGTGTCCGGGGCGCAGCCGACGGCGCGGCCGGCTTGTGCGGCGGCGGCGAGGACGGTGCGCGCCTCGGCGGTGGTGGCGGCGAGCGGCTTCTCCACGTAGACGTGCTTGCCGGCCGCGATCGCGGCGAGGGTCACGGCGGCGTGCGCCTGCGGCACGGTGAGGTTCAGCACCACGTCGACGTCGTCGGCGGCGAGCAGCTCGTCCGGGGTCGCGGCCAGGACCCCCGGATGCTCCGCGGCCAGGGCGGCGGCGCGGCCGGCGTCGAGGTCGGCGACCCGGGTCAGGGCGACGGTTGACAGCCGGTCGAACGTCGTGGCGTAGGCGCCGCTGATCTTTCCGGCGCCGATGATGCCGACGTTCAACGCGTTGCCCATGTCAGCCCCCGCATGATGATCTGGTCGTGCTCAGGGACCTCGAGGTCCTTCAGCTCGTGCCCGACGGTGGTGACGAAGACCCGGCCGGCGCCGAACCGGGTGGTCCACACCACCGGCATGGCGACGCCGTCGACGTCGGTGACCGCGTGCACCTCGATCGACGGGTCGACGTGCACGGTGTACAGCTCGGTGTGGACCGTGAACCGGCCGGTGCCCGCGACCACCGGGTGCTCGGACACCGGTGTGACGTCGTAGGTGAGGAACTGCGGCGGGTGGTGCACGAACTGGCCGCCGGTCATGCGCTGGTAGTCCGGCGAGGCGCGGAACGCGTCGATCATCCCGCCGTGCCAGCCGGCGAAGCCGGTGCCGGCCCGCACCGCCGCGGCCAGCCCGGCGAGCTGCTCGGCGGTGATGGTGCCCATCGTCCAGCACTGCACGATCAGGTCGGCGCGGCGCAGCAGGTCGGCGTCGAGATACGTGTCGAGCGTCTCCGACGTGACGACCTCGTGGCCGCGGTCGCGGAGCTGGCCGGCGTAGCGGTCGGTCGCGGCGACCGGGCTGTGTCCCTCCCAGCCGCCGCGGACCATCACGACGACGCTCACGACCGCTTCCGGTGTTTCGGTGGTGTCATGCGGCATGCTCCAGGACGAAGTTGGCGGTGTACACCTGGTCGTCGGTGACCGTGAACGTGTACTCCCGGGCGGTGGACACCGTGGTGCCGCCGACGGTCCAGTTCACGAAGCGGTAACCGGGTGCGGCCTTGGCCGATGCGGTGACCTGGCCGCCGGGCTCGTAGTAGCCGGGCCGGGTCTCGTTGCCCTTCAGCGTGGCCGTGCCAGCACCGTCGGGAGCCGCCGACGCCGTGACGTTGCGCTCCACGATGTTGATCACCATCACGTTGTGCAGCCTGGCCCTTCCCGTGCTGGTGGTGCCGTTGTAGCGCATGAGGTTGACGACGGTGACGTTCCCGCCGGCCACCTTCACCGTATAGCCGTCGGTGCCGAGGTTGTCGGTGCCGAGGTTGAAGACCCGGACGTCACCGGAGTTCACCACGAGACCATTGTGCAGGCCGTAGCCGAACGAGTTCGCGACGGTCAGCCGGGTCGCGCCGTCGACGGTGATCAGGTCGGCGTACTTGCGCGTCCAGCCGTCGATCACCTGTGGGAAGAGGTCCTTGCCGAGGACCCAGTTGGGCAGGTAGAAGCCGGTCCGCACGAACGTGTTGCCGTTGCTGAGCACGCCCTCGATCCGCCCGCCGTCGCTCCTGCCGACGGTGACGCCGTGCCGCACGAAGGTGCCCTTGATCTTGCGGACCAGGAAGTGGTCGTTGCGGTACGTGGCCATGTCGATGGCGTTCCACGCGTTCGGCAGGCCGATGTTGACGGCGTAGGTGCCGCTGCCCTGGCCGCGGATGGCGTAGGGGTAGGGGACCAGGCCGCCCGGCGCCGCCGGGTTGTTCTCCGGGTAGAAGATGCGCAGGCCGCTGACCCCGGCGCGTTCGCCGCGCAGGGTGACGGCCGCCTGGGCGGTGTCCGGGTCGGCGGTGTTGCGCCCGGCGTAGGACAGCAGCACGGTGCCGCCGCTGCGCCCGTCCTCGTCCCGGTTCGGCACCGAGGACGCGCCGCGCAGCTCGACCCCGGCCGGGACGACGAGCCGCCCCTCGAGGCGGTACCAGCCGGCCGGGAGGTAGACCACGCCGCCGCCGTCCCGCCGGGCCCGGTCCAGCGCCCGCTGGATGCCGGCCGTCGCGTCCTGCGCCGGGAGGTAGCCGTTGCCCCGCGGCGCGTTGTACGGCGCCCTGCTCACGTCGTAGAGGACCCGGCGTTCGGGCTTGGCGACGGCGGGTGCCGCGTCGTCGGTGGGCACGGTCCCGGCCAGCTGGTACACCGTCCCCTGCACGGCGCCGGTGAGCTTGGTGTCGGTGAGTTTGACGTAGCCGCCACCGTTGTTCACCACCGCGGCCTGACTGCCTTCGAGGCGGCTGGCGGCGAGGGCCAGCCCCCACCGCGAGTCGAGCTGGTCGACCAGCAGGGCGGTGTCGGTGCGCTGCACCTGCACCCGCTGGAAGACGCCGGTGAACTCGGCCCGCAGCCCCCGCACGACGTGGATGCCGACGTGGTAGTCCGCCGCGGACAGGTCCGCGAACTGGTCCCACTCCAGGTCCCCCAGGATGAACCCGGTGCCGTGCGCGCGGGTCCAGGCGTCCAGCGCGGCCCGCCGCGGCGGGTGGTACGCCGCCGGTGCCTGCGCCCAGTAGGCGTTGCTCAGCGAGACGTTCTCCCAGGTGCCGACGTCGGCGCCGTTGTAGGCCTCGACGCCCTCCAGCAGCGCCGTGCCCTTGACGTTGCGCACCGTCGCTGACTCGTGGGTCTGGCCGTTGCCGGGCGGGCGGCCCCGCTCGTCGCGCATGGTGCTGATGCCGATGCCCCGGTACGAGTTGAGCATGGTGACGTCCGAGACCGTGCTCATCATGTAGTTCTCGTCGCTGGCCCAGGCGCTGCCCGGGATCTCGAACGTGAAGTTGTAGGGCACCGGCGCGGTCGCGTTCTGCCGCGGGTAGTACGTGGTGACGCCCATGACGCCGGCGCTGCCGCCGATGCGGAACAGCACCGGACCGTTGTCGCCGGCGGGCAGGTCGGCGCTCACCACCGTGCCGTAGCCGCCGTGGCCCTGGCCAGAGTCGCGGTCAGGGTCGCGGCGGTCGCCGCGCAGCGTGCAGAAGGCCGGCACCTCGACCGTGTCGGTGACCCGGTAGGTGCCCTCCGCCAGCCAGACCGTCCCGCCGCCCGCGTCGTAGCAGTCGTCCAGGGCGGCCCTGATGGCCGCGGTCGCGTCCTTCTTCCCGGTCGGGTCGGCGCCGTACGCGCCCGCGTCGAAGTCGGCGACCACCACGTCGGCGGTCGGGTACCTGGTGGTGACGAGCTTCGGCGCCGGCGCGACGGTGCGCTGCTCGCGGATCTGGAACCCGGCCACGTCGAAACCGGTGAGGCCGGCGGCGTAGCCGCTGAGGTTGAGCCGGACGTACCGCGCGGTCGTGGTCGGGAACCGGGTGCGCGCCGAGCTGTTGCCTCCGGCCGCGCCGGACCGTCCGACGGCGGTGTAGGTGGTGCCGTCGGTGGAGACCTCGACGGTGTAGTCGGGCGAGTAGGCGTTGCCCCACTGCACCAGCACCTCGTTGACCGGCCGCGCCGTGCCGAGGTCGGCCCGCAGCCACTCGCCGCCGCCGCCGTTGCCGCTGGTCCAGGCCGTCGCCGCGGCACCGTCGTTGGCCGCGGCCGGGCTCGAACCGGCGGCGCTGCTGCTGGCGGTGAGCGTGCCGTGGCGGGCCAGGTCGGTGTCGACGGCCGAGGCGCGGAACGCTTGGTCGGCGTCGTACAACGTGCGCAGCGCCGCCGTCACCTGCGCCTCGGTGGCAGCGGGGTTGTCGAGCACCGCCTGCGCCTGGGCGACGGCGGTCGCGAGCGCCGCCTTCGACCCCGGCGGGTACTGGCCGTCGCGGGTGCCTTCCCGCGCCGCGTAGAGCGCCAGGTTCGCGGACGCGACGAGGGCCCGCAGCCCGGCCTTGACGTCGAGCTGGCGCGGGACGACGGTCACCCGCACCGCGGCCACCGTGAGCTCGACCGGGGAGCCGTCGTGGGTGAGGCGGAAGTCCGCGCCGTTCGTGCGGTTGGTCAGGATGGCGTCGTCGAGGACGAAGTCGTGGGTCTTCCACGTCTGGCTGTCGCCGTAGGTGACGACCTGCGACGGCTTGAACATGTTCGGGATCTCGCCGCCGGGGGAGTCGTAGTGCAGGAAGAGGGTGCCGTTGCCCGCGTCGAGGTAGTCCACGCTGACCATCACGATGTCGGCGTTGTTGTACGCGTAGCTGTCCGCGACGTTCATGTACAGGTAGTTGGTCCCGGGCGCCGGTGCGGCGGCGTTGGTCCGCCAGAAGCCGCGCCCGGCGGTCGCGCCGGTGACCAGCCCCGCCTCGTTGTCGCCGGCCCTCGGGCTGAGGCCGGTGTCGGTCGCGGTGGCGCCGAGGGTGGCCTGCGGCCCGGACCTGGTGATCCGGACCTGGGCGACGGTGACGTCGGACGGGGCGTCGCCGGTGCGCCCGGCGATGCGCAGCTCGCCCCCGCCGGCGGTGAGCGCGGCGCCGTCGAGCCCGACCGCGGCCAGCCGCCAGGTGTTCGTGCCGGCGAGGTCGGCGACCGTCTTCGTGTCGCCCGACGCGGTGCGCAGCGTCAGCTGCCCGCTTCCGGTGTCGTAGTAGGTGACCACGACGACGATCGGTGCCTGGGCCACGCTCGACGCGTAGCCGGCGTCGGGGGTGACGCCGACGTACGTCGTGCCCGCGGCGACCTGCGTCTGCCAGTACGTCCGGCCGTCCAGCGTGCCGGTGCGCAGGCCGGCGGGGGAGTCGCCGCCGCGCACCTGGACGCCGAGCGTGACCGGGTCCGGACCCAGATCCGCGCCGATGCCGCGCGGGTACATGACGGGGTCCGCCGCCGCGTGCGCGGCGCTGACGGGTCCGGCGAGGGCCGCCAGCACCAGCACGGCCGGCCAGATGAAGGCCCATCGCCTGCTTCGGGGACGCGTTGGGATTGTCACGGGTTGCCTCCGGGATCGTCCGATCTCAGCGTGTCGCTACCGGGGTGGTGCACGCGTCCGCCGGCGGGCAGCGGCGACGGCGCGGGGTTCTGGACCGGCGGTGCGGCGCTCGGACCAGCCGGTGGCTCCCGCCGCCAGCTGTACGCCGAGGCGAAGCCGAGCACGGTCGCGGCCAGCCTGGTGTCGATCAGGCCGTCGTGGTCGCCGAGCTCGGCCCGCACCGCGGTGCGTGGGTGGAACCGGTGCAGCAGCTCCCGCGTCGGCACGACGGCCGCGGTGTCGGGTGCCGCGATGTTGAGCACGTGGTGGCCGGTCAGGTCCGCGGTCAGCGCGGCGTGCGCGGCCCGCGCGACGTCGCGCGAGTCCACCCACGCCCACAGGTCGCGCCGGTTGCCGGCCGGGTCGTGGTGCACCGCGTCGAGGTGCCGGCGCAGGCGCTCGCCCGTGCCCGCGAACGGGAAGCGCAGGCACACCGTGGGCACGCCGAACCGGCGGGTGGTGAACGCCGCGATCTCCTCGGTGAAGGTCTTCGACAGGCCGTAGGAGTCGACGGTCAGGGACGGATGCCGCTCGTCGACCGGCACGTAGTGCGGCGACAGGTCCCGGTCCGCCCAGGCCAGGCCCACCGCGGAGAAACTGGAGGAGGCCACGATCCGCCGTACGCCGCGCCGTCCGGCCTCGGTGCACACCAGGTACGCCGAGGCGGTGTTGAACAGCAGCGTGTCGTGCTCGCTCACGATGCCCGGAGCCGGCACCGCCGCCAGGTGCACGACGGCGTCCACCCCGCCGGCCGCGGTGGCCGCCGGCCCGGCGAAGCACTCGGTGACGAACGCGGGATCGCGCAGGTCGCCGATGTGCCGCCCGGCCACTCCGGGGGCGTAGCGGTCGACCCGGTCGGCGGTGAGGACGGTCAGGCCGGCCCCGACCAGTTCGGCCACCACGAGCTGGCCGATGCCCCCGGCGGCGCCGGTGACGAGCACCGCGCCCGTCACAGGTGCCCGCCGATCGGGTGCGGAGCCGGCTGCGCCCGCAACGGGCCGTTCACGCCTTCACCGCGCCCATCAGGCCGTTGACGAAGTACCGTTGCGCCGCGACGAACAGGATGATCACCGGCACCACGACGATCATCGAGCCGGCCATCAGTACGTTGTAGTGCTGCACCGCGCTGGACTGCAGGTTCTGCAGCGCGATGGGCAGGGTGTACATGTCGGGGTCGTTGAGCGAGACCCGGGTGAGCAGATACTCGTTCCAGGTCGGGATCGCGGTGAGGACGGCGATGGTGATCAGGATCGGCCGGGACAGCGGCAGGTAGATGCCGGCGAAGATCCGCAGCTCGCCGGCGCCGTCGACGCGTGCCGCCTCGCGCAGCTCGCTCGGGATGGCGTCGAACGCGTTGCGCAGCATGAGGATCGACAGCGGTGCCGTGCCGTTCACGAACGGCAGGATCAGCCCCCAGTGCCCGCCCAGCAGCCCCAGCTTGTAGTCCAGCAGCACGATGGGCAGCAGCACGGTCACCCCGGGCACGAACAGCAGCACCAGGAACAGCCGGTAGAGCGCGTTGCGCCCGGGGAAGTGCAGCACCGAGAACGCGTAGCCGGCGGCCGAGTAGATCACCAGCACCAGGAACACCGTCAGCCCGGTGACCTTCAGGCTGTTGAGGAAGTAGTCGAAGAAGTGCAGCTCGTTCCAGGTCTCGACGACGGTGTGCAGGGTCGGGTTGCGCGGGATCAGGTTCCCGCCGCGCACCACCTCGAACTGGTCCTTGAACGCGGCGGACACCATCCACAGGAACGGGTACAGGCTGATCGCCGCGTACAGCAGCAGCAGCGCGCCGACCACGACGCGGGCCAGCACGCCGGGCAGCGACCAGGTGACGCGCCTGCGGGGCACGGGCCGGTCGGTCGCGGGTGCGCCGGTGGCGGCCGGTCGCACGGTCTCGGTGCTCACGTGGCTCTCCGCATGACTCGCAGGTTGATCGCGGCGAGGATCACGGCCGCGACGAACAGCATCCAGCCGAGCGCGCTGGACAGGCCCAGGGTCGGATCGAGCTGGGACAGGAAGGCGAGCTTGTACGCCTCGAGGCCGAGGACGTTGGTGTGGTTGCCGGGGCCGCCGTTGGTCATGATGAGGAACGTCTGGAACCCTTGCAGCGAGTCGCGCAGGGCGAGCAGCACGATGATCGCCGTGATCGGCCGCAGCAGCGGCCACATCACGTGCCGGGTGATGTGCCAGGAGCTGGCGCCGTCGACGCGGGCGGCCTCGACGAGCGTCGGGTCCACGGCCTGCAGGCCGGCGAGGTACAGCAGCATCGACACCGGCACCCCGGACCACACGGTGATCACGATGAGGGTCGGCAGCGCGGTCGCCGTGTTGCCCAGCCAGCCCTGCGGCTGCTGGAGGCTGCCCAGGCCGACCGAGCCGAGCATCAGGTTGACCGCGCCGTCGGGCTGCAGCACGTACATCCACGCGAAGTACACGGCGATGCCGCTGGTCACCTGGGGCAGGAAGTACACCGAGCGCAGCACCGTCTTCAGCCGCCGCACCGAGTTGAGCAGCACCGCGAGGGGGAAGGCGACCAGGACGGTCAGCACGGGCACCGCGATCATCACCCACATCGTGTTGAGCGCGGCCTGGTGCACGATCGGCGCGTACTTGGGGTCGTTCCACAGCAGGTCGGAGTAGTTCTTCAGGCCCACCCAGCGCCAGTTCGGCGTGAAGCCGTTCCAGGTGGCGAAGCTGAGCGAGAGCCCGTACACGATGGTGTAGACGCCCATCAGCCCGAACAGAGCGATGGCCGGCGCCACGAAGCCGTAGCCCCAGGCGACGTCCGCCCGGCGGTACCGCTTCCTGGCGCGGGGGGCCCGCCGGATCGGCGACGGGCCCTTCGCGATGGTCGGGACAGCCATTACTGCTTTGTCCAGTAGGCGTCGATCTGTTTGGCCATCTCCGCGCCGGTGTCGGCGGCGGACCGCTTCTTCAAGGGGCTGTAGTCGATCAGGACGTTGGCGACGGGGGTCCCGTCGTACGCGCTGGGCTTGTAGGAGGTGTCACCGGGGTTGTACGCCGAGGGGCCGGAGCCGAACGCCTTGATCATGGCGCCCAGTGCCGGTCCGACCGCGGCGGTGGGGTCGGCGCCCAGGTCGGCCGGCGGGATGTCCAGCGCCTCCTTGGCGAAGGTGGCCGCGGTGTCGGCCTTGGACAGGTACTTGAGCCACTGGATGGCGCCGGGCCGGTTCTTGGTGGTCGCCGAGACCGACATGCCGGTCAGCGTGAACGGCGCCAGGCTCAGGTCCTTGACGGCACCGCTGGCCGGGGCGGGCACCGGGAACGTGATCACGTTGCTGGCGTCGAACCC
The DNA here is from genome assembly GCF_040676755.1 of Dactylosporangium sp. NPDC049525. Taxonomy (NCBI): domain Bacteria; kingdom Bacillati; phylum Actinomycetota; class Actinomycetes; order Micromonosporales; family Micromonosporaceae; genus Dactylosporangium; species Dactylosporangium sp. NPDC049525. The sequence goes on along the minus strand of NZ_JBFAPO010000058.1, from coordinate 66,286 downwards.
GTTCTGCGACAGGAACGCCAGGGTGAACGTGCCGCCGATGTCGAACGTCGACTTGCCCTGGGCGAAGGCCAGGTCGGCCGCGTCGATGTCGAGGCTCTGCGTGCCGGGCATCCAGTACGGGGTGATCTGACCGTAGGTGTCCAGCACCTGGACGCCCGTGGGGGAGGAGAAGTTGCCGGCCTTGTCCTTGCCGAACAGGCCGTGGAACTTGTCGGCGCCGAGCATGCCGTAGGCCATGGGCTGCATGAGCCACTCCAGCCCGGTGGTGGGTGCCTTGAGGCCGAGGGTGACGCCGCCGTTGTCCGGGTTCTTCGCCTTCACCTTCTCCAGGGCGGCGATGAAGTCCTCCCACGTGGCCGGGGCGCTGGTGATGCCGGCGTCGGCCAGTCGCTGCTTGTTGGCGTAGACGATGCCGAACGTGCCGATCGTGAGGGGGACGCTGTACCGCTGGCCCAGCTGGATGCCCTTGGTCTTGGCGTCCTGGGCCAGCGACTTCTTGTAGTACTCCTCGGTGACGGTGCCGTCCTGCTTGACCGTCGGCAGGTAGCTCTTCAGCCAGGCGTCGTCGACGTCCTTGGCCAGGTCGGTGAGCAGCCCGGCGGCGCCGAAGGTGAAGTCGTCGCCGGTGGTGTGCACCTCGAAGAGGTCAGGCAGGCTCTTTGTCTGGGCCGCCGCCTGCACCTTGGTCACGTACGCATCGTCCGGACCGTAGGCCTCGACCTTGACCGAGATGCCCGTCTCTTTCTGGAATCCTTCCGCGACCTTCTGCAGTGCCTTGAGGTGGGACTGTTTGAAGGTCCACATCACCAGGGACTTGTCGGACGAGTTGCCGTTGTCGGAGTCGCCGCCACAGGCGGCTGTGGTGGCGCCGAGTGCCAGCGCCACCAGGACGGCCAGTGCTGGCCGCCACGCACGTCGATCATGTGTCATCACGGTGCCGAGCCTTCGCGTCCAGGGCGCCATTGACATGCGCCACTCTGTCCCGAGAAACTAAATCGAATCGATGGACTGTGTCAACCACGTCACAGCGGTCAGGAGGTGGGCACAGCGGTGAAACATTCACCGGAGTCCGGCGGGCCGGGCCCCGCGCAGGTCGGCGCCCTGGCAGGCGCACCTGACCTGCACGACGTGCTGGCCCCGGCGCCGTGGGCGACGCCGGCCGGGGCCGCCCGGATCACCCGGGTCCGCACGTTTCTGTGCGCGCCGCAGGGCTGCCCGTACCTCATCGTCCGCGTCGAGACGGACCAGCCTGGGCTGTACGGGCTGGGCTGCGCCAGCGACCCGCAGCGCACCCTGGCCGTGCGCGCCGTCGTGGACGAGTACCTGGGCCCGCTGCTGCGGGGCCGCGACGCCGGCGACATCGAGGACATCCACCGGCTGTTGCAGAACAGCAGCTACTGGCGGGGCGGTTCGATCGCCAACAACGCCCTCGGCGCCATCGACGTCGCCCTGTGGGACATCAAGGCGAAGGTCGCCGGGCTGCCGCTGTACTCGCTGCTGGGCGGCCGGGCCCGGCACGGCGCAGAGGCGTACACCCACGTCGACGGCGCGGATCCCGGGGAGATCGCGGACAAGGTGCACGCCGCGGTCGAGGCGGGATACCGGCACGTCCGCGTCCAGGTGGCGGTGCCCGGCGTGGACACCTATGGGGCCGCGTCCGGGGGCGCCACGGTGGACCGCCGCCGCGGCACCTGGGACTCCCTGGCCTACCTGCACCACGTCCCGCCGGCGCTCGTCGAGGTGCGGCGGCGGGTCGGCGACCGGGTCGAACTGCTGCACGACGTACACGAGCGGCTCACCCCCGCGCAGGCCCGGCTCCTGGTCGCCGCGGTCGCCGACGCCGGGCTGTACTTCCTCGAGGACGCGCTCGCGCCGGAGGACAGCGCGCACTTCGGCCAGTTGCGGGCCGCCGGCCCGGTCCCCCTTGCGGTCGGGGAGCTCTACGACGAGGTGAGCCGATACCTGCCGCTGCTGGAGCAGCGGGCGATCGACTTCGCGCGGGTGCGGATCCCGACCCTGGGCGGGCTGACCCCGACCCGCAAGCTGGTCGCCGCGTGCGAGCTGTTCGGGGTGCGCACGGCGCCGCACGGGCCGGGCGACGTCAGCCCGGTGGCGCAGGCGGCGAACGTCGCACTCGACGTCTCCACGCCGGCCTTCGGCATCCAGGAGGCGGCCGGGTTCCGCGACGCCACCCTGGAGGTCTTCCCCGGGGCGCCGACGCCGGACCGGGGCAGCCTCTACCCCGCCGAGGTGCCCGGCCTGGGCGTGGACTTCGACGAGGCCGCGGCCCGCCGGTATCCGGTGCCCCCGCCGCTGCACCACGACCGCTGGGCCCTGCTGCGCGGCACCGACGGCGCCGCGCACCGGCCCTGACCCGGCCACTGACCCGCTGCTGGGCCGTGTGCCGGGTTGGTGCCGGGCCGTCAGCCCAGCAGCAGGGACTGCGGTTGGACCGACAGGATCTGGTCGAGCACCAGGCAGGCGGCGCCGATCGCGCCGACGTCGATGCCCAGCGCGGTCGTGGTGACGGTGGTCGAGTGGATGCGCTCCACGAACGGGGAGCTCTCCACGATGCCGGGGATGATGGCCATGAACCGGTCCGCCAGCAGCGGCCAGATCGGCCCGCCGAACACGATCATCTCCGCGTCCACCAGCGTGGCGGCGGCGCTGACCCCCCGGCCCACCCGGACCGCCCAGCGGTCGATGATCTCGCCGGCCGTCACGTTGCCGGCCGCCGCGTGCCGGCACAGGTGCCGCAGGCTCTGCTCCGCGTCACGCGGCCCGGCCGGCTTGAACTCCGGGCCCAGCACGCCCTGCTCGATCGCCTCGGTGACCAGGGCGTTGGTGGTGCAGGCGGCGTAGAGCCCGCCGACCTCGCCGGCGTTGCTGGAGAAGCCGCGCAGCACCACGTCGTCCACGACGAGGCCCATCCCCGAGCCGGTGCCCAGGTAGAAGAACAGGAAGTTGCCGGTGTTGGTGGCCGCGCCGGCCCAGCGCTCGGCGACGGCGGCGGCGATCACGTCCTTGTCCAGCAGCACCGGCAGCCCGGTGGTCTCCGCCAGATAGTCGCGCAGCCGCACCCGGCCCCAGCCCGTCAGCTCGGGCGGCGCGATGACCAGCCCGGACGTCACGTCCACCGGTCCCGGCGCGGCGATGCCCAAGCCCAGGATCTTCTCCCGCGGCACCCCGGCGTCGCGCACGAGCGCGTTGATCGACTCGCTCATCTCGATCAGCGTGTGGTCCGGGTCGGCCGCCTCGGGCGTGGGACGCTGCGCCCGCGCCACCACCTTGCCCAGCAGGTCGAGCAGCACGAACGTGACCACCGCCGGATCGAGGTGGACGCCGACGGCATACCGCGCGTCCGCGTTGACCTGCAGCAGCCGCCGTGGCTGGCCGCTGCCGGAGCTGCGGGTGCCGGCCTCACGGGCCAGGCCGGAGTCCAGCAGGCGCCGGCAGATGTTCGACACCGTCTGCGCGGACAGGCCGGTGGCCTCGACGAGCTCGACCCGGCTCAGCCCGTCCGGCACCCGGCGGATGGCGTCGAGGACCACCGACTCGTTGAAGTCGCCCATCCGCGGCAGGTTCGTGCCACGCCTGGTCGGCAACCGCTTGTCCACTGTTCTCCCAAGACGGCCGAGGTTACGGAGCGTTCATCCATCAAATCGATTTAGAATAGCATTCATCGGCGAAAGTCTCTGGGCCCGGCCGCGACTCACCGACCGGCCAGCCGCAGGATCGTATCGGCGGCGCGGTCGATGTCGGCCTCGTCGGTGCTGAAGTTGCTGACGGAGAAGCGCATCGCGGGGTTGCCGTGCCAGGTGGTGCCGCTGACCCAGCAGGTGCCGTCGGCCTGGACGCGGCGCACGACGTCGGCCGTGTCCGGGCCGAAGCCGACCAGGACCTGGTTGAGCACGACCTCGTTGAGGACGTGCCCGGCCATCCGGGTGGCGAAGCGGGCCGCGAGGGCGCAACTGCGGTCGATCAGCGCCGCGACGCCGTCGCGCCCGAGGCAGCGCAGCGCCGCATACACGGCGAAACCCCTGGCCCGGCGGGAGAACTCGGGGTTGTAGTCCAGCGCGTCCCGCTCGTCGCCGCCGGCATGCACGAGGTACGCGGCGCGGACCCCCATCGCCGCCCGGTGCGCCGCCGGGTGGGCGCAGAAGACCAGCCCCGAGTCGTAGGGGACGTTGAGCCACTTGTGCGCGTCCGTCGTCCACGAGTCGGCGCGCTCGACCCCTGCCACGAGATGCCGGTGGCGGTCGCTGGCCGCGGCCCACAACCCGAACGCGCCGTCGACGTGGACCCACGCCCCGGCGGCGTGCGCGGCGTCGCAGATCTCGCCGATCGGGTCGCACCCGCCGGTGTTGACGTTGCCCAGCTGGGCGCAGACGATCGCCGGCCCGTCGAGGCCGTCGAGCGCGTCGCGGAGCGCGGCGGTCACCAGCCGGCCCTCCGCGTCGACCTTCACCGGCACCAGCGCCGCCGTGCCGATCCCGAGGAACCGCAGCGCCCGGTCGATCGTCGAGTGCCGGTCCGCGCCGGCGAGCACCGTGATCCGGGGCGCCCCGTGCAGCCCGCCGGTCTCCACGTCCCAGCCGACCCGGCGCAGCACCTCGTGCCGCGCCGCGGCGAGCGCGGTCACGTGGCTCATCTGCGCCCCGGTGACGAACCCGACGGACGCGTGCGCGGGCAGCCCGAACAGCTCGCGCAGCCACCCGCCGGCGACGTCCTCGACGACAGCGGCGGCGGGCCCGGCCACGTACAGGCCGGCGTTCTGGTCCCAGGTCCCGGTGAGCCAGTCCGCGGCGAGCGCCGCCGGCATCGCCCCGCCGATGACGAACCCGAAGAACCGCCCGCTCGGCGACGCGACCACCCCGGGGTCGGCCGCCTCGGCCAGCCGGGCGACCACCTCCCGCGCGTCGGTCCCCGTCTCCGGCAACGGCCCGCCGAGCGACGCCCGCAGCTGCTCCAGCGTGGCGCGGCTGCCGACGGGCCGGTCCGGCAGGCCGGTCAGGAAGCGGGTCGCCTGCTCGTACGCCTCGGTGAGGGGGCCCTGCCAGTCCGGTTGTTCCATGCCCACATACTCGCGCTTCCCCACCCTCACGAGAACCGGAACTGTCGACAACCCGCCCGAAGCTACTGACCGTCCTCCAGGTCGCCCTCGGTTTCGAGGTACACCTGGCGCAGGGCGTCCAGCGTGGACTGTTCGGGGTGCTCCCAGAGGTTGCGGTCGGCGGCTTCCAGGAGGCGTTCGGTGATGCCGTGCAGGGCCCACGGGTTGGACTCGTCGAGGAACTTGCGGTTCTCGGGGTCGAAGACGTAGGCCTCGGCGAGCTTCTCGTACATCCAGTCGGCGACCACGCCGGCGGTGGCGTCGAAGCCGAACAGGTAGTCGACGGTGGCGGCGAGCTCGAAGGCGCCCTTGTAGCCGTGCCGGCGCATCGCGGCGAGCCAGCGGGGGTTGACCACGCGGGCGCGGAAGACGCGGGCGGTCTCCTCGCTCAGCGTGCGGGTGCGCACGGCGTCGGGGTTGGTGCTGTCGCCGACGTACGCGGCCGGGGCGCGGCCGGTGAGGGCGCGGACGGTGGCGATCATGCCGCCGTGGTACTGGAAGTAGTCGTCGGAGTCGGCGATGTCGTGTTCGCGGGTGTCGGTGTTCTTGACCGCGACGCTGATCCGCTTGTAGGCGCCTTCCATGTCGCCGCGGGCGGGGAGGCCGTCGAGGCCGCGGCCGTAGGCGTAGCCGCCCCAGACGGCGTAGACCTCGGCGAGGTCGGCGTCGTCGCGCCAGTTGCGGCTGTCGATGAGGGGGAGGATGCCGGCGCCGTACGCGCCCGGCTTGGAGCCGAAGACGCGCAGCGTGGAGCGCCGGGCGTCGCCGTGCAGCGCCAGGTCCGCGGTGACGTGGGCGCGCACGTAGTTGTCCTCGGCGGACTCCGGCAGGCCCGCGACCAGCTGCACGGCGTCGTCGAGCAGCGCCACGACGTGCGGGAACGCGTCGCGGAAGAAGCCGCTGATGCGCATGGTGACGTCGATGCGGGGACGGCCCAGCTCGGCGAGGTCGACGGGGGAGAGGTCGACGACCCGGCGGGACGCGTCGTCCCAGACGGGGCGGACGCCGAGCAGGGCCAGGGCCTCGGCGATGTCGTCGCCGGCGGTGCGCATGGCGCTGGTGCCCCACATCGACAACCCGACCGACCGCGGCCATTCGCCGTGGTCGGCGCGGTAGCGGGCGAGCAGCGAGTCGGCCATCGCCTGGCCGGTCTCCCAGGCGAGGCGGCTCGGGATCGCCTTGGGGTCGACGGAGTAGAAGTTGCGGCCGGTCGGCAGGACGTTGATGAGGCCGCGCAGCGGCGAGCCGCTCGGCCCGGCCGGGACGTAGCCGCCGTCCAGGGCGTGCAGCACCATGGTCAGCTCGTCGGTGGTGCGCGCCAGGCGGGGCACGATCTCCCGGGCCGCGAACTCGAGCACCCGTACCACATCCGGCGAATCAGAAATGTCGGAGATGTCGCCGACCGGCCAGCCCCGCGACTCCATCTCGGCGACCAGGGCGCGGGCCTGCGTCTCGGCCTCGTCGACCGACACGCGACCCGAGCCGCTCTCGTCAAGACCGAGCGCCTCGCGGAGACCTGGCAGCGCGGCCACGGTGCCGCCCCACATCTGCCTGGCCCGCAGCATCGCCAGGACCAGGTCGACCCTGGCCTCACCCGACGGTGCGACGCCGAGCACGTGCAGGCCGTCGCGGATCTGCACGTCCTTGATCTCGCACAGCCAGCCGTCGATGTGCAGGATGAGCTCGTCGAAGCCGTCCTCGCCGGGCCGGTCGGCCAGGCCCAGGTCGTGGTCGAGGCGGGCGGCCTGGATCAGCGTCCAGATCTGGGCGCGGATCGCGGGCAGCTTCGCGGGGTCGAGGGCCGCGATCGTCGCATGTTCGTCGAGGAGCTGCTCGAGGCGGGCGATGTCACCGTACGAGTCGGCCCGCGCCATCGGCGGGATCAGGTGGTCGACGAGGGTGGCGTGCGCCCGGCGCTTGGCCTGGGTGCCCTCGCCGGGGTCGTTGACCAGGAACGGGTAGATCAGCGGCAGGTTGCCCAGGGCCGCGTCGGCGCCGCAGGACGCGGACAGCCCGACGGTCTTGCCGGGCAGCCACTCCAGGTTGCCGTGCTTGCCGACGTGCACGACCGCGTGCGCGCCGAACTCGTCGGCGAGCCACCGGTACGCGGCCAGGTAGTGGTGGCTCGGCGGCAGGTCCGGGTCGTGGTAGATCGCGACGGGGTTCTCCCCGAACCCGCGCGGCGGCTGCACCATGACCACGACGTTGCCCTCGCGCAGCGCGGCGAGCACGATCTCACCGTCCGGGTCGCGGGACGTGTCGACGAACAGCTCGCCCGGCGCCGGCCCCCAGTGCCGCTCCATCTCCGCGCGCAGGTCGGACGGCAGCGTGGCGAACCAGGCCCGGTAGCGACCGGCCGAGATCCTGATCGGGTTGCCCCGCAGCTGGTCCTCGGTGAGCCAGTTGACGTCCTGCCCGCCGGCGGCGATGAGCGTGTGCATCAGCGCGTCGCCGTCCTTGGGGAAGCCGTCGGCACCCACATAGCCCTGCTCGTGCAGCGCGGACAGGAGCCGGACCACGCTCGCGGGCGTGTCGAGGCCGACGGCGTTGCCGATCCGGGCGTGTTTCGTCGGGTATGCGCTGAGCATCACCACGACCTTGCGGTCCGCGGCCGGCAGGTGCCGCAGCCGGGCGTGCCCGACGGCGATCCCGGCGACCCGGCCGGCCCGCTCCGGGTCGGCGACGTAGACGGTGAGCCCGTCGGCGTCGACCTCCTTGAACGAGAACGGCACCGTGATGATCCGGCCGTCGAACTCGGGGATCGCGACCTGCGTGGCCGTGTCCAGCGGCGACAGGCCGTCGTCATTGCTGTCCCAGGTGTCGCGGGCGCTGGTCAGGCAGAGCCCCTGCAGGATCGGCACGTCGAGGGCGGCCAGGGCGCCCACGTCCCACGCCTCGTCCGCGCCGCCGGCCTGCGCGTCGGCGGGCCGGGTGCCGCCCGCGGCGAGGACGGTGACGATGAGCGCGTCGGCCTGCCGCAGCGTGTCCAAGAGCTCCGCCGGGGCGGTGCGCAGCGACGAGGCGAACACGGGCAGCGCCCGGCCGCCGGCGTCCTCGATCGCCGCGCAGAGCGTCTCCACGAACGCGGTGTTGCCGGCGAGGTGATGCGCCCGGTAGTAGATGACCGCAACCGTCGGGCCGTCGTGGTCCGTGCCCGCCCGCTCCAGCGGTCCCCAGGTCGGGGTCGTCGCCGGGGGCGCGAAGCCGTGGCCGGTCAGCAGGATCGTGTCGGACAGGAAGTTGTGCAGCTCACCGAGGTTGGCCGGGCCGCCCTCGGTGAAGTACTTGTGCGCGTCCGCGGCGACCCCGGCGGGCACCGTCGAGTGCGACATCAGCTCGGCATCGGGCAGTTGCTCGCCGCCGAGCAGGACCACGGGCAGCGGCAGCCGCAGCAGCGCGTCGAAACCCTCCTGCCAGTCGCGGTAGCCGCCCAGGAACCGCACCACGACCAGGTCGGCACCGTCGGCCAGGGCCGGCAGGTCCTCCACGGCGGTGCGGGACGGGTTGGCCAGCCGGAACGCGGCACCGCTCGCGCGGGCGCTGAGCAGGTCGGTGTCAGACGTCGACAACAGCAGGATCACGCCGGGGTCCTCCCTCGGGGTCCGCGCCCCAAGTCGGTCGGGAAAGGTCCGGCAACGGAGAGTCTCCTGGCTCCCGGATCGGCGCTCGCCTCCGGCCTTCCCGGGCTCGCGCCCGGTGGCCTTGCGTCGGAGGTCCGCTCCCCGGTCACAGTGGCGGGACCGCGCCGGATTGACACCGGCTTCCTCCACACGTCGCCGTACAGCACCGCCAACTCTCCTGGACAGCGCTGTCTTGAGTCAAGCGAGCCGCTGCGCAGTAGTATCCGGCCCGTGCAGGCTGCCAGTGGACGCGACGCTCCGGACCGGTGCCCGGGCGCCGTGCAGGTCCACGCCGCGGCCGACGGTGGCCTGGCCCGGGTCCGGCTGCCCGGCGGCCGGTTGAGCGTCGCGGCCCTGGCCGTGCTCCGCGGCGCGGCACTCGACCTCGGCGACCCGGCGCTGGAGCTGACCTCGCGGGGGAACATCCAGGTCAGGGCGCTGCGACCGGGTGCGGAGGTCGAGCTGGCCGCCCGGTTGTCCGCCGCCGGGCTGCTGCCGTCGGACACTCACGAACGGGTCCGCAACATTATCGCCAGCCCGCTCAGCGGCCGCGACGGGCTCGGGGAGCTGGACGTGCGGCCGGTGGTGGCCGCGTACGACGCCGGCCTGTGCGCCGACGCCTCCCTGGCGGACCTTCCGGGCAGGTTCCTGGTCACCGTCGACGACGGGCGCGGCGATGTGACCCCGCTCGGCGGCGACGTCGGCCTGCACGGCGACCGCCTGGTCCTGGCCGGCACCGTCATGCCGGCCGGTGCCGGCACCGTGACGCCGGCCGGCGCGGCTGACCTCCTGCTGCGGGCCACCAGGGCGTTCCTGGCCGAGCGGGCCGAGCAGGGCGGCACGGCGTGGCGCCTGACGGAGCTGACCGACGGCCGGGCGCGGGTGGCGGCGCGGCTGGCCACCTCCTACGCCACAGACGCCGGTCAATACAGCGGCCCAGACCGCGCGGACGTTGGTCAATACAACGGCTTTGATCGCGCCGACGTTGGTCAATACGACGGCCGGCGTGGCCCGGTGGCCGGGTGGGCGCCGCAGCTCGACGGCCAGGCCGCGCTGACCGTCGTCGTGCCGCTCGGCCTGTTCACCCAGGCACAGTCCGCGGCGCTGGTGGAAGCCGCGCCGGGAGAGATCATCGTCACGCCGTGGCGGACCGTCGTCGTGCCGGACGTGCCCGTCGCACAAGCTGGACCCGTCGAGACACTGCTGACGGCGGCCGGCCTCGTCACCGACCCCGCCTCCCCGTGGGCCGGGGTCACCGCGTGCGCCGGCCGGCCCGGCTGCGCCAAAGCCCTCGCCGACGTGCGGGCCGACGCCCGCGCGGCCGTCGAGGCGGGCACCGTGCCGCGGGACCTGCCCGTGCACTGGGTCGGCTGCGAACGGCGCTGCGGCGCACCGAAGGGAAGGCACGTGGAGATGCTCGCGACCGCCGACGGCTACCAGGTGGTCTCGTGACGGCGTACGACTACGTGAAGGACGGCGCGGAGATCTACCGGCGGTCGTTCGCGACGATCCGGGCCGAGGCCGACCTGTCCGGGCTGCCCGCCGACGTCGCTCAGGTCACCGTCCGCATGATCCACGCGTGCGGGATGGTGGACCTGCCCGCCGACGTCGGGTACAGCGCCGACGTGGTCCGCCTCGCCCGCGCCGCGCTGCGCGACGGCGCCCCGATCCTCTGCGACGCCGAAATGGTCGCCTCCGGTGTGACCCGGGCGCGGCTGCCCCGCGGCAACGAGGTCCTGTGCACCCTGCGCGACCCGCGGGTGCCGGCGCTCGCCGCCGAGCTCGGCACCACCCGCAGCGCCGCCGCCCTCGAACTGTGGGGCGAGCGCCTCGCCGGCGCCGTCGTCGCGGTCGGCAACGCGCCGACGGCGCTGTTCCGCCTCCTGGAGATGATCGCAGCGGGCGCGCCCCGACCGGCGGCGGTGCTCGGCATCCCCGTGGGGTTCATCGGCGCGGCCGAGTCGAAGGCGGCCCTGGCGGCGTCGGACCTGCCGCACCTGGTCGTGCACGGCCGCCGTGGCGGCAGCGCGATGACGGCCGCCGCCGTCAACGCGATCGCGGACGAGAAGGAATGACCACAGTGGACATCGGGCGGCTGTACGGCGTAGGTCTCGGACCGGGCGACCCCGAGCTCGTCACGGTGAAGGCGGCCCGGCTCGTCGCGGCCGCGCCCGTGGTCGCCTTCCACAGCGCCCGCCACGGGCGCAGCATCGCGCGGTCGATCGCGGCGCCGTACCTGCGCGACGGCCAGATCGAAGAGGCCCTGGTCTACCCGGTCACCACCGAGGAGATCGGCGACTACCGCGCGGTCATCGAGGAGCACTACGACGCGTGGGCGGCCCGGCTCGCCGCGCACCTCGACGCCGGCCGCGACGTGGTCGTGCTCTGCGAGGGCGACCCGCTGTTCTACGGCTCCTACATGCACATGCACAAGCGGCTCGCCCACACGTACCAGACGGAGGTCGTCCCCGGCGTCACCTCCATCGCCGGCGCGTCCGCGGTCCTCGGCCGGCCCCTCGTCGAGCGCGACGAGATCCTCACCGTCCTGCCCGGCACCCTGCCGGCCGACATCCTCGCGGAGCGCCTCGCGGCCACCGACTCCGCCGCCGTCATGAAGCTGGGCCGCACCTTCGGCACCGTCCGCGACGCCCTGGAGCGGGCCGGCCGGCTGCAGGACGCCTGGTACGTCGAGCGCGCCACCACCGACCGCCAACGCGTCGCGCCGCTGTCCACAGTGGACCCCGCCGACGTGCCGTACTTCTCCCTGGCGCTGCTGCCGAGCCGGGTGCACGAGGAGACGGCGTCGGCGCTGCGCGCCGCACCTGTTGCGGTCGCCGCCGGTGAGGTCGTCGTCGTCGGGCTCGGACCCGCCGGCCGTGACTGGCTCACCCCGGAAGCCCTCGCCGCGGTCGAGGCCGCCGACGACCTCGTCGGCTACGGCCCTTACCTGGCAAGGATCCCGGCCAACCCCCGGCAGCGCCGGCACGCCTCGGACAACAAGGTCGAGGCGGAGCGCGCCGAGTTCGCCCTCGCCCTCGCCAAGGACGGCGGCCGCCGCGTCGCCGTCGTCTCCTCGGGTGACCCGGGCGTGTTCGCGATGGCGGCCGCGGTCCTGGAGGTCGCCGCCGAACCGCGCTGGAAGGACGTCCCGGTGCGGGTGCTGCCCGGGCTGACGGCCGCGCAGGCGGTGGCGAGCCGGGTCGGCGCGCCGCTCGGCCACGACTTCTGCGTGCTGTCGCTGTCGGACCGGTTGAAGCCGTGGGACGTGATCGCGGCCCGCCTCGACGCCGCCGCCGGCGCCGACCTGGTCATCGCCATCTACAACCCCGGTTCGAAGAGCCGCACCTGGCAGGTCGAGGCGGCCCGGGACCTGCTGCTGCGGCACCGGTCCCCGGACACCCCGGTCGTGCTCGGCCGCGACGTCGGCGGGCCGGGCGAGCGGGTCCGGGTGGTGCGCCTGGCGGACCTGGATCCGTCCGAAGTGGACATGCGGACCCTGCTCATCGTCGGTTCGTCGCAGACCCGCGCGGTGGAACGCGGCGACAGCGGCACGCCGGTCGTGTTCACCCCCCGCCGCTACCCCTGACCGACCGGCGGGTTGGTGCGGTAGAGCCCGAGGATCTCCGGCAGCGGCACGACCCCCGGTCCGCCGGCCTCGACCCAGGCGGTCAGGTCGCCGATGACCGCGTCGTCGAGGACGTAGCCGAGCCAGACCGGCCGGGCCCCGGCCCGCCGCGCGGCCGGGGTCGGGTGCACGACGACGATGTTGGACCGCTCGCACGCGTCGAGGCACGCGCTGACCCGCACCCCGGTCTGCCCCAGCGCCGAGCGCAGCCGGGCGACCTGCCCGGCGTGGTCGACGTCGGGGTGCTTGCGCGCCGAGCCGCAGCAGCAGTCCCGGCACACGGTGACGAGCGGTCGTTCCATCGGACGAGCCTAAGGCGTATTTGGTAAGTGGGGTCCGCCGCAGCCCGGCATCCACTTACCAAACACGCCTTAGATCAGGGGCGGGCCAGGATCTCGCCGTGCAGGATGGACAGCCAGCCGTCGGGGGAGTCGGCCCAGGCGCGCCAGCCGTCGGAGAGCCGCTGCAGGTCCTGCTGTGTCACGCCGCTGGCGAGGGCCTGCGTCGCCATCGCGGAGGCGCGGACGCGGTCCGCCCACATGCCGCCCCACCAGGCGCGGTCCTCCTCGTCGGCGAAGCACCAGGTGCTCGACGTGGACGTGACGTCGGTGAAACCGGCGGCCCGGGCCCAGGACAGCATCCGGCGGCCGGCGTCGGGCTCGCCGCCGTTGGCGCGGGCCATCCGCTGGTACAGCGCCATCCACTCGTCCAGCTCCGGCAGCCGCGGGAACCAGGTGAACGCCGCGTAGTCGCTGTCGCGGGCCGCCACGTAGCCACCGGGCCGGCAGACGCGGCGCATCTCGCGCAGCGCCTGGACGGGGTTGGCGACGTGCTGCAGCACCTGATGGGCGTGGACCACGTCGAACGTGTCGTCGGGGAAGTCGAGGGCGTGCACGTCGCCGACGACATAGGCGACGCCCTGCACGCCGGCCTTGGTGACCTCAAGGGCCTCGGCGGTCGCCTCCAGGGCGGTGACCTCGCCCGGGGCGACGACGGCGGCCAGGTCGGCGGTGATGGTGCCCGGGCCGGCGCCGACGTCGAGCACGCTCATGCCGGGCCGGAGCACCGGCAGCAGGTAGGCGGCGGAGTTCTCGGCGGTGCGCCAGCGGTGGGAGCGCAGGACCGACTCGTGGTGTCCATGGGTGTAGACGTTGTTGGCCATGTCCCAGACTCTAATATTCTCATCTCTCATATTGGGAGGACCTTCCCGGATGGTGGAACCCGTAAGATCGTCTCGGTGAGAACGTCGCTGCTCGTGCTGGCCTATTTCGCGTTCATCAGCCTCGGGCTGCCCGACGGCCTCCTCGGCGTCGGCTGGCCGTTCATGGCCGGCACGTTCGACGTGTCGACCGAGTCGGTCGGCTACCTCCTCGTCGCCGCGACCACCGGCTACCTCACCTCCAGCGTCGCCGCCGGATTCCTGCTCGCCCGCGTCGGCGTCGGCTGGCTGCTCGCCGCCAGCACCGCCGCGACGAGCCTCGCCCTCGCCGGGTACTCCCTCGCCCCCGGACTGTGGTTCCTGGTGCCGTGCGCCCTGCTCGGCGGCTTCGGCGGCGGCGCGATCGACGCGGGCCTCAACGCGTACGCGGCCACGAACTTCAACGCCCGCCACATGAACTGGATGCACGCCTGCTTCGGCCTCGGCGTCGCCATCGGCCCGCTCATCATGACCTCGGTGATCAGCGCCGGATCGCCGTGGCGGCTCGGATACGCCGTCGTCGCCGCCGCCCAGCTGTGCCTCGCCCTGTCGTTCGTGACCAAGGCCCGCAGCTGGGGCCGGGCGCCGGTGCCCGTGCACGAGACGCCGCAACGCGGCCGGGACACCCTCAAGCTGCCCGCGGTGTGGCTCGGCGTGGTCGCCTTCGGGGTCTACGTGGCCGTCGAGGCCGGCGCCGGCCTGTGGGCGTTCCTGCTGCTCACCGAGGGCCGCGGGATCAGCGACGCGGTCGCCGGCGTGTGCGTGTCCGGCTACTGGGCCTGCCTGTTCCTCGGCCGGGTCGTGCAGGGCGCCGTCGCCGACCGCATCGGCGTGTCCCGCGTCATCGCCGGCTGCCTGCTCGGCATGGCCGCCGGCGCGTTCCTCGTCGCGCTGCCCGGCCCCGGCTGGCTCGCCGCCACCGGCCTCGGCCTGATCGGCTTCGCCGCCGCGCCCGTCTTCCCGCTGCTCACGCTCACCACCGCGGAACGCGTCGGGGCCGCGCACGCCGACCGGGCGATCGGCCTGCAGATCGCCGGTGCCGGCCTCGGCGGAGCCCTCGTCCCGACCGCCATCGGTGTCCTGCTCGCCCGCGCCGGTGTCAACGTCCTCGGCTCCACCCTCCTTGCCCTGGCGTTGCTGCTGCTGGTGTTGTACTGGGTGAGCCTGCGCCTGTCGTCGCGTGACCGGATCGGTCCGGCCTCCGGCCAGGCGATGCCTGTCGCGGACGCGGTCGACGGCGCAGGATCGACGGCATGAGAAGCGCGTTGCTCGTCATCGACATCCAGGAGTCCTTCCGCCAGCGCCCTAGCTGGGCCGCCGTCTCCAACCCCGACATCGTCGCGACGGTCAACCCGTTGATCGACGCCGCCCGCGCCCGCGGTGACCTGATCGTGTGGGTCCTGCACCACGAGGTCGACAACGTCTTCGACCCCCGCAACGGCCACGTCCGCCCGATCGAAGGCCTGTCCCCGCTGCCGGACGAACCGGTCATCACCAAGACGTCGGCGAACGCCTTCACCACCACCGGCCTGCAGCAGCTGCTCACCACCGAAGGCATCCGCCACCTCGTCGTCACCGGCATCCAGACCGAGCTGTGCTGCGAGACGACCACCCGGATGGCCGGCGACCTCGGCTACGACGTCACGTTCGTCACCGAGGCCACCGCGACGTTCCCGATCCCGCACCGCGACGAGCGGCACCTGCCCTACGACGAGATCCTCGCCAGCCCCCGCACCCTGTCCACCGACGACATCATCGCCCGCACCGAGTACGCCCTCGCCGGCCGCTTCGCCACGATCGCCACGGTCAAGGAAGCCATCGGCTGATGAAGGTCGTCTTCCTGCTCGTGCCGCAGCTGCACCTGCTCGACCTGGCCGGGCCGGCCCAGGTCTTCTCCACGGCCCGCGACTTCGGCCTGGACTACGCACTGCACTACGTGGCCGAGCAGGACGACGTACCCTCCGCGCAGGGCGTCTCGATCCGCCGTACCGGACCACTGCCCGACCTCGACACCGCCGACCTCGTCGTCGTCCCCGGCTGGCGCAGCCACGGCTTCCCGGACAACGGCCGGCTGTCCGCCGCCGCCCGGGCCTGGCTCGCGGCCCACCACGCCGCGGGCGGCACCTGCGCCAGCGTCTGCTCCGGCGCCGACGCGCTCGGGCAGGCCGGCCTGCTCGACGGGCGCCGCTGCACCACCCACCACCTGCTGCAGGACCGGCTCGCGTCGCAGTACCCCCGCGCCAAGGTCCTCAAAGACGTCCTGTTCGTCATCGACGACCGGATCGTCACCTCGGCCGGCATCGCCAGCGGCATCGATCTCGCCCTGCACCTGGTCGCGACCCGGCACGGCCCCGGCGTCGCCGCGCAGATCGCCCGCGAGATGGTCGTCTACGCCCGGCGCAACGGCGACGAACCGCAGGACAGCGCCATGCTCCGGCACCGCGCGCACCTCTCCGACGTGGTACACCGCGTCCAGGACCTCATCGACGCCCGCTTCGCCGACCGCCTGCCGCTGCGCGACCTCGCATTCGCCGCCGGTGTCAGCGAACGCACCCTGACCCGCGCCTTCGGCGACGCGACGGGGCTGACGCCGCTGCGGTACCAGCAGCTGCTGCGGCTCGAACGCGCCGAACACCTCATCGGCCACGGCGCCACCGTCGAGGCCGCGGCCCGAGCCGCCGGCTTCGAGGACGCCCGCATGCTCCGGCGACTCCGCCGCCGCTGAGCCAGCTGGGCCACGGCTGGCGCCGCGCCCCGGCGGGGGGTTCCCACCCCGCACCCCCCATGCTCGCTGCGCTCCCACTCAAGCCTGTTCCTTCCGCGGCGGCCTCCGGCCGAAAGAGCAGTGGGGGATTCTCACCCCACACCCCCAATGCTCGCTGCCGCTCGCACGCCCAGCGCTCCGCGCGGCCGAAACACGCGCATGCGCGCGGCAACCGAAAGACCGGGGGTTGAGGTTGCGAGTCTCACGACAGGTCTGACGTCCAATCCGCGGGGTGCCGGGCCGTCACGCTGAGCCTCGCCGCGAGAACTGCGCCGGCGCTGAACACCAGGGCGCCACCGAGCCCGCCGAGCGCGGACGGCCAGCAGCAGCGGATGGCGGCTCAGATAGCCGAACGGTCGTGGGTCCCGGTGTCGATCCGGGCACACCGCCGTTATGAGCAGCGGCCGGGCAGCCAGCGCCCGCACCCACGGTGCTCCACAGCGGACGGCATCAGGGCGATCGTCGGGAGTCGAACCCGAACCACCAGGGCCACAACCTGGCGTGCACATCCGGTACACCACGAACGCCATGCACTTCTTGCGTACCCGCGGAGGGACTCGAACCCCCAACATCCTGTTTGTAGGACAGGCGCTCTTCCAATTGAGCTACACAGGCATGGTTCGGCGCGAGGATTCGAACCTCGATTAGGTAGTCAACAGCTACCCGTCCTGCCGTTGAACGACACCGGAATGGTCGCGCATACGGGACTCGAACCAGGCACCCCTGCGGGGTCGACGCAGTGCTCTTCCCCATGAGCTACCAGGGCTTGGGAGCCAGACCCGATGCACCCCCCCGGAACCTCTGATCATCAGCCACGTGCGCTGCCTTACCGAGAACCGTCGCCTTAGGAGGGCGCTGTTCGATCCGTCGAGCTGGCAGGAGAAGTCCCCCGGGCCGGAGTCGAACCGGCAACCGTCCGCTTAGAAGGCGGCCGCTCGGTCCGTCGAGCTGCCAGGGGGAGGTGGTACGCCGCGTCAGGATTGAACTGACGTCCCCGCATTAAGAGTGCGGTGCTAAACCACTCAGCTAGCGGCGCTCAGGTGTTTCAACTTGTGCCAGCCAAATTTCCTGGCCGTCCTGCGCTGGTGATCATTGGCGCAGACGACCTCGCACTTCGCGATCTCACGCTCGACCCGGGTCCAGGAACTCAGCTTCGCAGCGCCCGCCCCGATGTCGAACAACTTGTCGCCCTGGTGGTCGAACTGAAGCACCAAAATGTCGGTCTCGCCGCAGTCAATGCACGGGTGTTCCTGAAGGTATTCGATGAGCTTGCGACGGATGCGCACCCGCTCCTGCCGTCGACGTTCGGCCCGTCCAGGGTTGTGCCGATCCTTTGTCTGCTCGTAGTAGGCCGCGTTGTAGACCTTCTTGCAGGCGCGGCATTGGTTGTGGCGTCCGTCGGGCTTCGAGCGGTTGATCGCAAAGGCTTCCAGCGGCTTGGACTCGTCGCATTGGCAACAACGCTTCTCCATGCATGGATCTTACGGCGTCCTGCTGTCCAAGAGTCTCTGGCCAGCCCCGCCATCAACGTGTTCGGGGCCACTGGCGACCTGCTCGAGTTCGACGGCTTAGCAAGCCGCCGCCCTGCCGCTCGGCCAGCTCTCCAACGGCGCCCCGTACCGGATTTGAACCGGCGAATCTCCGCCTTGACAGGGCGGCGTCCACTCCTGACTGGACCGACAGGGCTTGCGTACCCGACCAGGGATTCGAACCCTGAACCTCCGCGATCTGAGCGCGACGCCTCTCCCATTGGGCTACCCGGGCATGTACTGCGTGGACCGACTCGGGATCGAACCGAGCAGGCGAGGCTTGCAAAGCGACGCTGCACACCAGTGCTCAGCCCAGAGCCAACGGTCGGACTCGAACCGACTACCTTCCGATTACGAAACGGATGCACGACCAGTCGTGCTGCGTTGGCGGGGGGATGTGGAGCCGAAGACCGGAGTCGAACCGGTGACCTCTGTCGTACCAGGACAGCGCTCTGACCAGACTGAGCTACGTCGGCAATGTGCAAGCTGGGAGCGGAGGACTCGAACCCCCACAGCGAGGACCAAAACCTCGCGGCCTGCCGATTAGCCGAGCTCCCATCGGCCAAGGTGTCCTCACCCGGAGTCGAACCGGGACCCGCTGGGCTTCAACCAGCCGCGCTACCGCTTACGCCAAAAGGACCTGCGTGGAGAAGCGGGGAATCGAACCCCGGGCCTTCGGTATGCCGCACCGACGCTCTACCAGCTGAGCTACAACCCCATGGAAACAGTCGGGAACCGGGGAATCGAACCCCGCGCTTCCTGGCCCCAAACCAGGTCCGGTCACCAAGCCGGTCGTTCCCGAAAATGCCATCCGCTGTGGAGTTCTCAAGGTGGAACCATGCGCCCGCAGCGTGCTGGGGCATTGTTGTGCGCAGGGGTGACAGGACTCGAACCTGCAGCCTTCGGTTTTGGAGACCGACGCTCAACCAGTTGAGCTACACCCCTATGGGAAATGAAAAACCGCCCGGTCCCTGTGCGGGGCGGGCGGTTGGAAGGCTGGTGTTTCTAGCCTTTCCACCGTCCCGCGGTGCGCATGGCCGGCATGCTGTGCGGGTGGGCCGCCGCGACTCGGGTCGTGGGCAGCGCAGCGGCAAACGCCGGCTGTTGCCGGGTCTGCGTGGCGGTCCAGTTCCTCATCGTGGCTCCTGTAGATCGGGTGTTTGTCGTTGCCTTGTGTATTCAACGATAGGCGCCCGAGGCGCCGTGGCCAACCGATTTTCGTCGGCGGATGTGGAATGGCGCGGAACCGGTAGTTTGGCGCCGTGGACAGAGACGAGTTCGCCGGCCGGTTCGCGCGGTCGGCCGCGGCGGCGCGGGAGCTCGCCCGGGCGGCGGTGATCGAGCGTCTTCCGGAGCCGCTGGTGTTCCGGTTGCGGATCGACGCGCCCTGGGGTGAGCCCGGTGGGCGGGCCGTGGTGCTGCACCGGTGCGACGCGGAGACCGCGGTCGGCGAGCTGTGGCGGGACGGACGCGTCCCGCATCACGTCGGCGTCGGGGTCGTCGGCGAGACCGGCGACGCGACGGTCGTCGAGGTGACCGGCACCGGCCGGTTCACCGACGACGAGGATCTGTTCTTCCGCGACGCCGGGCGGGAACCGCCGTTCAACGTGCACGCACTGGCGCGGCCGTTCGGCAACGACGGCGCCCCGTTCAGCATCCACACGATCAGCGAGTGCTGGGACTCCTCGGACGTGCGCCGGCTGGCGGTCGTCGGCGGCGCGGTGCGGGCGCTGCGCGTGCTGACCGGCGAGTTCGACGCGGGAACGCCGGACCTGCCCAACCTGGAGATCCTCGAACACCACGCCGGCAGTGGGGCCTTGACGGTGTTCGGTCGTTTCCCGAAGTTGCGGAGGCTCGACCTGCACCTGGCGGCACCCGACGGCTTCCGGGCCGGCGGCGGGCGGCTCGAGGCCCTGCAGGAGCTGACGATCACGAACCTGCCGCCGCGCCCGTGGGGGCAGGAGGAGCTCGCCGCCACCGCATCCAATGTGTCCACAATGGACCTGCGCGCCGGCGGGCTCCTGCGGCTGGACGGGAACTTCGCACCACCGGTGCGCGCGCTGAGCCTCAGTGCCGCCGCGATCGCCGGCCGGGCGCCGCGGCTGGCCGGCCTGGAGCTGCTGGAGCTCCACCTCACCGACGGCACGGACGAGGACGTGGCGCGGCTCCTGGAGGGAGCGACCGGCCTGATGCGCCTGAGCCTGCGGGGCACGCCGGTCACCGACGCGATCATCCCGGTGCTCGAAGGGCTGGACCTCGTTGTCGTCGATCTCGGGGGAACGGCGGTGACCCCGCCCGCGCTCACGCGCTTCAGTGCCGGGCATCCCGCGGTCGGGGTACTCCCGCGTCTGGGGGCCGGCGCAGCGACGCCCGGTACACGGGCATCCTGAGACTCAGCGGACCGCGTGCAGGGCCTGGTGGACGATGCCGCCGGCGGCGCGCAGGGCCTGGCGGGCCTGGTTGACGTCGGCGCGGGTCAGCAGGGTCAGCAGGGCCACCTTCGCCTCGTCGTCCGCGGCGGTGAGGGCGGCCTGGCAGGTGTCGGCGGGCAGGCCGGTGGCCTGGACCAGCATGCGGACCTGGCGCACCCGGAGCTTGGCGTTGCTGGCGACCATGTCGGTCATCAGGTTCGAATACGTGCGGCCGAGCCGGATCATCACGGCGGTCGACAGGGCGTTGAGGACGAGCTTCTGCGCGGTGCCGGCCTTCATGCGGGTCGAGCCGGTGACGACCTCGGGGCCGGTGTCGACGGCGATGTGGAGGTCGGCGTGGGCGGCGAGGGTGGCCTTGGGGTTGGCGGAGATCAGGACGGTGCGCGCTCCGCGGTCGCGGGCGGCCTGCAGCGCGCCGCCGACGAAGGGGGTGCCGCCGCTGGCGGTGATGCCGAACGCGACGTCGCCGGCGGTGAGCACCTCGGCGGCGACGGCGGCGCCGGCCTCGGCGTCGTCCTCCGCGGCCTCGACGGCGTCGGTGAGCGCGGGGGTGCCGCCGGCGAGGTGGGCCACGATCCAGCCGGGTTCGACGCCGTAGGTGGGGCGCAGCTCGGTGGCGTCGAGGACCGCCATGCGGCCGGAGGTGCCGGCGCCGAAGTAGTGCAGCCGGTGCCCGGAGCGCAGCGCGTCGACGCTGTGGTCGACGACCTCGGCGAGGTCGGGGAGTACGGCGGCGACCGCGGTGGCGACGGTCGCGTCCTCGGCGTTGATGAGCTCGAGGATGCGCAGGGTCGGCAGCTGGTCGATGTGGTGGGTCCGCGCGTTGCGTTCCTCCGTCGGTGCGATCGGGGGAGGGACGGTCACCAGGGGCCTCGTTCCGGTCGCACCCGCCGGCTTCGGACGGCCTCGCGGGTCTTCTCCACGGCCGCCTTGGTCTGTGCGTAGGTCTTCTGGGCGACGCCGACGAACACGCAGTCCACGACGGTGAGCTGGGCCAGCCGGCTGGCCATCGCGCCGGAGCGGAAGGTGGTCTCGCGGGCGGCGGTGGTGAGGGTCAGGTCGGCGATGCGGGTGATCGGCGACTTGGGGAAGTTGGTGAGCGCGACGGTCGTGGCGCCGCGGCGGCCGGCCTCGCTGAACGTCTCGATCGTGTCGATGGTGGTGCCGGTGTGGGAGATGCCGATGGCGACGTCGCGTTCGTCGAGCAGCGCGGCGCTGGTGAGGGCCAGGTGCAGGTCCGACCAGGCGTAGGCGACGAGGCCGACCCGGTGCAGCTTCATCTGGAAGTCGCGGGCGACGAACGCGCTGGCGCCGACGCCGTAGATGTCGACCCGGCGGGCGGCCGCGACGGCGTCGATGACCTGTTGCAGGATGTCGAGGTCGAGCTGGGCGGCGGTGTCCTCGACGGCCCGGGCGTCGGCGAAGGCGATGGTCTTGACGACGGTGGCGAGGTCGTCGGTCTGGCTGATGTCGCTGCCGGGTTCCTCGCCGCCGGCGCCGTCGTCGAGGGCCCGCCCGGCCTCGGCCGCGAGCCTGAGGCGGAGCTCGGGGTAGCCGGAGAACCCGATGGCGCGGCAGAATCTGATGACCGTCGTCTCGGACGTCTCGGCGCGCTTCGACAGCTCCGTGATCGTCAGTTGAGCGGCGGTGGCGGACTCGTCGGCGATGATCCGTCCGACGCGTTGCTCCGCCGGGGAAAGGGAGGGCAGCAGCCCTCTGACCTTCACCGCGGTGGACGTGGCGCCGCTCTCGGCGGACTGCCGGCTCACCTTCATGTGGGAAAGTTTCCGTTCTCACGCGCTTTTCGTCAATGCAGTACGGTGTTCGGGTGCGCGTGCCCCTGGTCGTGGGTGTGGACGCGGGCGCGACCAGCACCCGCTGCCTGGTGAGCACCGTCGATGGGACGGTGCTGGGGCGAGGGCGCGCGGCCGGCGCGAACCAGAACTCCAGCGGTGGCCGCCCGGCCGAGGCCCTGGAGACCGCGCTGCGCATGGCCCTGGCGGGTCTCGACCCGGCGGCCGTCGCCGCGGGCGTGATCGGCGCGGCCGGTGCCGCGTCCGCCGGGCGGGCCGAGGCGAGGGCGGCCGCCGAGGAGGCGTGGCACGCCGCCGGCCTGACCGGCGATCCGCGCAGCGTCACCGATCTCGAGGTTGCCTTCGCCGCGGGTACGGGGCGGCAGGAGGGCCTGCTGCTGCTGTCCGGCACGGGAGCCGCCGCGATGGCGTTCCGCGACGGTGCGCCGTTCCGCCGCTGCGACGGTTACGGGTGGCTGCTCGGCGACGAGGGTTCGGCGGTGTGGCTGGGCCGCGAGGCGCTGCGTGCGGTGCTGCGCGCGCTCGACGGGCGCGGACCGGCGACGCTGCTCACAGGACCGGTGACCACGGCCCTGGAAGCCGAAGCGCACGTCGACCCGCAGGAGCACGCCCAGGCCCTGGTGCGGGTCGCCTACCGCCGGCCGCCGGCGGCGCTCGGCCTGCTCGCGCCCCTGGTCGGGACCGCATCCGACGCCGGCGACGACGTGGCCCGCGGGATCGTCGAGGCCGCCGCGGAGCACCTGCTGCACGCGCTCGACGTGGTCTCCCGCGGCGGCCCGCCCGAAGGGTCCCCGGTGGTCCTGGCGGGCTCGGTGCTGCTCGCCGGCGGCCCGGTCGCCGAGCTGGTCCGCGCGGGGGTCCGGCAGCGGTGCAAGGTCACGCCGGCCGAGGCCCGCGACGGTGCCGCCGGCGCCGCCGCCCTCGCCATCGCCGCGTGCACCGGCGAGCCCGTCGGCGACGCGGTGCATGCACGGCTCACGAACGCTGGGTAGGGCCGACCGTTCATAGTCCGGCAACGATTTCGTCAATATTTACGTGGTCCGCGAGTGTGCCGGCCGGTCGGCCGGCACCGCGACATCGACGCATATCCGCAGGTGGAGCCGCCTGCCACAGGGCAACAGGCGGCCAGGACCGCCACGTGGCAGGAATCTTCCGACTCTTGAAACTTCCGTTGGAAACCTTCATTCTCGTCAGCAACGAGCGGCCCCTCGACCCCCACGAAGGAGCACGACGGATGAACACGTTGACCCGCAGGGGCGTCCTGCAGACGGCGGCCGCCGCCGGGCTGCTGGCCACCGCCCCGGCCGCGCTGAGCGCCTGCGCCATGGGCGGCGGCGACGGGGACACCAAGACCGAGCAGGGTGACAAGACCAATGTCAACCCGCTCGGCGTCAAGGACGACGCCCCGCTCGAGGTCGTCATCTTCAACGGTGGCTTCGGCGAGGACTACGCCAAGGCCCACGAGGCCATGTACAAGGAGAAGTACCCGAAGGCGGAGATCAAGCACTCCGCCACCCAGGAGATCAGCAAGACGCTGCAGCCGCGGTTCGTCGACGGCAGCCCGCCCGACATGGTCAACAACTCCGGGTCGGCGCAGATCGACTTCAACGGGCTGGTCTCGCAGAACGCGCTCACCGACCTCGCGCCGCTGCTCGACGCGCCGAGCCTCGACGTGGCCGGCAAGACGGTCCGCCAGACCCTGCTGCCGGGATCGCTGCTGCCGGGGACCTACGACGGCAAGGTGTTCTCGCTCAACTACGCCTACACCGCCTACGGCGTCTGGTACGACGAGAAGCTCCTCGCCGACAAGGGCTGGCAGTACCCGAAGACCTGGGACGAGATGATCGCCCTGTGCAAGACCATCAAGGCCGCCGGCATCGCGCCGTGGACCTACCAGGGCAAGCACCCGCGCTACATGAGCTGGCTGATCCTGTCCGCCGCGGCGAAGATGGCCGGCCCTGACGTCCTGCTCGCCATCGACAACCTCGAACCCAACGCGTGGAAGCACGAGGCGATCAAGGCCGCCGCCGAGGCGTACTCGCAGCTGGCCGTCGACGGCTACATCCTGCCGGGCTCCGAGGGCCTGGACCACATCCAGTCGCAGACCGAGTGGTCGCTGGGCAAGGCCGTCTTCATCTCCTGCGGCTCGTGGTTGGAGAGCGAGCAGAAGAAGGTCACGCCGCCCGCGTTCCGGATGGCGGTCGCGCCGACGCCGAGCCTGAGCAGCGGCGACAAGCTGCCGTTCGAGGCGCTGCGGGGGACCGCCGGCGAGCCGTACATCGTGCCGGCGAAGGCCAAGAACGCCAACGGCGGCATGGAGCTGATGCGCATCATGCTGTCGAAGAAGGGCGCCGCGGACTTCACCCGCAAGACCTCCAGCCTGACCTGCGTCGCCGGCGCCGAGGAGGGCGTCGAGCTGCCGCCGGGCCTCACCAGCGTCACCAAGGCGCTGAAGGCGTCCGGCGACAAGGGCTTCAACTGGGTGTACAACTCCTTCTACCGCCGCCTGGAGCGCAACCTCGTCGACGCGGCCTGCGGCGACCTGTTCACCAAGCGGATCAACGCCGCGCAGTTCGTCGAGGCGTGCCAGAAGGGCGCCGACGAGATCGCCAAGGACACCTCGATCACGAAGTACAAGCGGAGCTGATGCCATGCGGCACGGTCGGCGCCTGTTCGTGCTCACGTTCCTCGTACCGCCGCTGGCGCTGTACGCCGTGTTCGTCATCTCGCCGTATCTGCAGGCGTTCCAGATCTCGCTGACCAACTGGCGGGGGCTGTCGCCGACGTACGAATACGTGGGGCCGGAGAACTTCCGCCGGCTCCTGCAGGACCACTACGTGTGGAACGCGTTGAAGAACAACGCCATCATCCTCGTGGCACTGCCGATCATCACGATCGTGCTGGCGTTGTTCTTCGCGTCGATGCTCAGCGTCGGCGGGCGCAAGGGCCGGGCGGGCGTGCACGGCGTGCGCGGTGCCGCCTTCTACCGCATCGTGTACTTCTTCCCGCAGGTGCTGTCGGTGGCGATCATCGGCGTGCTGTGGAAGGAGGTGTACGCGCCGCGCAGCGGCATCCTCAACGGCTTCCTCCGCGCGATCGGGCTGGACGGCCTCGCCAAACCCTGGCTCGGCGACCCGGACCTGGCGTTCTGGTGCGTCCTGGCGGTCATGGTGTGGAGCAACGTCGGCTTCTACGTCGTGCTGTTCAACGCCGCCATGCAGTCGATCCCCAGGGAACTCTACGAGGCGGCGATGCTCGACGGCGCCGAGCGCGGCGAGATCCTGCGAAAGATCACCGTGCCGCTGGTGTGGGACACGATCCAGGTGGCCTGGGTGTACCTGGCGATCCTGGCGATCGACGCGTTCGCCATCGTGCAGATCATCACCGACGGCGGGCCGGGCAACAGCTCCGACGTCATCGGGCTGCGGCTCTACGGCGACGCCATGAACGAGTCCAAGTTCGGCTACGCCTCGGCCATCGGGGTCGCGATGTTCTTCCTGACGCTGTCCGTCGCGTTCGTCTCGCTGCGCATCACCCGCCGCGACCGGATCGAGCTGTGAGGCCCGCATGACCGCTGTCACCGACCGCGTCGAGACCCCAGCGGCGGCGAAGGTGCCGCCGCGCCGGCGCTTCGGCGTCTTCAACGCGTTCTCCCACACGGTCCTCGTCGGCTGGGCGGTGCTCACCACGTTTCCGCTGATCTGGGCGGTCCTCAGCGCGTTCAAGTCCGACAACGAGATCCTCACCAGCGCCTGGAGCCTGCCGTCGAAGCTGCGCTTCGACAACTGGAGCCGCGCCTGGACCGAGGCGAACATCGGCCGGTACTTCCTCAACACCGCGGTCGTCGTCAGCGGCGCGCTGGTGCTCACCATGCTGCTGGGCGCGATGGCCGCCTACGTGCTGGCCCGGTACACCATCAAGTTCGGGCGGTTCATCTACTTCCTGTTCGTCGGCGGCATGATGTTCCCGGTCTTCCTGGCGCTGGTGCCGCTGTTCTTCGTGGTGAAGAACCTCGGCCTGCTCTCCACACACCTCGGCCTGATCCTGGTCTACACCGCGTACTCGCTGCCGTTCACCGTCTTCTTCCTCACCGCGTTCTTCCGGACGCTGCCGTCCGACGTCGCCGAGGCCGCGATGGTGGACGGCTGCTCGCACTGGGGGCTGTTCTTCCGCATCATGCTGCCGATGGCCCGCCCCGGCCTGATCAGCGTCGGCATCTTCAACCTGCTCGGGCACTGGAACCAGTACGTGCTGCCGATCGTCCTGATGCAGGGGGAGGGCGCGGAGAAGAAATGGGTCCTCACCCAGGGGCTCACCGCGCTCACCATCAACCAGGGCTATGCCGGCGACTACAGCGCACTGTTCGCCGGCATGGCGATCGCGATGCTGCCCGTGCTCATCCTGTACCTCGTCTTCCAGCGCCAGGTGCAGTCGGGCCTCACGGCCGGCCAGCTCAAGTAGATTCGGCGGCGTGGAGCGAGACGCGTTCGCCGCCCGGTTCGCGGCGTCGGCGGCGGCCGCGCGGGACCTCGCCCGTGCGGCCGTGCTGGAGCCGCTGCCGGAGCGGCTGCTGTTCCGGGTGCGGCTCAACCAGTCCTACGACGGCAACGCGCCGGCGCCCGGCGAGGTGCGGTATCCCGAGGACAGCAGCCTGGAGCGGGCCGTGGCGCTGCACCGGTGCGACGCGGAGACGGCGCTGGCCGAGCTGTGGCGCGACGGCCGCGTCCCGCAGTGGATCAACCTGGGTGTCGTCAGCGAGACCGGCGACGCGACCCTCGTCGAGGTCGTCTGCTGCGGCCGGTTCTTCGACGACGAGGACATGCTCTATCACGCACCCACCGGCCCGCCGCCGTTCAACGTGTGCGGGCCGGTCCTGCCGTTCGGGCGCCGCGACGTCCCGTTCAGCATCCACGCGCTCGCCGAGTGCTGGGACGCGGCGGACCTGCGCCGGATCGCCGCCGCACCGCAGCGCGTGGAATCGCTGCACCTGATGACCGGCGGGTTCGACGCCGCGCTGCCGGACCTGCCGAACCTGGAGATCCTCGACCACCGGATGTGGACGCTCGGGGACCTCTCGGCGTTCGCCCGCTTCCCGAAGCTGCGGGTGCTCCGGTTGCATGTGGCGGCGGACGGCGTCCAGGTCCGTGCCGCCAGGTCGCTCGACGCCGTCGAAACCCTGACGATCACCGGCCTGCCGGCGACGCCGTTGGGGTCGCTCGCCGGGGTCCTGCCGGCCGTGACCACCATGGACCTGCACGCGCCGGGCGTCCTGCGGCTGGACGGCGCCGTGCCCTGGTCCCTGCGGACGCTGCGGATCACCGCCGACGAGGTCGCCGGGCCCGCGACGCTGCCCGACGAACTGGACAGCCTGGACCTCCACCTCGCGCATGGCACGGACCGGGACGTGGAACGGCTCCTGGAGAGCGTCACGCGGCTGCGGTCCCTGGATCTGAGCGGCACACCCGTGACCGACGCGATCATCCCGGTCCTCGACCGGTTCGACCTGCAGGCGCTCGACCTGCGCCGCACGGCGGTGACCGATGCGGCGCTCGACCGCTTCCGCGAAGACCGGCCCGGTGTCCGCCTGCACCCCTACGTCCCGCCGCCCGGGTATGTCCCGCCGCCGACCGGATACGAGACCGCGACGCTGCAGATGCCGTCAGCCGGTCCAGCCCCGCTCCAGTAGGTCGAAGATCGCGTCGAGGGACGCGCGCGGGTCCGGGTCGGTGCCGGCCAGCTCCGGGATCTCCAGGACGTAGCGCGCCAGCGCGCGCGTCGCGGGG
Organism: Dactylosporangium sp. NPDC049525; assembly: GCF_040676755.1. Lineage (NCBI taxonomy): Bacteria > Bacillati > Actinomycetota > Actinomycetes > Micromonosporales > Micromonosporaceae > Dactylosporangium > Dactylosporangium sp. NPDC049525. The sequence goes on along the minus strand of NZ_JBFAPO010000058.1, from coordinate 38,408 downwards.
TCCTGCGCGTCGCCTCCCGCGGCGATCGCCTCGGCGAGTGCCCCCTCGCCGGCGAGCCACAGTTTGCGCTGGTACCCGGCCAGGGCTGGGGTGCCCACGATCAGGTCACGCTTGCGGCGCAGGTCGGGGGTCAGGTCGGTGGCGAACGGGCCACGGCCGGTCATGAACCCGCGCAGCGCGGCGAGGACCGAGGTGCCGGCGGGACGGTCGCGGACCGCGGCCACCACCGCCTCGCGCCGCTCGGTGCCGTCGTCGAAGATCAGCGCCTCCTTGCCGTCCGGCACGTGCTTGAACAGCGTGGCCAGGGACACGTCGGCGGCGTCGGCGATCTGGGCGACCGTGACCCCGTCGTAGCCGTGCTCCAGGAACAGCTCCAGCGCGGCGTCCGCGAGGGCCTGGCGGGTCAGCGCCTTCTTGCGTTCCCGTCGGCCGGGCGTCGTCGTCATGCGCACTATCGTACCGACTATGAAAGCAGAATCACTTTGACTTTAGAGTGACTCTGCATATGCTCGGAGCATGACCACCACAGCGACCAGCGGCCTGACCACCCGCGCCATGTGGGCGATCCTCGCCCTGGTCCTCCTCGCCGACGGCCTGGACATGATCGACTCGACCGTCACCAACATCGCCGCGCCCACCATCGCCCAGGACCTGCACGGCGGGGAGAGCCTGATCAAGTGGCTCGGCACCGCGTACATGCTGGCCATGGGCGTCCTGCTCGTCGTCGGCGGACGGCTCGGCGACAAGTTCGGCCAGCGCCGGCTCTTCCTGGCCGGCATGACCGGCTTCACCCTCGCCTCGGCCGTCGCCGGGCTCGCGCCGGACCCCGCGGTGCTGATCCTCGCCCGGATCGCCCAGGGCGCCTTCGGCGCGCTGCTGATCCCGCAGGGCATGGCGATCATGACGAAGGCGTTCACCCGGGACATGCTCACCAAGGCGTTCGGGCTGTTCGGCCCGCTGCTGGGCGTGGCCACCGTCGGCGGGCCGGTCCTCGCCGGGTTCGTCATCGACGCCGACCTGTTCGGCCTGTCGTGGCGGCCGATCTTCCTGGTCAACCTGATCCTCGGCGCCGCCGGCCTGGCGATCGCCGTGCGGATCCTGCCCCGCGACCAGGGCGACCGCGCCACGACCGTCGACGGCTGGGGCTCCGGCCTGCTCGCCGGCACGATGTTCGGCCTGCTGTACGGCCTGATCGAAGGCTCCACCAACGGCTGGACCACGGTGCCGGTCGGCGCCGTCGCCGGCGGTCTCGCCTGCTTCGTAGCGTTCGCCCGCCGCCAGCGCACCGCCACCGACCCGCTGATCAAGCCGTCGCTGCTGCGCAACCGCGGCTTCACCTCCGGCCTGCTGGTCGGCCTCGCCGTCTTCGCCGCCACCACCGGCCTGGTCTATGTCCTGTCGCTGTTCATCCAGACCGGCCTGCACGCCTCCCCGCGCGGTGCCGCGCTCGCCCTGCTCCCGCTGACGCTGGGCATCATCGCCTCGGCGTTCGCCGCCATGGGCGGGCTGGTCGAGAAGCTCGGCCGCACCCTGATCTTCATCGGGCTCGCGCTGGTACTGGCGGGCGCCGGCTGGGCCCTCGCACTCGTCCTCGCCTCGGGCACCGCCACCGGACTGTGGGCGCTCGCGCCGGCGCTGTTCGTCGTGGGTGTCGGCATGGGCTGCTGCTACAGCACCATCTTCGACGTGACGCTCGGCGACATCGACCCCGACGAGGCCGGCAGCGCCAGCGGCTCGCTCAGCTCCGTCCAGCAGCTCGCCGCCGGTATCGGCTCGGCCGCCGTCACCTCGCTGTTCTTCCACGCCGCGGCCGGTGGCCTCGACCATGCCATGACGGTCAGCCTCGGCGTGGTCCTCGCGCTCGTCGCCGTCAGCGTCCCGGTCGTCACGCTGATGCCCCGCAAGGCGCCCGCCGAGACCCACCACTGACACCGCACTGTTGCGGGCGGGGCCGCCGCCGCGGCGATCTCCCCCTTACGATCACCGGATGACTTCGTCGGAGGCCCGGACCGTGCCTGACGTGACCCGTCGCCGGCTCGCCCGGCCGGGACCCGCGACCCCGGGGTTCTGGCTGGCGGCGATCCTGGTCACCGGGGTGGCGCTGTTGCTGCGGATGGTGAATCTGGCGCATCCGAAGGAGACGGTGTTCGACGAGGTGTACTACGCCAACGAGGCGTGGGACCTGTTGCAGCACGGGGTCGAGTGGAACCCGGAGGACGGCACCCCGCAGTACGTGGTGCATCCGCCCCTCGGTAAATGGATGATCGGGCTGGGCGAGCAGGTCTTCGGGTACAACTCGTTCGGGTGGCGCATCGCGGCGGTCGTGGTCGGGGTGGTGTCGATCCTGCTGATCGTCCTCGCCGCGCGGCGGCTGTTCCGCTCCACGCTCCTGGCCGCCACCGCGGGGCTGCTGATGTCCCTGGACGGCATGCATTTCGTGCTGTCACGGGCGGCGCTGCTGGACATCTTCCTCATGTTCTGGATCGTCGTCGCGTTCTACTTCCTGATCCTGGACCGCGAACAGCGCCGCGCCCGCTGGCTCACGCTGCTGGAGACCGGCGGCGACCCCGACCGCCCACGGCTCGGCATCCCTTGGTATCGCCTCGCCTGCGCGGTCTCCCTCGGCCTCGCCTGCGGCGTCAAGTGGAGCGCGCTGTGGTACGTGCTGCTCTTCGCGGCGCTCAGCGTCGTGTTCGAGGCCAGCGCCCGCCGCTCGGCCGGCGCCAGCCGGCCCCTCTACACCGCGATCGTCCAGGACGGCCGGTGGGTGCTCGCCTTCGGCGCCCTCATCGTGGTCACCTACCTCGCCACCTGGACCGGCTGGTTCGCCTCCGACGACGGCTACTTCCGCCACTGGTACGCGCAGGCGAACGGCCTCCCGCACGACCGCCTCATCGACCCGCTGGTCAACCTGTGGCACTACCACAAGGAGGCGTACGGCTTCCACACCACCCTGGTCTCGAAGCATCCCTACCAGTCGTGGCCGTGGATGTGGCTGCTGCTCGGCCGCCCGGTCAGCATGTACGTCAACACCGACGGCCCGTGCGACGCCGCCAGCTGCGTCTCGCAGATCCTGCTGCTCGGCACGCCGGTGCTGTGGTGGTCGTTCCTGCCCGCGCTGTTCGCCCTCGGCTGGCTGGCGATCGCCCGCCGCGACGGCCGCGCCTGGCTCATCATGGCCTGTGCCCTCGCCGGCATCCTGCCGTGGTTCCAGTCCATGCCGAGCCACCGCACGATGTTCTACTTCTACGCCCTGCCCTCGGAACCGTTCCTGATCCTCGCCGTCGTCTACGTCCTGGGCGCCATCATCGGCCCGCCCCGCCACCTGAATCCCGACAGCGACCGGCGCCTGATCGGCTCGATCATCGCGGGCGCTTACGTGTCACTGGTTGCGGTGTGCTTCGCCTACTTCTACCCGATCTACAGCGCCACCGGCATCACGAACGCCGAATGGCTCTCCAGGATGTGGCTCGGCTCCCGCTGGATGTGACACCGAACAAACCCGGACAACCCGAAGGATCCACGGTGCGCTGACCCTCGGATCCTTCGGGTTGTCCGGTTTGCAGCCGGCGACGTGTTGTAGCACCGAATGATGCGCTCGACGGCGCTGGACCATGCGCGGCCGAAGGCAGAGCGGAAATGGAACGGGCGTGCGGGTGGGTCAGGCGGCGGTGCCGGTGGTGTCCGGGGCGCTGAGGATCTCCATGAGGCCCAGCAGGCTGAGCACGCGGCGCACGCCCGGGCTGGGGTTGACGATCCACAGGTCGCTGTTGTTGCCGCGGGCGTGGGCGCGGGCGCCGACGAGCTTGCCGATGCCGGTCGAGTCGATGAACGACACGAGGCTCAGGTCGACCTCGACGGCGGTGGCGCGGACGTCGTCGATGGCGCGGTGCAGGACCGTGCGCAGCTGGGCGACATTTTCCAACGTGACCTCGCCGGCCACCCTGACTCTGATCGCTTGGTTGGGCATCGGGTCGACCGTGATATGCAACTCCGGGAACACCGCGAAACGATCGACCTGGTTCATCTGGCTCACCTTCTCATAATCCGAGCCGGTCTCACGATACGGGTTGCGCGGCGGTCCCGCATCCATCGAGAGATCGAACCCCGATCAGGCGACACCAGTGGGGCGGAACTGCACGCTGACGCGGGGGCCGACGGGGCGGGCGGTCTTGGGGATCGAGTGTTCCCAGGTGCGCTGGCAGGAGCCGCCCATCACGACGAGGTCGCCGTGGCCGAGGGGGAAGCGGATGCTGTCACCGCCGCCGCGCGGGCGCAGCAGCAGCGAGCGCGGAGCGCCGAACGAGACGATCGCGACCATCGTGTCGAAGCGGGCGCCGCGGCCGATGGTGTCGCCGTGCCAGGCGACGCTGTCGCGGCCGTCGCGATAGAGGCACATGCCGGCGGTGACGAAGGGCTCGCCGAGCTCCTCGACATAGTGCCGGGTCAGGTCGCGGCGGGCCTCGGCGAGCAGGGGATGCGGCAGCTCGTCGCGTTCGCCATACCACCGCAGGAGGCGGGGGACGTCGACGACGCCGTCATACATCTTGCGCCGCTCGGCGCGCCAGTCGACCTCGTGGAGCAGGGTCTGCAGGACCGCGTCGGAGCCGAGGACCCAGCCGGGGAGGTGGTCGACCCAGGCGCCGCGGCTGAGCTCATGGCGCACCATCCCGCCGGCGAGGGGCATCACCGTGGGCATGACCGTGTCCAGCATCGAGGGCTGGTACGCGAGCTCCATCATGCGATCGAGCCTACACCGTTTCGAACACCCGTACGAGCGACACGCCAACAGTGCCGAAGCCGTATCGTATAGCTCACCATGAGTAGCAGGAAGATCGAGCGGGGTGCCGTCGTCACCGGCTGCCCGGTCCGGCACGGTGCGGACGGCGCCTGGCAGGTGACGGGGTTCGCCGCGGGCCGGGAGGTGCTGCGCAGCACCGACACGGTGCAGGCCGGCCTCGGCGTGGAGACGGTGGAGAAGCTGCCGCCGAGCATCCGCCGCCCGGTGCTGTACCGCGACGGCGAGGAGCACCGCGAGCACCGCCGGCAGACCGCGCGGTTCTTCACGCCGCGCCGGGTCGACGAGCACTACCGCGGGCTGATGGAGCGGGTCGCCGACGAGCAGCTCGCCATGCTGACCACCCAGCACGAGGCCGACCTGGCGAAGCTGAGCTTCCGCATGGCGATCGAGGTCGTGTCGGCGGTGATCGGGCTGACGGACAGCCGGCCGGGGCTGGACAAGCGGCTCGACGCGTTCTTCCCGGAGAAGTTCGGCAGGCCCGGATTCACCAGCCTCAACGGGATCCGGTGGGTGTTCAAGCAGAACGTCCAGTTCCTCGGCATCTATCTGGCCGACGTGCGGCCCGCCGTGCGCCGGCGGCGCAGGCAGCGCCAGGACGATCTCATCTCGCACCTGATCGACGAGGGGTGCCGCGACGGGGAGATCCTGGGGGAGTGCCTGACGTTCGCGGCGGCCGGCATGGTCACGACGCGGGAGTTCGTCAACGTCGTGGCATGGCACCTGTTCACCGACGAGGCGTTGCGGGAGCGGTACACCGGCGGCGACGAACCCGACAGGGTGGCTCTGCTGCACGAGCTGCTGCGACTGGAGCCGGTGGTGGGCAACCTGAAGCGGCGCACGACCGCCGAGCTGACCGCCGGCGACGCGGTGATCCCGAAGGACGCACTGGTCGACGTCAACGTCAGCGCCGCCAACCTGGAGGAGGCCGGGGACGGGCCGGGGCTGGCGTTCGGCGACGGGCCGCACAGGTGCCCGGGCGCCTACGTGGCGATCCAGGAGGCCGACATCTTCCTGAGCAAGCTGTTCGCGCTGCCGGACCTCAGGATGGTCCAGCCGCCGCGGGTCGCGATGAAGCCCGACATCTCCAGCTACGAGTTGCGGGACTTCATCGTCAGCGTGCGACCGCCAGGCTAGGTGCCGACAGGGACACCGCGGTCGGGTCCTCGATCATCCGCTCGACCACCACGCCGGCGCCGCCGCGGGCGGCCGCGGTGAAGCCCAGGTGCGATGCGACGAAGTGGCAGCGGGCCGCGGTGCTGGCGACGGCCATGCGGGCCAGGTTTGCCTGCGCCGACGGGATCAGGTGGTCGGCGAGCTCGGCGAAGTAGCCGCCGAGCACGATCACCCGCGGGTTGAAGAGGTTGACCAGGATCGCGCCGCCGTGGCCGAGCCAGCGGCCGACCTCGGCGACGGCCGCGGCCACCGCCTTGTCGCCGCGGGCGAGGCGGCGCATGACCTCCGCGATCCGCTCCTCGGGGTCGGGGATCGGGCCCTGCTCCAGGCCGTAGGCGACGTCCGGGGTGGCCCGGCGGACCAGCTCGGCGAGCCCGACCTTGGTCTCCCAGCAGCCGATGCGGCCGCAGCCGCACAGGTCGCCGCCCGGGTCGAGCGGCAGGTGGCCGACCTCGCCGGAGAAGCCGTCGGCGCCGCGCAGGAGGCGGCCGTTGACGATCACCCCGCCGCCGACGCCGACCTCGCCGGTGAGATAGACCAGGTCGTCGGTGCCGGCGGCGACGCCCCACGTGTATTCGGCGAGCGCGGCCAGGTTGGCGTCGTTGTCGACGCCGATCCACAGGTCGGGGTCCAGGCCGTGGGCGAGGCGGGTGGCGACGGGGACGTCGCGCCAGCCGAGGTTGGGGGCGAGCACGACCACGCCGCGGGCCACGTCGACCAGGCCCGGCACCGCGACGGTCAGGCCGACCGGGGTCACGCCGCGGCGGACCAGCTCGGCCAGGGTTCGCTGGGCGGCCTGGGTGATGTCGTCGAGGCAGCGCTCGACGTCGCGGCCCTTGGCGTCGAAGCTGACCCGCTTCTCGATGACGGTGCGGCCGGTGAGGTCGCTGCCGTGCACCGCGAGGTAGTCGACGTTGATCTCGATGCCGACGGCGCCGACGTCGGGGGACAGCGCGATGCCGCGGCCGGGGCGCCCGGCGGCGCCGGAGTGCTCGGTGCCGATCTCGCGCACGAGGCGCCGGCTCAGCAGTTCGTCGACGAGGCTGGACACCGTCGCCTTGTGCAAGCCGGTTGCGGCGGCGATCGCGGCCCGGGAGCGGGGTCCGTTGGTGCGGATGTGACGCAGCGTCCGGCTCAGGTTGACCCGGCGCAGGGCGAGCTGGTCCGTGGGCTCGTCGACGGAACCGGCGCCGGCGCGCTCCTTGCTCACCACCGGACGCTCACCACCGGACGCTCACAGCTGCTCTCCATCGGACGCTCACATCGGACGTTTACCATCGACAGCTCACCATCGACCGCACTCCCATCGAACGTCGAGCCTCACCGCCGAGCGGCGCCACGTCGGCATCGACGCAGCTCATTCGTCGGTCAGTCCGACGAATCAACCACGAAACATCCCGGCAACACCAGCCCTGCGGGCAACGAATCCAGAACGTTTCGAAACTCTTTTCAACACCTGTGTCGAGGTGCCCACGATCCAACGCAAGAACTCCACGCGATGCCACAGAACCGCGCGCCGCCGATTCCAGTGACACCCGTTGACTTCTTGGTAGCAAGTCTGCAACATTTGGGCCAACGTGATGCAAGATTCCAACAAGCCGTCGTCAGACTTTCGCTACTCTCCGCAACTCGCGGTGTGACCGGTCCGCCAACAGGTCACCCGTGCCGCCCCCGCCTACGGAGAGGCACCTGCCATGCCCGTTCGCGCGCCACCCCCACCCGGCCTCGACCGGGCCAGTCGTCGTTGAAGACCGCACCGCCACTGCACGAGGGACCCGACCGCCAAGCACGCGGTCCCTCGCGGAGCCGCCAACTCCCCGCACCGCACACCCCGTCCCCTGGAACAAAAGGATCGCGATGAGTAAGAGGCACGTGACGCGAAGGGTGCTCTCGGCGTTTGCCGTGGCAGCCCTGGTCGCGGTTACGGCTCAGACCCTGCCGGCGAACGCCGCCGGCGGACCCAACCTTGCCAGCGGCCGACCCGCCACGTCGAGCAGCACCAACGGCGCCAACGGGATCGGCAACATCAACGACGGCAACCAGGCCACCTACTGGGAGAGCGCCAACAACGCCTTCCCGCAGTGGGCGCAGATCGACCTGGGCAGCGCGAAGAACATCGACCAGGTCAAGCTGAAGCTGCCCAACGACACCGCCTGGGCGACGCGGCAGCAGACCCTGTCGGTGACCGGCAGCACGGACGGGGCTTCGTTCAGCACGATCGCCGGGTCGCTCGGGTACAGCTTCAACCCGGCCCAGCAGAACACCGTCACCATCAACTTCACCGCGGTCAACACCCGCTACGTGCGGCTGAACTTCACCGCCAACACCGGCTGGCCCGCCGCGCAGATCTCCGAGTTCGAGATCTACGGCGTCGCGTCGTCGACGACCAACCTGGCCGCCGGCAAGACGTTCTCCTCCAGCAGCACCAACGCCGGGTTCACGGCCGCCAACGCCGGTGACGGCAACCAGGCCTCCTACTGGGAGAGCAGCGGCGCGTTGCCGCAGTGGGTCCAGGTCGACCTCGGCTCGGCCGTCCCGGTCAGCTCGGTCGTGCTGAAGCTGCCCACCGGCTGGGGCACCCGCCGCCAGACGCTGACCCTGCAGGGCAGCACCACCGGCAGCTCGTTCACCAACATCCTCGGCTCCGCCGAGTACGAGTTCAACCAGGGCACCGGCAACACGGTGACCATCCCGTTCACGACCCTGACCACCCGCTACATCCGGGTGAGCATCTCGGCGAACACGGGCTGGGCCGCCGCGCAGCTGTCCGAGCTCGAGGTGTACGGGCCGTCGACCGGTGACACGGTCGCGCCGAGCGCGCCGGGGAACCTCGCGTTCACCCTGCCGGCCAGCGGCCAGATCCGCCTGACGTGGAGCGCCTCCACCGACAACAGCGGCACGATCGCCGGTTACGACGTCTACGCCAACGGCGTGCTGCGTACCAGCGTCGCGGGCAACATCCTGACCTACACCGACACGCAGCCGGACACGGCGACCGTCCAGTACTTCGTGAAGGCCCGGGACGCCGCCGGCAACCAGTCCGCGAGCAGCAACACCGTCACCCGCACCGGCACGGTCGTGGACACCACGCCGCCGTCGGCGCCGACGAACCTCGCGTACACCCAGCCGGCCAGCGGCCAGATCCGCCTGACGTGGAGCGCCTCCACGGACAACAGCGGCAGCATCGCGCGGTACGACATCTACGCCAACGGCTCCTACCGGGCGAACGTGGCCGGCAACGTCCTCACCTACACCGACAACCAGCCCGACACGGCCACGGTGTCCTACCAGGTGAAGGCGCTCGACGCCGCGAACAACACCTCGGCGGGCAGCAACACGGTCACCCGCACCGGCACCGGCAACCCGCCGCCCGGCACCAACCTGGCGATCGGCAAGCCGATCACCGCCAACGGTTCGGTGTTCACGTTCATCCCGGCCAACGCCAACGACAACAGCGTCACCACCTACTGGGAGGGCGCGGGCGGTTTCCCGGCGACCCTGACCACGTCGCTGGGCGCCAACGCCGACATCAGCAAGATCACGCTGAAGCTCGACCCCAGCACCGCGTGGGGCGCCCGGACCCAGAACATCGAGGTCCTCGGCCGTGAGCAGAGCGCGTCCGGCCTCACCAGCCTGGTGCCGGCCCGCGACTACCGCTTCGACCCGGCCACCGGCAACAGCGTCGACATCACGCTCACCGCGCGGGTCGCCGACGTTCAGCTGAAGATCAACTCCAACACCGGTGCCCCGTCGGGCCAGATCGCCGAGTTCCAGATCTTCGGCGTCGCGGCGCCGAACCCGGACCTCGTCGTCACCGGCATCTCCAGCTCGCCGGCCAACCCGATCGAGACCGACGCGCTCAGCCTCACCGCCACGGTGAAGAACCAGGGCACCGCGGGCTCGGCGGCGACGAACGTCAAGTTCTACTTCGGCACCACGCTCGTCGGCACGGCCAACGTCGGCGCACTCGCCGCCGGCGCGACCGCCAACGTCACCGCCAGCATCGGCGCCCGCGACGCGGGCACGTACACGCCGATCGCCAAGGTCGACGAGGGCAACACGGTCGTCGAGCAGGACGACGCGAACAACACCTTCACCGGGTCGGCGTTCACCGTCGCGCCGGTGCAGACGTCCGACCTGATCGCCTCGCCGTCCGGTTGGTCGCCGAGCAACCCGTCGGCCGGCAACACCGTCACGTTCACCGTCGCCATCAAGAACCAGGGCACCCAGGCCTCCGCCGGCGGCGCCCACGGCATCACCGTCACCGTCAAGGACGCCACCAGCGGCGCGACCGTCAAGACGCTGACCGGCTCCACCTCCGGCGTGATCAACGCCGGTGCCACCACCGCCCCGGTCAACCTGGGCACCTGGACCGCCGCCAACGGCAAGTACACGGTGACCACGGTGATCGCCGCGGACACCAACGAGCTGTCGGTCAAGCAGGCCAACAACACCTCCGTGCAGCAGCTGTTCGTCGGCCGCGGCGCGAACATGCCGTACGACATGTACGAGGCGGAGGACGGCAGCGTCGGCGGCGGCGCGGCGGTCGTCGGGCCGAACCGCATCATCGGCGACATCGCCGGTGAGGCGTCGGGCCGCAAGGCGGTCACGCTCAACGCGACCGGCTCCTACGTGCAGTGGACCACGCGGGCGAACACCAACACGCTCGTCGTGCGGGCCTCCATCCCGGACGGCACCACCACGTCGCTGAACATCTACGTCAACGGCACCTTCCACAAGGCGATCAACCTGACGTCGAAGTACTCGTGGCTCTACGGCAACGAGGCCTCGCCGTCGAACTCGCCCGGTGCCGGGCCCCGTCACATCTACGACGAGGCCAACGTGATGCTCAACAGCACGGTGGCCGCCGGCAGCACGATCAAGCTGCAGAAGGACGCCGCCAACAGCGGCACGTTCGCGGTGGACTTCATCAACCTCGAGCAGGTCTCGCCGATCGCGAACCCGGACCCGACGAAGTACATCGTCCCGGCCGGCTTCACCCACCAGGACGTGCAGAACGCGCTGGACACGGCCCGCCAGAGCACCACGGCGCTCGGCGTCTACCTGCCCGCCGGCACGTACGAGACGAACAGCAAGTTCGGGGTGTACGGCAAGGCGGTCAAGGTCCTCGGCGCCGGCCCGTGGTACACGAAGTTCCAGACCCCGCAGGGCCAGGAGAACACCGACGCCGGCTTCCGCCTGGAGACCAGCGCCAACGGCTCCACCTTCTCGGGGATCGCGTTCTTCGGCAACTACACCTCGCGCATCGACGGCCCCGGCAAGGTGTGGGGCGAGCTCAAGGACATCAACGGGCTCACCATCGACAACGTCTGGGTCGAGCACACCGTCTGCATGTACTGGGGTGTGCACAACAGCAACATCAATATCACCAACAGCCGGATCCGTGACACGTGGGCGGACGGCATCAACTTCACCAACGACACCACCAACACCCACCTGAACAACATCGACGCCCGCTCCACGGGTGACGACTCGTTCGCGCTGTTCTCCGCGACCGACGGCGGCGGCTCGGTGGGCAACCACGACAACCTGTGGGAGAACCTCTCCGCGACGCTGACCTGGCGTGCGGCGGGCCTCGCGGTGTACGGCGGCTACGGCAACACGTTCCGCAACCTCTACATCGCGGACATGCTGACGTACTCCGGCATCACGATCAGCTCGCTGGACTTCGGGTACCCGTTCGTCGGGTTCAACTCCCCGGCGACGGTGATCCAGAACGTGTCGCTGGTGCGTGCCGGCGGCCACTTCTGGGGCAACCAGGCGTTCGGTGCGATCTGGGTCTTCTCGGCCTCGAAGCCGTTCCGGGCGATCCGGGTGTCCGATGTGGACATCGTGGACCCGACCTACTCGGGCATCATGTTCCAGACGAAGTACACCGGCTCCACGCCGGAGAACCCCGTCCAGGACACCGTGTTCACCAACATCAACATCAGTGGCGCGCAGCGCAGCGGTGACGCGTTCAACGCCAAGTCCGGCATCGGCATCTGGGTCAACGAAATGCCCGAACCCGGTCAGGGCCCGGCCGTCGGCACCGCGACGTTCAACAACCTGACGTTCTCGAACAACGCCGAGAACATCCGCAACACCACCAGCACCTTCACGCTGGTGATCAACCCGTAGCACTCCATTGTGAAGGGCCGCCGGTGCTGTCGCACCGGCGGCCCTTTCACATTGCCGCCGCAAGCCGGCGGACGCCCTCGCGCAGCTGGTCCGGCGCGGCGGCGGCGAACGTCAGCCGCAGATACGCCCCGTCGGGCTCGGCCGCGAACCACGGCCGCCCGGGGAACACCACCACCTGCCGCGCCGCGGCGGCGTTGGTCACGGCGACGTCGTCGGCGCCCTCCGGCAGCCGCGCCCACACGTGCAGCCCTCCCGCAGGGACAAGAGCCAACCGCAGCTCTGGTACGTCCACCGCCATGGCCGTGGTCAGCGCTTCGCGGCGGGCCCGCAACGCGGTGCGCAACGCCCGCAGGTGCCGGGGCCAGGCCGGCGACGTCACCAGGTCCAGCGCCGCCTGCTGCAGCGGCCCGGAGACGAAGAAGTCGTCGAGGACCCGGGCGGCGCGCAGCCGGGCGCCGGCCGCGCCGCGGGCGCCGATCGCCGCGACCCGCAGGCCCGGCGCGGCGGACTTGGTCAGCGACCGCAGATACACCACATGCCCGTGCGGGTCGTCGGCGACCAGCGGCCGGGGCGGGTCGTCGTCGATCGCGAGGTCCCTGGCGTAGTCGTCCTCGAGCAGGAACGCCCCCGCCGCCTGCACCGCGGCTAGGACCTCCGGCCGGCGGGCCGCGGACAGCGTCGCGCCGTGCGGGTTCGCATACAGCGGCTGGCAGTAGAACAGCCGGGCACCCGTGCGCAGGAGCGCGGCCCGCAGCAGGTCCGGGCGCACCCCCTCGGCGTCGGTGGGCACCGGCACGACCCGCAGCCCGGCGGCCCGGGCGGCGGCGAGCGCGCCGAGGTAGGTCGGCGCCTCCACCAGGATCGCGTCGCCGGGTGCGCACAGCGCCCGGAACGCGGTCGACAGCGCCGACTGCCCGCCGGGGCAGATGATCATGTCCTCGGCCCGCAGTGCCCCGCCGGAGGTCCGGGCGAACCAGGCGCGCAGGTCGTCGCGCCCCTCGACCGGGCCACGCTGCCACGCCGCCGGCTGCCTTGCGGCCCGGGCGAGGGCCGCGCCGAGCGCCGCTACGGGCTGCAGGTCGGCATCGAGGTACCCACTGGACAATGGGATCATCCCCGGCCTCGGGACCGCCAGGAGCGCCTGCATCGCGTCCTCGCCGGGTGGCCGGGCGCCGAGTGCGATCGACTGCCAGCTGAGGTCCTGGGCGTGCGCGGTGTGCGGGGGACGCAGGACGAAGGTGCCGCGGCCCGGCTGCGCGTCGAGGACACCCTCCGCGGTCAGCGTGCGGATGGCCCGGGTCACGGTCACCGGCGACGCCTGATGGCGGGCGCTGAGCTCCCGGACCGTCGGCAGCCGCGACCCCGGTGCCGCGGCGGCCGCCGCCAACCGGAGATCTTGGATAACGCGGCTGGCTGCGTTATCGTCATTCATGAGAGAAGAGAATAGCGTTACTGCGCCGAAGACGGTAACGGGCGTGGTGCTGGGACTGCTCGGCGTCCTGTCGTTCAGCATGTCGCTGCCCGCCACCCGGGTCGCCGTCGGTGACCTCGACCCGTGGTTCGTCGCGTTCGGCCGCGCCGTCGGCGCCGGGCTGCTCGCCCTGGCGTATCTCGCCGTGACCCGCGCGCCGCGCCCGACCGGCGCGCAGTGGCGGCGGCTCGCGGTCGTCGCGCTCGGCGTCGTCGTCGGCTTCCCGCTCTTCACCTCCCTCGCTCTGCAGACCAGCACCGCCGTGCACGGCGCCGTCGTCATCGCGCTGCTGCCCGCCATCACCGCCGGGTTCGCGGTCCTGCGCAGCGGCGAGCGGCCCACCCCGGCGTTCTGGCTCGCCGGCGGCGCCGGCCTCGCCGCCGTCCTGGTGTTCCTCGTCGCCAGCGGCGCCGTCAGCGGGTCCGTCGGACCGGCCGACCTGTTCCTGCTCGCCGCCGTCGCGCTGTGCGGCCTCGGCTACGCCGAAGGCGGCGCGCTCGCCCGCGACCTCGGCGGCGCCCGGACCATCTGCTGGGCCCTGGTGCTGTCGCTGCCCGTCACGGTCGTGGTGAGCCTGGTCTCCGTCGTGCGGCAGCCACCGCACGCCTCCGCGGCGGGCTGGGCCGGCTTCACCTATGTGACCGTCATCTCGATGTTCCTCGGCTTCTTCGCCTGGTACGGCGGGCTCGCCCGCGGCGGTGTCGCGAAGATCGGCCAGCTGCAGCTGTCGCAGCCGGTGCTGACGCTCGGGTGGTCGGCGCTGCTGCTGGGCGAGTCCGTCCCGCCGGGCGCGATCGTCGCCGCGGTCGCCGTGCTCGCCTGCGTCGCCCTCACCCAACGGTTGCGAGCGGCCCGTGTCGCGCGCCCGATTGACGACATTGGCCGGTACGCGACTGACCTTCGGTGAACCGGGCAGCAGCATCAGCGCGTGAAGAAAGTCTTCCTCATCATCGGAATCATCGCGGGCGCGCTGCTGCTGCTGTGTTGCGGCGGCGGCGTGGCCCTGTACTTCCTTGCTGACACCACCACCTACGCCAAGCCCGCCGACGCCTGCGTCACCGTCACCGGTGCCCAGGGCATGTCCGCCTTCGGCGCCGTCAAGGACAAGCAGAACAAGGACACCAACGCCTTCGGCCGCACCTATGGCGGCTGTGTCGTCACCTTCGACACCGCGGGCACGCTGACCGTCGCCATCGACGTGCCGTCCAGCGCGTCCGACGTGCGCACCCACTACGACGCGGTGAAGAAGCTCGCCGGATCCGCCACCGCCGCCGGCGCGACGGTCACCGACGTCGACGGCATCGGCACGAAGGCGTTCGCCATGTACACCACGACCGGCGGCGCCCTCATGTACGAGCTCGACTTCTACGACGGCAACCTCTACATCAGCCTCAACCTCACCACCGCGACCGGCACCACGCTCACCCCCGACAAGGTCCGCGCCGACTTCCTCGTCATCGGCAAGTCGATGATGCAGTCCCTGGAAAGCTCGTCGGGCAGCGACCTGGACGACTGACGCCGTATTTTGGTTGCGTGCGTATCGCGTTCGCGGCAGACGATTCCAACGAGACCACCGCAGCCGTCGTCCGGCACCTCACCGAGCAGCACGAGGTGCTGGACGTCGCTGTTCCCGGCGCGCCCTGGCCGGACCTCGGCACCGCCGTCGGCCGCGCGGTGGTCGACGGCCGCGCCGACTTCGGCGTCGTCATGTGCTGGACCGGCACCGGCACGGCGATCGCCGCCAACAAGGTGCCCGGGGTGCGGGCCGCGCTCGCCTGGGACCCGTGGATCGCCCGCGGCGCCCGGCTCTGGAACGACGCGAACGTCCTGGCGATGAGCCTCAAGCGCCTCGCGCCCGACGTGGCCGTCGAGGTCCTCACCGCATTCCTCGCCGTCGACGGACCGGACGCCTCGGAGTCGCAGAACATCGCTTCACTCGGTTGAGTGGTGCTTGACCAAAGCGTGACCTGAACGGTCGCAACCGCTTCGCGGTGCCCGAAGTCTTTGCTCAATGAACGGCGACGCACATCGCCGTTATGCGAGCAGCAATGCCGACCAACACCGACAGACGACTCGACGACCCACATGGTGGGCGCGGTGCATGCCCGTGCCCGTCCACAGTAGAGGGTCCGATGTGGACGCCTGGCGATGTGTGCTGCCCGCGTGCCGAAACGCCGTCCACGACCGCACAGTCGTGGCATCCGGGAAGGTTCTACACACGTGAATATCAGAACGAGTGCGCTGGTGGCCGGAGCGGTCACCGCGACGCTTGTGCTGTCCGCCTGTGGCAGCGGCTCAAGCAGCGACAATACCAGCAAGGACAACAGTCAGAAAGGTGCCAACGGGTTCAACGCGGCACTGACCGGTGTGGTCAATCCTTCGGAGAAGAAGGGCGGCACGCTGAAGGTCACCAACCACGACAACCCCGATTCCTACGACCCGGTGCGCGCCTATTACGCGAACATCTGGAACTTCATGAAGGGGTACTACGTCCGTACCCTGCTGACCAACCAGCCCAAGCCCGGCGACGAGGGGCTCGTGCTGACCGCTGACCTGGCCACCGACCTGCCGAAGATCGAGGACGGCGGCAAGAAGTACACCTTCACCCTGCGCAACGGGCTGAAGTTCGAGGACGGCACGCCCATCACGTCGAAGGACGTCAAGTACGGCGTCGAGCGCGTCTTCGCCTCCGACGTGCTGTCCGGCGGCCCCAGCTACCTCATCGACGTGCTCGACCAGGGCCAGAAGTATCCGGGACCGTACAAGGACACCGACCCCGACAAGCTGGGCCTCAAGTCGGTGCAGACCCCCGACGACCACACCATCGTGTTCACGCTCAAGGAGCCGCTGAGCGACTTCCCATACCTGCTGGCGATGCCGGGTGCCGGCCCCGTGCCGAAGGCGAAGGACACCGGCGAGCGGTACTCCAACCACCCGGTCTCCTCCGGCCCGTACAAGTTCGAGTCGTACGACGAGGGCAAGAAGGCCGTCCTCGTGCGCAACGACCAGTGGGACCCGAAGACCGACACGATCCGCAAGGCGCTGCCCGACCGCATCGAGGTCACGTTCGGCACCGCCGTCGAGGAGATCGACAACCAGCTCATCGCCGGTGAGGTCGACCTGGACCTGGCGCAGACCGGCGTCCAGCAGGGTTCGCAGGCGAAGGTCCTGCTCAACCCGGACGTGAAGAAGAACGCGGACGCGCCGACCACCGGCTTCATCCGCTACTTCGCCATCAACACGAAGATCGCGCCGTTCGACAACATCCACTGCCGCAAGGCCGTGCAGTACGCGACGGACAAGATCGCGATGCAGACGGCCCGTGGCGGCCCGGACGCCGGCGGCGACATCGCCACCAACATGCTGCCGCCGAACATCGCCGGCCACGACCCGAACCTCGACCCGTTCAACACCAAGTCGGGCAAGCCGCAGGTCGACAAGGCCAAGGAGGAGCTCGCCGCGTGCGGCAAGCCCAACGGCTTCGACACCGTGCTGGCGACCCGCAACTCGGGCAAGGAGCCGAAGACCGCGGAGGCGCTGCAGGCCGCGCTGAAGAACGTCGGCATCAACGCCCGGCTCGACCCGAGCGACGCCTCGCTGTACTTCCGCTCCACCATCGGCGCGCCGTCGAACACGCAGTCGAAGGGCTACGGCCTGATGATGGCCGGCTGGGGTGCGGACTTCCCGACCGCGTCGGGCTTCCTGGCGGTGCTCGTGGACGGCCGGCTGATCCTGCCCAGTGGCAACAACAACTTCTCCGAGCTCAACAACGCCGAGGTCAACAGCCTCATCGACCAGGCGAAGGCCGAGTCGGACCCGAAGAAGGCCGCCGCCATCTGGGGCCAGATCAACAAGATCGTCATGGACGAGGCGGTGCTCGTGCCGTTCACCTACGACAAGGCACTCAACTACCGCAACCCGCGGCTCACCAACGTCTTCATCAGCCAGTACTACGGCATGGTGGACTTCGGCAGCCTCGGCGTGAGCTGACCGCACCGGGAGTGCCCGGGTTGACGAGGGACTTCCCGGGCATGCGGTGACGGTCGCGGCCGCCTGGCCTCCTTGGGGCGACCGCGAGCGTCCGGCCCGGATCCGATGCCCGTCGGATCCGGGCCGCAAGCTTGTCAGTAGGCGATGTTGACGCGGCGGTGGATGTGGGCGTCGTCGCGGAGCGACTTGAGCATCGCGTCGGCGACGTCGGCGCGGGACAGCGTCCGTCCACCGCGGACGTTGCGGTCGATGACCGTCCGATATGGACGGTGGCCGCCGTCGGTGAGGCGGGGCGGGCTGATCAGCGTCCAGTCCAGGCCGCTGGCCCGCAGGACCCGCTCCGCCTCGGCCAGGTCGTCGAAGTTGTCCTTCAGGATCCGCTGCACGATGGGCTTCGCCACCGTGCGCATGAGGAGGCTGTCGCCGCGGTCGGCGACCCGGCCGGCGGCGTCGACCGACACGATGCGCCGCACGCCCGTCGCCCGCATCGCGGCGACCGCGGCCCGTGCGCCGTCGGCCTGCACGGTCGGCGGGCCGCCCTTGCGCTGGCCGAGGGCGGTGAGCACGGCGTCCCGGCCCGCGACAGCCGCCTCGAGTGCGGCGGCGTCGTCCAGGGTCGCGTGGACGACCGTCACGCCCGGCACGTCGAACTCGCGCCGGACCACCGCCGTCATCTCGTGCCCGAGCCGCAGCCCCTGCTCGACGAGGTGCCGCCCGATCCCGCCCGTCGCGCCGAACACGGTCAACTTCATGGCATCCCCCTGGTAAGTGAGCACTCACTAACCCCTATGATGGTGGGTGAGTGTTCACTAACTTGTCAAGGGAGCCGGCTTGGCCACGCGCGACGTGATCCTGGACGCCGCCGCCTCGGTGCTGCGGACCCGAGGCCTGGCCAACTCCACCACCAAGGAGATCGCCCGCGCCGCCGGCTACTCGGAGGCCACGCTCTACAAGCACTTCCGCGACAAGATCGACCTCATGGTGGCGGTCCTGCACGAGCGCGGCCCGCAGTTCATCCCGATGCTGCAGACCCTGTCCGAGCGCGCCGGCACCGGCGCCGTCCGCGACACCCTCACCGAGCTCGCCGCCGTCGCGATCGGCTTCTACCGCGACGGCTTCCCGATGTTCGCCTCGATCTTCTCCGACCCGGCGATCCTCAACGCCCACCGCGACCAGCTCCGCGCCCAGAACCTCGGCCCGCACCGCGCCAACGACAGCCTGGTCGACTACCTGCGCGCCGAACAGCGCCTCGGCCGGATCACCCCGGACGCCGACCTGGAGGCGATCGCCGGCCTGCTGCTGGGCGCCTGCTTCCAGCTCGCCTTCATCGGCCACTTCTCGCAGCGCCGGGCCGACCTGGAGTCCGCCGCCGCCTTCGTCGCCCAGCTCCGCCTCTGACCCGCCGCCTTCGTCGCCCAGCTCCGCCGCCGGAATCAGTACCGCAGGATCAGGGCGATCCGGCCGTCGGTGGCGAGGCTGCCGTCGCCGACGAAGGTGACCTCGCCACCCTGTCGGGCGACGAGTTCGACCACGTCGTCGACAGCGTCGTCGACGAGGGTGCCGGCGGGGGCGCGGGTCGGTTGCTGCTCGGCGGGGTGCAGGTGGTCCTCGTGGATCCAGGCGGGGCTGTGGTAGGTCTCCTCGACCAGCAGGTGCGCGCCGCGGCCCTGGCGGGCCAGTTGCCACACCTCCGGCAGCCCGGCGGCGAAGCGGTTCGCGCCGCGGGCCACGTCGAGGTGTTCGAGCGCGGCGATCTGCTCGAAGGCCTGGTGCGCGGCGAGGTGCGGGGCCAGGACGCGGTGCAGGTCGCGCGGGCCCGAACGGTCGTAGTTGCCGGGGACCGTGCCGGCGATGGTGCCGCTCCACTCGGCGGAGAAGAACGCCACGTACCGCTGCACGCCCAGCACGAACACCGGCCGCGCGTCGAGGGCGTCGACCTGGGTGAGGGCGGTGGCGATGTCGCGGAAGAACTGGCGGTGCCGTTCGTCGCGGTGGGCGCTGGGATTCTGGCCGTAGTCGCGGGGCAGGCCGAGCGCGCCACCAGGACCCTCGTGCGTGAACGGGAAGCCGTGCGTGGTCACCTCGACGAGCGTGGTGCCGTCGCCGCTCCACAGGCGGGTCGGCTGCTCGGACAGCACCAGCGCCCAGTACCGGTGGCGTCTTGCCGCGTCGGCGACGACGTCGCGGATCTCGTAGCTGTCGGAGACCACGACCCGCTCGTTGACCGGGCTCTCCAGGAGGCGGACGTGCACCTGCCCGGGCGACGCGAACAGCGCCAGCCCCTCGCCCACCTGCCGCAGGTCGACGTGCGCCGCGGCCTCGGCTATCTCGTCGTACACGGCGGCGGCGACGTCCGCCGGCACCGCCTCGTCCGCTTCGAGGCGGCGGCGGGTCTCCGTGAGGAGGTTGCGTAGCCGGATCGGGTCCTGCTGGTTGGCGGGCGACGTACGGTGGGTCGGCATCAGCAGCGACACCGCCGGGTAGCCGCTCGGCGTGAGGGTGGCCAGGTCCTTCACCGTCATGCGCCCACCGTCGCGCTGCCGGCGGCGGGCCGGTTCGCCCAGGGCAGGTGAAACGCGGTGCCTCATCCTGCCCGGGACGTGCGGTGCCTCATCCTGCCCCGGACGCCCGGAAGGTGAAGAGCCGGTCGCTGAGCGCGCCGTGTCGCACGGCACCGGCGAGCCGGTGCATGCCGACCCGGAACCGGGCGTCGTCGGGGGCGGTGAACGACAGCTCCGTGAAGCCGTGCTCGGCGAACAGCGTCCGAACCCACTGGCTCGGGTCGGACCCGTCGTCGGCCCTGGCGCGGGTCCAGATCACGATGCCGCCCGCGACGAGCAGCGTGGGCAGCGCCGCGACGGTGCGCCGCACGTCGTCGTCGCCGACGTTGCCGAAGACCCCGCACGCCAGCAGGATGTGCGCGGGTCGCACGTCGAGGTAGGTGCCGGCGTCGCCCGCGTCGGCGGTGCGGATCTCGACGCTGGACAGGCCGAGGTCGTCGGCGGTCTCCCGGGCCCGCCGGGCGAGCGTCGGGTCGAGCTCCACCAGCAGCGCGCGGACCCGGCGGTCGTGCTCGGCGATGACCGGCAGCACGTCGCGCCCGTCGCCGGCGCAGATGCTGATGAGCCGCCGCGTCCCGTCCGGCTCGCTGGGGGAGGTGCCCAGCGCCCGGCGCAGGTCCCGCCGCACGACCTCGAGCCGCCGGCCCAGTGAGGAGCCCTGCGCGTCGTACTCCTGGTGCCAGCGGACCCAGTCTTTGCTCACCGCGCCATTCAATCAGTACCGGCGGGATCGGCGGGGGATGGTCAGGTTGGCCCTATATTGACAGTCGTTGAATCGCAGCGCTTGAATTCCAACGATGACGGAGCGGACGCTGGTCGAGTTCAGCGGCAGCCGGGGCGGAGTCAGCGCGCTGAGCTGGGGGCAGGTCGCGATCTGGCGGGCGATCCAGCGGATGGTCCCGGACGACGCGGTGCTCAACATGAGCTGGGTGACCGACCTCGAGGGTGAGGGCATCTCGTTCGGCACGCCCCTGTCGCGGATCACCGACACCGTCCGCACGGTCGTGGAGCGGCACGAGTCGCTGCGCACCCGGGTCCGGGCCGGCGACGACGGCGCGCCGCAGCAGGTCCTGGCCGCCACCGGCGCGATCGAGGTCCACGTCGTCGACGCGACGGCCGGCACCGCCGCAGCGGCGGCGAAGGTGCTGCAGGCGGAGCTGACCGACCCGGCGTACGACTACCCGCGCGAGTGGCCGCTGCGGGTGGGCGCGGTGCGGGTCGGCGACGTCGTCACCCACGCTGTGTTCGGCATCTGCCACCTGGTCACCGACCGCGGCGGCTTGACCGCCCTGGTCCGCGACGTGGTGCTGTGCCTGCGCGGCGAGCCCCTCGCCGCGTCGCAGGACCGGCAGCCCTACGACCAGGCCCTGCACCAGCAGTCCGCTGCCGGTCGCCGGCAGAGCGACAAGGCGCTGCGGTACTGGGCCCGGCACCTGGAAGGCGTTGCGCTGCAACGGTTCCCCGAAGCGGGCGAGCGGCCGGAAGGGGAGCCGCCGTTCTGGGCCGCCACGCTCAGCTCGCCCGCCGGGGACCTCGCCGTCACGCGGCTGGCCGGCCGGGAGCAGGTCAGCACCTCGGCGGTCATCCTCGCCGCGGCCGCCGTCCAGCTGGCCCGGCAGACCGGCGCCGGCGAGGCGGTGCTCCAGGTGATCGTCAGCAACCGGTTCCGGCCCGGGCTGGCCGACTCGGTCGGGCCGGCGTCGCAGGACGGGCTGTGCGTCATCGAGGTCGGCGACGCGGACCTGCCGGTGGTCATCGGCCGGACGATGCGGGCGTCGCTGCAGGCGTACCTGCACGCCCAGTACGACCCGGCCGGCCTCGACGACCTCGTGGCGGCGGTCGGCGCGGCCCGGGGCGGCGAGGTCGACCTGTCGGTGTCGTTCAACGACCGCCGGTTCGACGCGCAGACCCCGGTCGCCGCGGGCGAGGACGTGACCAGCGCCGCGATCGAGGCGCTGCGGCCGGCGACGGCGCTGCGCTGGGAACCGGTCGAGCACTACGGCGCCCGCTACTTCCTGCACGTCAACGCCGTGCCCGGCAGCATGGACCTGACGCTGTTCGCGGACACGTCGGTGCTGCCCGCCGCCGCGGTCGAGGCCCACCTGCGCGGCATCGAGGCGCTGCTGGTGGACGCCGCGGTGAAAACCACCGCGGAGAGCCTGTCGATATGAGGCTCCGCCGTTCGTCGTGACCACGACAGGGTCAGGGACGGACCGGAAGGGGTGTGATCGTGAGGTATCTGATGCTGGTCGTCGCCGATGGCGCGGCGAGCGACGATCCGACCAGCGACGACATCGTCGCGTGGGTCAAGGAGATGGACGACAGGGGCATCCGGCTGTTCGGCAACCGGGTGGTGTCTCCGGACGAGGCCACGACCGTGCAGGTCCGCGACGGCGAGGTGCTGCTCACCGACGGCCCGTACGCCGAGACCCGCGAACAGATGGCGGGCTTCGACATCATCGAGTGCACCGACCTCGACCAGGCGATCGAGGTCGCGGCGCAGCACCCGATGGCCCGCCACGGACGGATCGAGGTGCGGCCGTTCTGGCAGTGACCGGTCCCGGCGGCGGCGAGGTCGAGGGGGTCCTCGCCGCCGTCCATGCCGAGGAGTGGGGCCGGATCGTGGCGGCGCTGATCCGGTCCACCGGCGACTGGGACCTCGCCGAGGAGTGCGCCCAGGACGCCTTCGCCCAGGCGCTCGTGCGGTGGCCCGTCGACGGGGTACCGCGGCGGCCCGGTGCGTGGCTCACCACCACCGCCCGCAACCGGGCCCTCGACCGGCTGCGACGCGACGCCGTCGAGGCCCAGAAACTGCGGGAGGCCGCCATGCTGACCCCGAACCCCGACCCTGGCCCTGACCCTTGGGACGATCCCGGTGTCGTGCCCGACGACCGGCTGGAGCTGATCTTCACCTGCTGCCATCCGGCCCTGTCGCTGGAGACCCGGGTCGCGCTGACCCTGCGCAGCCTGGCCGGGCTCAGCACGGCCGAGATCGCGCGGGCGTTCCTGGTGCCCGAGCGCACCATGGCGCAGCGCCTGGTGCGCGCGAAGAACAAGATCCGCCGGTCCGGGATCCCGTTCCGGGTGCCGCCCGCGCACCTGCTGCCGGAGCGGCTCGAGGCGGTCCTCGCGGTGGTGTACCTGCTGTTCAACGAGGGCTACGCGGCGACCGCCGGCGAGGCGCTGATCAGGGGCGGCCTCAGTGCGGAGGCGATCCGGCTCGGCCGCGTCCTGGCCGCGCTGATGCCCGACGAGCCCGAGGCGCACGGTCTGCTGGCGCTGATGCTGCTGCACGAGGCGCGCCGCGCCGGCCGCGTCGACGCCGGCGGCGACCCGGTGCCGCTGGAGGCGCAGGACCGCACGACCTGGGACCGCCCGCGGATCGAGGAGGGCCTGGCGATCCTCGACCGGGCGCTGCGCCGCCGCCGGGCCGGCCGGTATCAGGTGCAGGCGGCGATCGCGGCGTGCCATGCGTCCGCGACGCGCGCCGAGGACACCGACTGGCGGCAGATCAGCCTGCTGTACGAGCGGCTCACCCGCCTCACCCCGGGCCCGGTCGTGGAGCTCAACCGGGCGGTCGCCGTGGCGATGGCCGACGGGCCGGCGGCCGGCCTGGCGCTCGTCGACGCGCTGCGCGACGACGGTCTGCTCAAGGGGTACCACCTGCTGCCGGCGACCCGGGCGGACCTGCTGCGCCGGCTCGGGCGGCGGGAGGAGGCGGCGGAGGCCTACCGCGAGGCACTGTCGACGGTGGGCACCGACGCGGAACGACGGTTTCTCGCCAGGAGACTGCAAGATCTCGCATAGTCAAGTTACCGTCGCGTGCCGTGAGGTTGATCACCCGCCATTGGTTGATCTTGCCTAATGTGCAAGTTTCAACTCTTGAGCACCTGGAATGTGCAAGGTCACGGGGACCTTCACAGGAAAGGAGGTGATCGAGTGAAACGGATCAACCCGAAGGGGAGACCGGAGCACGAGCGTGCGGTGGCCGTGCTGCGAGCCTCGTATGCGGCGGTGCCGGACGGCAGCCCGGTCCGCCTGGCAAAGAAGACATCCAACCTGTTCCGGCCGAGATCCGCGGCCGGGCCCGCCGGCCTCGACGTGAGCGGCCTCGACGGCGTCATCGAGGTCGACCCCCTCGCGCGCACCGCCGACGTGCAGGGCATGTGCACGTATGAGGACCTCGTCGACGCGACCCTGCCGCACGGACTGATGCCGCTGGTCGTGCCGCAGCTGCGCACCATCACCCTCGGCGGTGCGGTCACCGGCCTCGGCATCGAGGCCACCTCGTGGCGGCACGGACTGCCGCACGAGTCGGTGATCGAGCTCGACATCCTCACCGGCGCGGGT
Organism: Dactylosporangium sp. NPDC049525; assembly: GCF_040676755.1. Taxonomy (NCBI): domain Bacteria; kingdom Bacillati; phylum Actinomycetota; class Actinomycetes; order Micromonosporales; family Micromonosporaceae; genus Dactylosporangium; species Dactylosporangium sp. NPDC049525. The sequence goes on along the minus strand of NZ_JBFAPO010000058.1, from coordinate 13,921 downwards.
GAGATCGTCACCGCCCGTCCGGACAACGAGCACGCGGAGCTGTTCGCGGCGTTCCCCAACTCGCTCGGCAGCCTGGGCTACGCCACCCGGCTGAGGATCGAGCTGCAGCCCATCGCCCCGCAGGTCGCGCTGCGCAACATCCGCTTCGACGACGTCGAGGACCTCCTCGAGGCCGTCGGCGAGGTGATGCGCACCGGGCGCTGGGACGGCGTGGACGTGGACGTCATGGACGGCGTCATGTTCCGGCCGGAGGAGTCCTACCTGGTCCTGGGCGAGTTCGGCGGCACCGGCCCGGCGAGCGACTACACCGGGCAGTCGATCTACTACCAGTCGCTGCGGTCCAAGGCGACCGACCACCTCACCGCCTACGACTACCTGTGGCGGTGGGACACCGACTGGTTCTGGTGCTCGGCCGCGTTCGGCGCGCAGCAGCCGCTCCTGCGGCGGCTGTGGCCGACCAGGCTGCGCCGCAGCGACGTCTACCACCGCATCGTGCGGCTGGAGAACCGGTATGGTGTCGCGGCCCGGATCGACCGGCTGCGGGGCAACCCCGACCGGGAGCGGGTGGTGCAGGACGTGGAGCTGCCACTGGCCCTGACCGGCAAGTTCCTGCACTGGTTCGCCGAGAACGTGCCGATGGCGCCGATCTGGCTGTGCCCGCTGCGGCTACGCTCCGGCACCGCCTGGCCCCTCTATCCGATGCACGCGGGCGAGCCCTACGTGAACGTCGGGTTCTGGGGCACCGTCCCGATCGTGCCCGGCGCCGCCGACGGTGACGTCAACCGGGCCATCGAAGCAAAGGTGTCCGAGTTCGGCGGCCACAAGTCGCTGTACTCCGACGCGTACTACGACCGCGAGACCTTCGACCGGCTCTACGGTGCCGCCGCGTACCGCGCCGCGAAGGACCGCTACGACCCCGACCACAGACTGACCGACCTCTACGACAAGGTAGTGGGGCGACGATGACCATCACCAACAAGCGTTCCTCGGCGCCGCGGCAGCGGCCGCCGATGCCTACCGTCGCGGACATCGTCCGCGCCGTCACCACCGGTGAGCCCACCGTGCGCATCACCGGATACGACGGCAGCGCCGTCGGACCCGCCACGGCGGCGATCGGCCTGCACGTCGCCTCCGAACGCGGGCTGTCCTACCTGCTCACCGCCCCCGGTGACCTCGGCATGGCCCGCGCCTACGTGACCGGCGACCTCGAGGTCCGCGGCGTGCACCCCGGCGACCCCTACGAGGCCCTCAAGGGCATCGACGGCGGCCTGCAGCTGCGGCTGCCGTCACCCGCCGACGCGCTGCGGCTGGTGCGCGGGCTCGGCTGGGACCGGCTGCGCCCGCCGCCGCCACCGCCCCAGGAGCACGTCCCCGCCTGGAAGCGCACCCTCCAGGGCCTGCGCCACGGCCGCGGCCGCGACGCCGAGGCCATCCACCACCACTACGACGTCTCCAACGCCTTCTACGAGAAGGTCCTCGGTCCGTCGATGACCTACACCTGCGCGGTGTTCCGCTCGCCGAGCGACACCCTCGAGCAGGCCCAGGCCAACAAGTACGACCTGGTCGCCGGCAAGCTCGCCCTCAAGCAGGGCATGCGGCTGCTCGACGTCGGCTGCGGCTGGGGCGGCATGGTCCGGCACGCGGCCCGCGAATACGGCGTCAAGGCCCTCGGCGTGACGCTGTCCCGCGAGCAGGCCTCGTGGGCGCAGGCGGCGATCGAACGCGAGGGGCTCTCCCACCTCGCCGAGGTCCGCCACCTGGACTACCGCGACGCGCCGCTGGAGCACTTCGACGCGATCAGCTCCATCGGCCTCACCGAGCACATCGGGCTGCGCAACTACCCGAAGTACTTCAAGACGCTGCGCGACCGGCTCAAGCCCGGTGGCCGGCTGCTCAACCACTGCATCACCCGCGCCGACAACCGCACCTCGCACAAGACCGGCGCCTTCATCGACCGCTACGTCTTCCCCGACGGCGAGCTCGCCAGCCCCGGCAAGCTCGTCTCCGCGGTGCACGACGCGGCGTTCGAGGTGCAGCACGAGGAGAACCTGCGGATGCACTACACGCACACCCTCGCCGGGTGGAACCGCAACCTCGTCGAGCACTGGGACGCCTGCGTCGACGAGGTCGGCGTCGGCACGGCACGGGTGTGGGGGCTGTACATGGCGGGCTCCCGGTTCGCCTTCGAACGCAACCAGATCCAGCTGCACCAGATCCTCGCCACGAAGACCACCCGCCTGGGTGACTCGTCCTACCCGCTGCGCCCGGACTGGACCGCGTAACCGCGCTCCCGCAACCCAGTTCGCCCCGCCGGCCGTTCGCGACCGGCGGGGCGTTGCGTTGCGCCCCGGATCAGCGATCGGCCACCGGGTCGAGAACAGGTTTGACGTCGATGATCGGCGTGCCGTCCAGCGCCTCCAGGGCGCGGACGTGGACGCGGGTGCCGTCGACGGCGAGGACCGTCACCCGGTGCAGGCCGACCGGGTTCGGTCGGTCAGGGGAGCGGGTGCTGAACACGCCGGTCGCCGGGCGGCTCAGGTCGCCGCGCGGGTGCACCGTCAAGGTGTCGCGGTCGGCGCGGTCGAGCCAGGTGAGCAGCAGCACCTCGGTGCCGGCGGTCAGGTCCCGCAGCGCCGGCTCGACGTCTGCGGTGAACCGGAGCCAGGCGTCGGGGGCACCCTCATCACTCTGCTTCGGCGCACCGGCCCGGTCGAGCAGCGGCGACTCGACCCAGCCGACGGGTCGGATCACGAAGTCGGTCATGCCGCCCGACCGTACGCCATCACCCGGCCCGGCGCGGCCCGCCCGACCGATCGCCGGTCCGACCCCCCTCGGCGGTCCCGAGCCAATGCAGGTACCACTGCCCGAAGGTGACCCGGCGGTGGTGCGGTAACCACGCCGGGGTCATGCCGCGGCCGTCGACGCGGTGGTCGAGCCAGATGTTGCCGCGTTCCGGGCCGGTGACGATCAGCCACTCCCCGAGCCCATCGCCCTCGTGGCAGATGTAGAGCGCCCCGTGGGTGCGGCGGGGGTTGAACATCGTGGTCTCGTGCCGGTCATGCCACCGCTCCCACTCGTCGTGGTAGTCGTTGCGCGGCTCGAACGTGAACGGGTCGGGGCAGTCGTTCTCGATGTCCTCCGCGACGCGCCAGTCCGAGGCGCGCAGCGGGAAGGGCTTCGCCAGGTTGGTCAGGTCGTTCGGGTCGTAGTCCTGGTCGACCCGCCACCGCCACTCGCCGTCCACGTGCTCGACCGGGAGGACGCCGGAGAACGGCCCGGGGCCGCCGCGGCCGACGTGCAGCAGGAACTGCTGGTAGTCCGCCGGAAGTTCGACGCCGAGCTGGCGCTGCACGGCGTCCAGCTCGGCCGGTGTGAGGGGCGCTTCGAGCTCCCGCCAGGTGTGATCGGCCGGGGTCAGCCTGAGCACCCGTGCCCGGACCCCCGGCCAGTCGATCAGCACCGGCACAGCGTAGGCGGTGCCGCCGGTACCCTCGCCGGGGCGGAACGGAGGCGTGGCGGTGGAGCCACATCGGGTGTACGAACCGGTCGGGTCGGAGGTGCACGAGTGGCTGCAAGGTGCCACCGCCGAGGACCGGCGGGCGCTGGTCGACCTCGGGCGGCAGGCGCCGGGAGGCCCGTTGCCGCGGATCCGGGTTCAGGTGGTCAAGGCGGACGAGCGGCGCCGCCGGCTGCGGCAGTCCGGGCTGCTGTGGCTGTCCTCGGCGGTGCTGGCGATGACGGCGGAGGTGCGACGGCAGGTCGAGCCGCTCGTGGGCGCCGACGGTGAATTCGCGGAGCTGCCCAGCGACGACGGCGAGTTCTGGATGTTCGTGCCGCACGTCAGGGAGCTGCTGGACGAGGAGCGGTCCTGCGTCGTGCGGTTCGACAGCGGCAGGATCATGTACGCGACGCGATACGCGTTCAGCGGCGCGGGCCTTGCGGAGGTCACCGCGTTCCGGGTTCCGCAGCTTGCCACCGGCCCCGCGTTCTGTTCGGGGAGACTGGTCGAGGCGCTGGCGGCCGAGCGCGGGGTCACGTTCGCCGAGGTCTGGCCGGTCAAAGCCGGCAGGAGCCTCAAGGGTCTGCCCTAGATTGGGATGATCACAAGGCTCACGGCGAGTTCCCAGGCGAAGTCCAGTTTGGGCGGAGGTGCGTTGTGCAAGGTGGACATCATGAGTGACGAGGACCGCCAGTGGAGCGCACCGCCCACCGCCGCACGACCCGCGACGCCCGGGCAGCCGCCGGGGGCGAACGGCTCGCCGGGGACCTCTGACCTCCCGTCCTCGCCCGCCGCCGCGCAGCCGGAGCCGGGGTCGTCACCCGCTCCCGTCTGGGCGAAGCCGGCCGGCGCCGACGTCACCGAGCCGCGCACGGGGCCGTTCCCGCCGACGCTCCAGGGAGCATCCGGGCTCCAGGGAGCATCCGGCGCCTCGACCACGCCGCTGCCGGGTCACCCGCAGCACGTCGCCGGCGCCCGCACGGCGGCGCTGCCGACCAGCCCGGTCGGGCCGGTCGGCCCGGCTGGCGCGGAGCCGGGGCGGGCCGCGCCGGGCGCGCAGACCTGGCCGACCAGCCCGATGACGCACCGGACCGGTGCGTTCCCGACCACGGGGGCACCCGGCCTCGGCTCGACCACGGCGGCGTTCCCCGCCGTCGGCCCGCCCGGGCAGCAGCAGCCCGTGAGCGCTCAGCCCGGGTACCACGGCGGACAGCACGCATACAACGGCCAGCCGGGCTCCGGCGGCCCGCTCGGCTACCCGGTGTCGGGCCAGCCCGGGTACAACGGGCAGCCCGGCTACAACGGCCAGCCGGGGTACAACGGGCAGCCTGGCCACAACGGGCAGCCCGGATACGGCGGCCAGCAGCCCGTGCGTGGTGGGCGGATCGTCGGGCTCATCGTGGCGGGCGTCGTGATCGCGGTGGTGTCGGCGTTCGGTGGGGGCCTCGTCGCGACCAACTTCGCCGACGACAGCGCCGCGCCGACCACGGTCATCACCCGCAACGCCGCGCCGAACCTGGAGCGGGGCTCGGTCGGGGCGGTCGCCGAGGCGGTGCTGCCGAGCGTCGTGGACATCACGACCCAGGAGGGTGAGGGCTCCGGGGTCATCATGAGCACCGACGGCACCATCATCACCAACAACCACGTGGTGGCCGGCGCGACCAAGCTGACGGTCACGTTCAGCACCGGCAAGACCGCCACCGCCACCGTCGTGGGCACGGACCCGGCCGGGGACATCGCGGTCATCAAGGCGCAGAACGTGTCGGGGCTGACCGCGGCGAAGTTCGGCGACAGCGACGCGCTGCGGGTCGGCGACACCGTGCTGGCCGTCGGCAGCCCGCTCGGGCTGCAGGGTTCGGTGACGGCGGGCATCGTCAGCGCGCTGCACCGCACGATCAGCACGGGGGAGCAGGGCGCGAAGTCGATCGCCGACGCGATCCAGACCGACGCGGCGATCAACCCGGGCAACTCCGGTGGCGCGCTGGTGAACCTGGCCGGCGAGGTCGTCGGCATCAACACCGCGATCCTCACCGCCGGGCAGGACAGCAACGGCAACATCGGCGTCGGCTTCGCGATCTCCGCGAACCGGGCCCGCGCCGCCGCCGACGAGCTGGCGAAGGGCGGGAAGGTCAGCCACCCGTACCTCGGGGTGCAGCTCGGCGACGGCCAGAACGGCGCCCTGATCGGCGGGGTCGTGGCCGCGGGCCCGGCGGACAAGGCCGGCATCAAGACCGGCGACCTGGTGACGAAGATCGGCAACACGCAGATCAACGGCGCGACCGACCTCATCAACGCCATCCAGGCCGCCAAGGTCGGCGACAAGGTCACGATGACCATCACGCGCAACGGCGCCGAACAGCAGGTCACGGTCACGCTCGGCGAGTCGCCGTAAACAAGCAGAACCCTTTCGCAGCAACGGCCCGCGCTCGCCACAGCGCGGGCCGTTGTGTGTCACGACCCGGGCCCGAGCTGACCGATCAGCGAGCGGAAGCGGGCGAACGCGGGCTTCGGCGTGTAGTCGGAGCGGACCAGGCCGAACTGGAACATCACGTCCGGATTGTCCGAGTCGGCGTCCCGCAGCGAGAAGTGCTCATACGTGGTGACGTGCAACGGCCCGGACAGCGCGTCGACGGTGCGCACCACGGTCTCCAGGACGTCGGCCTGTCGGTCGGGTGAGCGGCTCGGGCCGGTCGCCCAGCCGTGCTCGGTCACGTGGATCGGGGTCGTCGCCGCGATGCCCGCCGCGGCCAGACTGTGCTCGCGGAACCCGCGCAGCACCGCCGCCACGGCACCGTCGAAGGCGTCCACCGGTACCGGCCGGAACACGTCGGGAAAGAAGTCCAGGCCGACATAGCCGAGGGCGTCGGTGAACTCGCGCCCGCCGAGGCGGCCCAGGCCGGTCCAGAACTCCTGCGCCGGGTCGAAGACGGGCGTGGAGTTGCAGCCGACCAGCACGTCGACGCCGAGCCGGTCCGCCTCGTCGCGGGCCGCCAGGACGCCCTCCACGATCGCCCGCCGGACCTGCGGGAACCCGCCGTCGCCGCCGGGGCCGTCGTGGTTGGCCTCCTCGCCGACCTGCAGCGTGGCGAGGGTGTCGCCGTGCTCGCGGACCAGCCCGCGCAGGAACGCCAGCCATCCGGTCAGGTCGTCGCCGGGCTCGTGGAAGCAGGCCACCAGGTCGAGCCGCCGGGCGCCGGTGGCGTGCCGGGCCGGTCGCGGCGGCGCCTCCAGGTGCCCGCCGAGGGCGTCGCTGTAGTGCAGGTAACCGCGGACGAGCTGCGGTCGCAGGTCATCGAGCCGCTCGTCGATGCGCGCCGCGTCCTCCGGCGGCCCGGGCGTGACCACGCCGTCCAGGTCGGCGCCGAGGCCGCCCGGATAGATCCCGAAGTGCAACATGCGGCCACGGTACGACGAAACTTGGTGTGACGCCAAATTTGATGTGACGCTATGATTGTCGGCGTGGCATTGCGGGCGGAGAAGAAGGCGGCGACCAGGACGGCGATCGCGGACGCGGCACTCGCCCTGTTCCTGGCCAAGGGGTTCGACCGGGTCACGGTCGCGGAGGTGGCCGACGCGGCCCGGGTCTCGGTGAACACCGCGTTCAACTACTTCCCGACCAAGGAGGACCTGTTCTTCGACCGGCAGGACGAGGTCGTGCGGCGTCTCGCGGATGCGGTGCGGGACCGCCGGCCGGGGGAGTCGCCGGTCGCGGCGGTGCGGCGGCTGTTCCTCGACGAGCTCGACCGCGGCGAGCCGACCCTCGGCCTGAGCCCGGACGTGGGCGCGTTCTGGCAGGTCGTCGAGGACTCGGCGGCGCTGCAGGCGAGGGCCCGCCTGCTCTCGCAACGCGCGGAGGAGGCCCTGGCGGAGGCCCTCGGCGGCGCGCGGTGGCGGGCCGCCGTGCTGGCCGGCGTGGACCGGGCCCTGCACGCGCAGATCCGGGACCGGATGCGCGCCGGCGACGACCCCGCCGCCGTGCGCGCCGCCGTGCGAGCCGAGGCCGAGACCGCGTATGCCGCCCTCGCCCGCGCGCTGGATCAGGCCGAGTGAACCAGGCTCGCCGGCAGGTCGAACAGCGGGAACAGGTCCGCGCGGCCCAGGAACGCGACCGACGACGTGACGAGCGGCCCGCCGGTGAGCAGCAGCAGCGCGAAGGGCTTGCCGTCGCGGTACTGGCCGAACGCCGGCCCGCCGTTGGCCCGCACCTGGAGCAGCACGTCGCCGCGGCAGGCGTCGGAGGCGCGCATCGTCGCCGCGATCGCGTCGCGGCCGGACAGCCACCACGAGAACGGCGGCATCGACATCGTCGCGTCCTCGTGCAGCAGCGACACCAGCGTGTCGATGTCGTGGTTGGTGAACGCGTGGACATACCGGTCCAGCAGGTCCTGGTCGAGCTCGCCGTGGCCGGGCCGCCGCTGCGCAGGGACGGACGGCAGGGTGGCGCGGGCGCGTTGCAGGGCGCTGTTGACCGACGGGACCGAGATCTCCAGCAGTGTGGCGACCTCCGCCGCCGACCACGCCAGGACCTCACGCAGGATCAGCACCGCGCGCTGCTTCGGCGGCAGCACCTGCAGCGCCGCGACGAACGCGAGCCGGATCGTCTCCCGCTGCACGGCGAGCTCCGCCGGGTCGCCATCGGCCGGCAGGACCCGGGCGTCCGGGATCGGCCCGACGAACGCGGACTCCGGCAGCGGCGCCCCGAAGTCGCCGCCGACGGTGCCGGCCGGGGCGAGGTCGACGGCCAGGGCGCGGCGGCCGGCGGCGCGCAGCACGTCCGTGCACACGTTCGTGGCGATCGTGAACAGCCAGGTCCGCAGGCTGCCGCGGCGCTCGTCGAACCGGGCGGCGGCGCGCCACGCCCGCAGCATGGTCTCCTGCACCGCGTCCTCGGCGTCGAAGGGGGAGCCCAGCATGCGATAGCAGTACCCGGTGAGCGCCACCCGGTGAATGTCGAGGTCCGGCCCGGAGATCACGTGCGGACACCGACCGCGCAGAGGGCAGCGTAGGCGCCCGGGTCCTCGACCGGCGGGTCGCCCGGCTCGGGGTGCCACAGCGGCAGGTGGACCAGGCCCGGGTCGAGCAGCTCCCAGCCGTCGAACAGGCCGAGGATCGCGGCCCGGTCGCGCAGCACCAGCGGCGTGCCGGTCCGCACGTACAGGTCGGCGAGCTCCTCGAGCCGGTCGGCGCGGGAGCCGGTGGTGCCGTGTGAGACCGCGAGGAGGCTGCCCGGGGCGACGGCGTCCCGGTAGCGGCGCAGGGCCGCGTGCAGCTCCGGCGAGTCCGGGATGAAGTGCAGCATCGCGACCAACAATAGGCAGACCGGCCGGTCGAAGTCGACCAGCGCGCGCACCGACGGGTCGCCGAGGATGCGCTCGGCCTGATGTAGGTCGGCCTGCAGGAGCACGGTGCGGGGGTCGTCGCCGAGGATCTGCCGCGAGTGGATGACCGCGGTCGGGTCGACGTCGACGTAGACGACCCGGGCGTCCGGGTCGGCGGCGCGGGCGGCCTCGTGGACGTTGCCCTCGGTCGGGATGCCGGAGCCGATGTCGATGAACTGGCGCACCCCTCGGGACGCCGCGAACCGTACGGCGCGGCGCAGGAACGTCCGGTTGTCCCGGGCCACCTGCGGCAGGTCCGGGACCAGGGCGATTGCCCGTTCCGCGACCTCCCGGTCGACCGCGAAGTTGTGGCTGCCGCCGAGGAAGCGGTCATAAATACGGGCGGCACTAGGGCGGTTCGGGTCTACGCTCATCCCACCGCTTTCCGAAACTTGCCAACTGTCCGTTTTTGTCACCTTACTCTGGGTGCAGGGGCAGACGTGCGGGGGCGGTCAGGTGCAATGGACGGAGACGCTCGCGAGCGGCCTGCTGGAGGTGGCGCCGGACGCGATCGTGGTGTGTGACGGCGACGGCGGGATCGTGTTCGCCAACGGCGCCGCGCGGGCGATGTTCGGCGCCGACAACCTCGTCGGCGCGTCCGTCAACGTGCTCGTGCCACCGGCGGTGCCGCCGATGATCGACCGGGTGCGCGCCTACCTCGGCGCCACCCACCCCGACAAGCGGCAGGGGCAGCCGCTGAAGGCGGTCCGCCGGGACGGGACCCCGTTCTCCGCCGAGGTCACGCTCTCGGTCGTCGAGGGGCACATCTTCGCCGTCCTGCACGACCTCAGCGGGCACACCGGCGCGGACCGGGCCCGGTCGCTGCTCGCCTCGATCGTGCAGTCCTCACACGACGCGATCGTCTCCACCGACCTCGACGGGCTCGTGCTGTCGTGGAACCCGGGCGCCGAACGGCTCTACGGCTACACGGCCGGGGAGATGCTCGGCCGGTCGAAGGACCAGATCATCCCGCCGTCCCGGCGCGCCGACGAGGCCGAGATCCGCGCGATCGTCGCGGCGGGCGGTCGCGTCGACCCGTACCGGACGCTGCGCCAGCGCGCCGACGGCACCGTCTTCACCGTGTCGATGCTGGTGTCGCCGCTGGCCGCACCCGACGGCCGCACGATCGGCGTCACCAGCACCACCCGCGACATCAGCGAACGGGAACGCGCCGAGGCGCAGATGCAGGCCGTCATCGACGCCGGGCCCGACGCGCTCATCGGGGTCGACGAGAGCAACCGGGTCGCACTGGTCAACAGCCAGGCGGAGCGGCTGTTCGGCTACCCCCGCTACGACCTGCTCGACATGCCGGTGCGGCGCCTGCTGCCCGACGGCGCCCGCGCCGACGGCTGGTCCGGCCCCGCCGCCCGGCACCGCGACGGCACGCTCGTCCCGGTCGACATCACCCGCAGCGTCCTGCGCACCGACGAGGGCGTCATCTCCCTCGCCGGCATCCGCGACGTCACCGAACGCATCGCCGCCCGCGCCGAACAGGAGCGGCTGCGGGCCGAGGCGGACCGGCAGATGGACGAGGTCCGGCTGCAGCGCACCCAGCGCCTGGAAAGCCTCGGCCAGCTCGCCGGCGGCGTCGCGCACGACTTCAACAACCTGCTCGCCGTCATCCTCAACTACGCCGAGTTCATCGTCGAGGACGGCGCCGGCACCCCGTTCGCCGAGGACGCCAAGCAGATCCTGCGGGCCGGCCAGCGCGGCAGCGACCTCACCCACCAGCTGCTCGCGTTCGCCCGGCGGGAGGTGATCCGGCCGGTGCCACTGGACGTCAACCGGGTCATCACCGAGGTCGAGCAGATGCTCACCCGCTCCATCGGCGAGCACATCGCGCTCAGCACGGCGCTGTCCGAGCGCCTCCCATCCGTCGTCGCCGACCCCGGCCAGCTCGAACAGGTCCTCGTCAACCTCGCCGTCAACGCCCGCGACGCGATGCCCGAGGGCGGCCGGCTCACCATCGACACCGGCACCGTCACCGTCGACGACGAGCACTCCATGACCCGCGACGGCTTCAAGCCCGGCCTGTACGTGCGGCTGCGCGTCTCCGACACCGGCACCGGCATGCCCCGCGACGTGCAGGACAAGGCGTTCGAGCCGTTCTTCACGACCAAACCCAGCGGCGCCGGCACGGGCCTGGGCCTGGCCACCGTGTACGGCATCGTCGTGCAGGCCGGCGGCACCGTGCGGCTCTACTCCGAGCCCGGCCTCGGCACCACCGTCACCATCCTGCTGCCGGCCAGCGACGCCAAGCCGCTCACCACCGGCGCAACCACCTGCCCGGACCTCCCCGCCGCCACGGGGCAGACGGTGCTCGTCGCCGAGGACGAGGAGGCGCTGCGCGAGGTGACCACCCGCATCCTCGGCCGCGGCGGGTACACCGTGCTCGCCGCCTCCGACGGTGCCGACGCCCTCCAGGTCGCGGCCGCCCACGACGGCCCGATCGACCTGCTGCTCAGCGACGTCGTCATGCCCGGCATGCTCGGCCGGGTCCTCGCCGAACGCCTCCAGCACGCCCGCCCGGACACCAGGGTGCTGTTCATGTCCGGCTATGCCCAGCCGGTCCTCACCAGCAACGGCATCCTCGACCCCGGCGTCCACCTGGTGGAGAAGCCGTTCACCGGCGCCGACCTGCTCGCCGCGGTGGCCGAACAGCTCACGGCATAACCCGGTTGTGTACGGTCTCGGACATGGACTTCGATGTGATCGTGGTCGGGGCCAGGGTGGCCGGCTCGCCGACCGCCATGCTCCTGGCCCGCCACGGGCACCGCGTGCTGCTGCTCGACCGGGCCACGTTCCCCAGTGACGTGGTGTCCACGCATCTGCTGCACGTACCGGCGATGGCCATGCTGCGGCAGTGGGGCCTGTTCGAGCAGGTCGCCGCATCGGGCGCGCCCGCGCTGGACGGGTTCACGATGGACTTCGGCCCGTTCGTCATCAGCGGCCCGCCACCGGCGGTCGACGGCGCGGCCCACCCCTACTGCGTGCGCCGCACCGTCCTGGACAAGATCCTGCTCGACGCCGCGGCCGCCGCCGGCGTGACGGTCCGCGAGTCCACCACGGTCACCGGCCTGCTGCGCGACGCCGCCGGCCGGGTCACCGGCGTCGAGGGCGCCCAGTTCGAGGCGTCCGCGCCGGTCGTCGTCGGCGCGGACGGCCTGCACTCCGTCGTCGCCCGCGAGACCGGCGCCGCGCTGTACGACGCGACCCCCTCCGCGACCGCCTGCTACTACACGTACTACCGCGGTGTCTCCGGCCCGGGCGCGGAGATCTACCAGCTCGGCGACCGCGCCGTGGTGGTCTTCCCGACCAACGACGACCTCGCCTGCGTCTTCGTCGCCTGCCCGGCCGCCGAGTTCCACGCCTTCCGCGCCGACATCGAGGGCAACTTCCTCGCCGCCGTCGCCCGCGTGCCGGGCCTCGCCGGCCGGGTCGCGGCGGGGGAGCGGGTCGAACGCTTCCGCGGCACCGCCGACGTGCCCAACTTCTTCCGCACCTCGCACGGCCCCGGCTGGGCCCTGGTCGGCGACGCCGGCTACCACAAGGACCCGTGCACCGCGTCCGGCATCACCGACGCGTTCGTCTCCGCGTCCCTGCTCGCCGCCGCGATCCACGCGGGCCTGCCGTCACCGTCGTCGCTGGACGCCGCCCTCGCCGACTACCAGCGCCGCCGCGACGAGCGTTTCCTCCCGGCGCTGCACCTCACCCGCGACCTCGCCTCGATGGAGCCACCGACTCCGCAGATGGCGGCGCTGTTCGCGGCGATCGCCGCGTCACCGGCGGAGAGCACCCGCTTCTTCGGCGCGATGCAGGGCAGCACCCCGCTCCCGGAGTACTTCGCCCCGGACAACGTCGCCCGCATCATGTCGACGGCCTGACCCCCGAGCGTTGCCGTTGTCCGGCGAAGTGTTGTATGAATTCGGCCGTTGGGCTGTCCCAAGACAGGCGGCGACCGTCCCATAATCATGACTTTGCGGCTCAGCGTGCACCTTGAGCATTGGTCCGGCCTGCGAAGGGGGCGCGTTGATCGGCGCGGGAACGGTGCTGGCTGGGCGGTACGAGATCGGGCAGCACATCGCCAGCGGCGGCATGGGTGACGTGTGGCAGGGACACGACCGGGTGCTGGGGCGCACGGTGGCGGTCAAGCTGCTGCGGAGCCCGTCGGGCGAGTCGGCCTTCGTCGAGCGGTTCTGGGCCGAGGCGCGCACCATGGCCACGATCAGCCACCCCGGCGTGGTGGACGTGTACGACTTCGGCGACGACCCGGCCACCGGCGTGTACCTGGTGATGAAGTACATCGAGGGCGAGTCCCTCGCGCGCACCCTGGACCGGGTCGAGCGGCTGACCGCCGAGGCGACGATGCGGCTGGTCGCGGAGGCGGCCGACGCGCTGCACGCCGCGCACGAGAAGGGCGTGACGCACCGCGACATCAAGCCCGGCAACCTGCTGATCCGCCCCGACGGCAGCACGGTGCTCACCGACTTCGGCATCGCGCGTTCGGCCGCGGCGACCCATCAGACCTCGGCCGGGCTGCTGCTGGGCACGGCCTCCTACATCGCGCCCGAACGGGCGGACGGGCAGCCGGCGACCGCCCAGTCCGACATCTACTCCCTCGGGGTCGTCGCCTACCGGTGCCTGGCGGGGCGGCTGCCGTTCGTGGGGGAGAGCTTCCTGCAGATCGCGCTGCGACACGCGCACGACGAGGTGCCGCCGCTGCCGCAGGACGTGCCGTCCGGCGTGCGGGAGGTCGTCGAACGGGCGCTGGCCAAGGACCCGGCGGCGCGGTGGCCCTCCAGTGCCGCGCTCGCCGTCGCGGCGCGGCGCGCGATGGACGCGCGACCGGCCCCGCCCGCGACGGCACCGGAGCCGGTCGGGCACGCGACGGAAGCGGAGCCGACCCGGCGCGAGCAACCACCGGTGGCGCCGGCCCGCGGCGGGCCCTCCGGCCGCGGCCGGGTGCTGCTCTGCCGGCCGGCCTGTTCCAGGAGATCCGGGCCCTCGACCACCCGCCGCTGCCGTGGGTCGCGCAGCTGGCCCG
>NZ_JBFAPO010000057.1:0-79365 GCF_040676755.1 Dactylosporangium sp. NPDC049525 | reverse complement strand
GCCCGGCGACCGGCGCCGCGGGCCGCGCGGCGACGTCGCGGAGCATCGCCTGCGCGCCGGCGCCGTCGGCGGCGAAGTGCGAGATGAGCGCGACGACGTGGCTGGGCACGCCATGGTGCAGGACGGCCGCCATCCGGATCGGGTATTCCGCCGTGAAGTCGAGGTCGGTGTCGCGGTACCGGCCGGCCACCGCCGAGGCAACGTCGGACGGGTCGGCGCCGCCCGCCTCGTACACCTCCAGCGCCGTGTGACCGCAGCCGTGGACGACCTGCGTGGGGGTGCCGCCGCCGGCCGGGATCCGCAGCAGCGTGCGCAGCGACGGGTGCCGGCTCAGGTGGTGGCGCAGCTCGCCGGCCACGTCGTCGACGGTGGTGCCGGGTTTCAGCGGCAGCGCACCGCCGATCGGCATCCAGTGGCCGAGGGTGCGCACCGCGTTCCAGCTCTCGATCTGGCCCCAGGACAGCGGCCCGCTGCCGGCGCTCGTCCCTTCGAATGAGATCGGGAGCCGTTTCGCGCAAGGCAGTTCCATGGCGACGGAGCCTAATGATGCAGGCGGGCCCCTTTGAGGATTCTGTCGACGGCATTGCGGGGCCCGTGCACCGCCATCCCCACGAGCCGGAGATCTGCCTGGTGCACGGCGCGGACGGCGGCCCGGTTGTCCTCGTCGTTGCCGGTCTTGAACAGCTCCTCCGTGAACGTTGCACACGCGACCGACCGTTCCACGGCTCTGTGGTGCGCCGCGGCGAGGGTCACGGAGGAACCCTCGAAGATCATGACGGGCTGGCCGAACATCGGCAGGTACCGGGTGCCGTCGGCGTCGACATAGTCCTCGCCGAGCAGCTGCGGTGCGGTGCCGGCGATGCCGCTGACGACGAACGCGGTCACGTTGAGGCGCTGCCAGGTGGCCAGGTCGTCCCGCAGCAGCACGGCGATCTTCGTGGGGAACGTCATGGACCCAGCGTGCCGGTCCTGACCTGGGCGGTCTTGTACGTTGTGCACATGGAGCTCGTCACCGCATGGCGGCCCAGGGTGCCCGGCATCGCCGAGGTGTTCCACGCGCACTTCGTGGATCACGCCTATCCGCCGCACGTCCACGACGCGTGGACGCTGCTCATCGTCGACGAGGGCGCGATCCGCTTCGACCTGGACCGGCATCATCGTGGCGCGGCGGGCACGTCGGTGACCCTGCTGCCCCCGAACGTCGCGCACGACGGCCGGGCGGCGACCGGCGACGGCTTCCGCAAGCGGGTGCTCTACCTCGACACCACCGTCCTGCCCGCGGGCCTGGCCGGCGCCGCCGTCGACCGTCCCGGCGTCGACGACCCGCTGCTGCGGCAGCGCATCCACCGGCTGCACCAGGCATTGGACGCGCCCGGCGACGAGCTGGAGGCGGAGAGCCGCCTCGCGCTGATCCGGGACCGGCTGCGGGGTCACTTCGGGACGCCCGCCCCGACGCCGGCGGTGTCGACGGGGCTCGCCGGCGAGCTGCGGGACCTCCTGGACGCACGGACCCGGGACGGCATCACGCTGCAGGAGGCGGGCGCGCTGCTGCAGTGCCATCCCGGGCACTTGGTCCGGTCGTTCACCGCGACGTTCGGGCTGCCGCCGCACCGGTACCTGGTGGGCCGCCGCGTCGAGCAGGCCCGCCGGCTGCTGCTGGACGGCCGGCGCCCGGCCGAGGTGGCCGCGGAGGTCGGGTTCCACGACCAGTCACACCTGCACCGGCACTTCGTCCGGCACGTCGGGGTCACCCCCGCGCGTTACACCGCCCAGGGCGGGGTGCCGAACAGGGTGCCGTCGGCGTGGTAGGCGGTGAACCCGGCGGGCACGGTGACGTACACCTCGGCGGGCTCGGCGCCCGGGTTGTGCGCCGCGATCGGCTCGCCGGCCGGCACGACGACGGAGTCGCCGGCGCCGAGGACCTCGCCGCCGGGCGTGACCCGCAGCTGCCCCGACAGCACCATGAACACCTCGTCGCGGTCGATGCTGTGCGGCATCGACTCGTGGCCCGCGGCGACGGTGAGCCGCCACGCGCACACCTGGCTGGAGCCGTGGCTGGGTCCCGCGAACACCGTGAACTTGGAGCCGTCGAGCTCGAATCGCGGCGCGTCGGCCGCACGGACGATACTCATGCTGTCCTCCGTGATGGGGTCGGTGAAAATGAAGGTGCCTCAAAAGCTAAACCAGGTTTCGCACTTTGTAAACGGGGTTTCGTATGTCCGATCTCACGCCTGAAGAGCTCCGCGGGATGCCGCTCGGCCGGTTGCTGCTGCACGCGCACCGGCGGGCCCAGGCGGCGTCGCTGGCGAAGCTCCAGGCCAGCGGGCACAGCGAGATCCGCCTCGGCCACCTGCCGGTCATCACGAACCTGGATCCCGCGGGCATGCGGATCACCGACCTGGCGGTGAAGGCGGGCATGACCCGGCAGATGGCGGGTCGCCTGGTGAAGGAACTGGAGGGGCTCGGCTACGTGTCCAGCCGGCAGGACCCGCACGACCAGCGGGCCGTGGTCGTGGCGCTGACCGAGCGCGGCACGAGCTTTCTCGCCGGCGCGCCGGCGGCGATGGCCGCGGTCGACGGCGACTTCGCGGCGCTGCTGGGCGCCGACGAACTGGCCCGCCTCCGCGAGTCACTGCTGCGCATCAGCACCACCTGAGAAACCGCGGCGCTGCTGTACATCGGCACCACCTGAGAAACCGCGGCGCTACTGCGCATCGGCACCACCTGAGAAACCGCGGCGCCCCCGTCACGCCGCGGCGGCCTGGGTCAGGCCGCGGTGTCGGTGGCGAGGCGCAGCTGCCGCAGCCGGCGGTCGGCCGCGGCGGCGTTGCGGTGCAGGCGGTCGGTCTCCGCGCTGAGCAGGTCGCGGCCCGGGACGGTGAGCCGGTAGTAACGGCGCAGCCGGGACGCGACGACCTCCTCCCGGTCGACCTCGATCAGCCCGTCGACCCTGAGCCGGTCGAGGATGCCGTACAGCGTGCCGGCCTGCAGGCGGACGCGGTCGTCGGAGATGCGCCGCACGTCCTCCAGGACGCTGTAGCCGTGCTGCGGCTCGGCCGCGAGGGCGGTCAGCACGAGGAACGTCGGTTCACGTAACGGTACGCCAGTCATGTCCATCACTATATTCAACTCATCGGTATATACCATCGACCGATCGGTCACCCGGTCGTGGGGGTGATGTTCGTCAATCCTCCGGTCGCGTTCGTGACGCGGTTGGAGGTGTAGACGACGTTGAGATTGCCGGCGCACTTCGACGTCGACGTCACGTTGATCGCGTAGCGGCCCACCCCGCCGAGGTCGGAGACGTTGTCCCGCCACACGTTGCCGCAGCCCGAGCCGGTCACGGGGTTGTGCGTCTCGTACCCGTTGGCGAACGTCCCCGGCGCGGCGAACGTGCCGGTGTTGCCCTGGATCAGGTAGCCGGTGCCCTTCACGTCGACCCAGGAGTCCGCGGAGTTCTGCCCGGCGATGCCGCGCCCGTCGAAGGTGTTGCCGCGGATGACACCGTCGACGGTGCCCTCCTTGACGTCGATGTGCTCCGCCGCCACGTACGGGCCGATGTGGTTGTCCAGCACCTGCACCCGGTCGGAGCGGTCGACGCCGCCGCTGTTGCCGTGGCAGGCCCAGTTCGAGTTGGCCGAGCCGAGGTAGACGCCCTCGCCGTAGGCGGGCTGGACGGTGCCGGTGTATTCGATCGTCGAGTTGCGGATCACACCGTCCGAAGAGGACCGTCTGAAGTGGACACCCTCGTCGCCGATGTGGTGCACGTACAGGCCGTCGATCGTCACGTGCGGCGAGTTGTCGAGGATGACGCCCTTCTTGGCGTCGGCGACGGTGAAGCCGGTCAGCCGCCAGTAGGGCGCGCCGGCCAGCCAGAACCCGTAGCCGGGGTCCCAGCCGGGCGTCGGCACCGGGCACGACGGGCCGCTGCCGGCGCTCGCCGGGTTGGTCAGGATCGCCGTGCGTGGGCCGGTGACCGTGATCGGCGCGGCCGCGGTGCCCGGGGTGGTGCCGATGAACGAGCCGTCGTAGACCCCCGGCGCCAGCCGGATCGTCTGGCCGGGTCGGGCACCCGCCACCGCGGCCTGCAGTTGCGCGGCCGTCGAGACGTCCACAGTGGACCCGCTCGTCGGCGGCGTCGACGGTACGGGTGACGAAGGCGCCGACGGCGCGGGTGACGACGGGCCGGGCGTCGAGGGCCGGGCCGAGGTGGGCGACGGGGCCGGGCCGCCCGCGCACGGCGCGCCGTTGACGGTGCAGTTGGCCGGCAGGCCCGTCCCGCTGACGTTGAGCCCGAAGCGGACCGACGCCCCGGTGGCGACGGTGCCGTTCCAGGAGGCGTTGGCGAAGCGGTGGTGCTGCCCGGTGCTGGTGTGGGTCGAGTCCCAGGAACTGCTCACCGTCGACCCGGCCGGCAGGTCGAACTCGACGACCCAGCCGCCGGCCGCCGCGTCGCCGCGGTTGGTGACGGTGAACTCGGCACCGTACCCGCTGCTCCAGACCGACGTCTGCGCGAACCCGGCGACCAGTGACGCCGCCGCGGCGGACGCGGTGAGGGGTGCGAGCAGCAGGACCGCCACGCCGGCCGTCCCGGCCAGCAGCAACGTGCGCGAGATCCGCATCGACCACCCTAACGTCGCGGCGTCCGTTGGCTGATTAGTTAACAGTCTTTACAACTCTTGGTCAATGCCTCGGGAGCCCGGGAGCGCTAACAACACGAAAAGTAAGATTCCGATCACATCAGGTATTGACATTGGCTACCTCGCGGTCATCGCCCTGGCGGCAAAGGTCTAGAAGGTCAGCGCCAGGTTCACCAGCGTGGCCGCGCACGCGTGGACCTGCGCGATCGACACCTTCTCGTCGGGGCAGTGCCCGTAGCCGACACCCGGGCCGTACTGCACCGCCGGGATGCCGCCGATGCCCGTCAGCAGCCGCAGGTCGGAGCCGTACGGCGCGCCGACGACGGCCGGCGCCGCCCCGCCGTGCGTCCCGGTGTGCGCGTCGAGCACCCGCCGGACCAGGTCGGTGCCGTCGGGGCAGCGGCCCGAGGCGAACTGGCCGCCCCACCACTCGACCGTCACCGGGTGTTCCTTCAGCCACGGGTCGGCGGCGCACGCCTCCGCGACCGTCCGCTCGAACGCCGCGCGGGCCTCCTCCACGGGCTCGTCGAGGGCGACCCCGAACCGTCCTTCGGCGACCAGCAGGTCGGGGACCGTCGACGCCCAGTCGCCGGCTCGCACGGTGCCGATCTCCAGGGGGTACGCGATGTCCCAACGCCCCATCATCGGGTCGACGGTCCGGTTCCGGGACGCCTCCAGGGCCCGGAGCACGGGGAAGATGAGCTGGAACTTCTCCACCGCGCTGACGCCGCTGGTGCGCGCGCAGGCGTGCGCGGCCAGCCCCGGCACCCGCAGCCGGAAGGTGAGCGCGCCGCCGTTGGCGGCCAGGACGTCCAGGGCGGTCGGCTCGGTGATGACGCAGGCGTCGGCGCGCCAGCCGCGGTCGAGGGTCGCGTAGGTGCCGAGGCCGCCGTCCTCCTCGCCGACGACCGCCGCGAGCAGGACGTCGCCGGGCAGTCGGGTCCCGCTGCGGTGCAGGGCGAGCAGCGCGGACAGGGCGGCGACGAAGCCACCTTTCATGTCGCAGGCGCCGCGGCCGTAGACGTGGCCGTCCTCGATCCGCCCCGAGTAGGGGTCGTCGGACCAGGTCGACAGGTCGCCGGGCGGCACCACGTCCAGGTGCCCGTTGAACATGAGCGTCCGGCCGCCGGTGCCGGGCAGTCGGGCCACCAGGCCCCACGCCTCGGAGCGGTCGACCTCCATGCCGGGGAAGTCGGGGCGGGCGGCGAGGTCGGCGACCGGGATCTGCCACAGGTCGGTCTCGACGCCCTCCGCCGCGAGCAGACCGGCGACGTGCCGCACGATCTCGCCTTCCGCTTGGGTGCCACCCACACTGGGTACGCGGATCAGGTCGACGAGCGTGCCGATGGTCTCGTCGCGGGAGCTGAGGAGAGCGTTGTGGACGTCCATCCGGGCAATGTATGTCGTTGACGCTGCTGACGTACAACATCCTGACCGGCGCCAACGGGGGCAGGCTGGACGCGGTGTGCGCGGTCGTCGCGGCCGCCGCCCCGGACGTCGTGGCGGTGCAGGAGCTGCGCGGCGATCCGCCGCTCGCCGAGCGGACCGGGATGCGCCTGCACGTGGCGCCGCCGAGGACCGGGCAGCCGGTCGGCCTGCTGGTCGCGCCGCACCTGCGGATCCTGCGGCAGGGCACGGTGCCCGGGCCGTTCCATCACGGCGCGGCGTGGGTGGAGCTGGACTGCGACGGTGGCCCGCTGACGGTGATCAGCACGCATCTGTTCCCGTATTGGGGTTTCGTCCGCCTGTACGAGGCTCGCCGGCTGGCCGCGTTCGCCGCGCGGCGGGAGCGGGTGGTGCTGATGGGGGACTTCAACTCCCTGGACCCGTGGACCGGGTATGACACCGTGCAGCGGCGGCACCGGCGCTGGTTCGGCCGGGGCGGCCCGGACACGCGGGCGATGGCGATGCTGGCCCGCCGCGGTCTCGTCGACGTGTTCCGCACGGTCGGCACGGGGCCGGGCTGGACGGTGCCGACCGCGCTCGGCGGTGCGGAGTTCGTCCGGTCGCGGCTGGACTACATCCTCGCGTCGCCGGCGGTGGCCGGGGACTTCACGGCGTGCCGCGTGCTGACCGGCGGCGGGGCTGCGTCCGCGTCGGACCACTTTCCGGTGCTGGCGACACTCGCAGCGCCGGACCCCGCGGGTCGATCTGCTCCCTGACCGGCGCCGGTCTGCGGTGCCCGCCGAGCGGCGGGTTCGCGACCCAGCGGATCACGGGACCCTGCCCGGGCGCCGGCAGCCAGCCCAGGAACCGGGCCCAGAGCTGGTCGGCGCCGAGCTGGCGCAGGTCCTCGGCGGCATCGGCGACCCGCAGTGCCATCATGGTGCGCAGCTCGGCGGGGCTGTCGCCGTGCTCGGCGACGAGCTGGTCCCGCTTCGCCGCGCAGGGCCAGGGCTCGCGACATCCCGTGCACAGCCAGGTCGGCCGGCCCGGAATGTGCGCGATTGTCACCCCAGACTCCCGGGCCGGGCGAGCTCGAGGCGTCGCAGCGCGTAGACGAGCACCGAGTTTCGGGCCGCCACGTACTGGTCGCAGGGCCACGGCTGGTGGCAGTCACGGCACTGCTCACCACGGTGGAGTTTGGCGGCCAGCCAGCCCTTGGGACGGGGCTGGTGGCGGCGGCGCTGGCGGACGAGCTCTTTGAGGTCCATCGCGGGGGTCCTTGTCAGGTCGCCGATGTGGGGTGGGTTGGCTTGGCGAGGCGGAGCGATGTGTGCAGGACGTGCTGGTGCGTCGCCAGGTGGGGGCGGCGGCGCTGGGTGTGGTGCTTGGCGCGGTACATGGCAGCGTCGGCCCGGTGCACCGCATCGGCGAGGTGCGCGTCCGGCTCGACCGGGACGAGCCCGACCGACGTGCTGACCGACACCACCTGTCCGCAGAGCCGCATCGGCGCGGCCAGCAGGTCGGCGAGGCGGGCGGCCTGCTCGTCGGGCTCCCCGTCGCGCCCGGCGATGAGACCGGCGAACTCGTCGCCGCCGAGCCTGGCCACGATGCCCCGGCCCGCGCACGCGGAGAACCGGCGCGCGATGGTCACGAGGACCTCGTCGCCCGCGGAGTGGCCATAGGCGTCGTTGATCTGCTTGAAGCCGTCGACGTCGAGGACGACCGCGACCAGGGGGTGCACGCGGAGGTCGGCGACGAGCTCCGCACCGCGCTGGTAGAAGGCGCGCCGGTTGGGCAGGCCCGTCAGCGCGTCATGACTGGCGGCGTGCCGCTCCACGGTGAGCTGCCGTTGCAGCTGTGCCACCCGGCGCTGCATGACCCACGCCGCGCACGCTCCAGCCGCCGCGGCCGCACCGGCCAGGAAGGCAAGAGGGTCCATGCGCACGTCCTCCAAGATCGTAGCTGGGGAAGCCACCCGATCATTTGGGAGCGAACGTCCGGTTTCAGTCACAAATTGTGAGCGTCCCCGCACATTCGCACATGCGCTAGCATGCGCGTTATCGGCTGCATACGCAAGAGCCGATGCACGTGCAGACGCCGATTCTCGGCAAACTTTCAACTACATGTTGCAGAGAGATGTCCATGGAGCAGACGTACAACGGGATGCCGGCCGGCGAGCTGCCGGGTGTGCCCTGGCAGAAGAGCCGCCGCAGCAACCCCAGCGGCAACTGTGTCGAGCTGGCCCCACTGCCCGACGGGACCGGATTCGCGATGCGCAACTCGCGCGACCCCGAGGGGCCCGCGCTCATCTACACCTACGACGAGATCGCGGCCTTCGTCGCCGGGGCCAGGGACGGCGACTTCGACAACCTGCTGGACCGCAACCGCTGAGGGCGTGGGCTCGCTTGAGATACCGCCGGATCGACGCGAGCCCACTCCCGCTTACTGTCGGGTCATGGCATGCTTACTCCGGCTCGCGCAGGAATCACGGAGGAAGCGTCCAGGAACTCGGAGGCAGTAGGTGACGACCGGAACCCCTGAGGGCGGTTCGGCTGGAGGACCCACGGTCCTCCGGATGCTGCTGGGCGCCCACCTGCGCCGCTTGCGCGAGGCGCAGGGCGTGACCCGTGAGGACGCGGGTTGGGAGATCCGCTCGTCCGAGTCGAAGATCAGCCGCATGGAGCTCGGCCGCGTCGGCTTCAAGGAGCGCGACGTCGCCGACCTGCTCACCCTCTACGGCCTGGACGACGACGAGGAGCGCACGCGGCTGCTCGCCCTGGCCCGCGACGCTAACAACCCCGGTTGGTGGCACCGCTTCGGCGACGTGCTGCCCAACTGGTTCCAGTCCTATCTCGGTCTCGAGGCCGCCGCGGCCCTCATCCGCACGTATGAGGTGCAGTTCGTCCCGGGCCTGCTGCAGACCAAGGAATACGCGCGCGCCGTCGTCCTGCTCGGCCACGGCCGGGCCAAGACCGACGAGATCGACCGCCGGGTCGAGCTGCGGATGGCGCGCCAGCAGGTGCTGACCCGCCCCGACGCGCCGAAGCTGTGGGTCGTCGTCGACGAGGCCGCGCTGCGCCGGCCGATCGGCGGCATCGACATCATGCGCGAGCAGGTGGACGCCCTGCTGGAGGCCAACACCCTGCCCAACGTGCGGCTCCAGGTCATCCCGTTCAACGCGGGCGGCCACGCCGCGGCCGGCGGCGCGTTCACCATCCTGCGCTTCCCCGACCAGGACCTGCCCGACGTCGTCTACATCGAGCAGCTCACCAGCGCCCTGTATCTCGACAAGCGCGACGACGTCGACCTGTATGCCGAGGCCATGGAGCGGCTCTGCGTCGAGGCCCGCCCGCCGACCGACACTTCCAAGGTGCTTGAGGAGATCCGGCGCGACCTGGAGGGGTAATTTCCCTTATATGGGAACTCTGACAGGCACTGTCGCACTTGTCACCGGCGCGTCCAGCGGCATCGGCGAGGCAGCCGCCCTCACCCTTGCCTCCCGTGGCGCCTCCGTCGCGCTCGCGGCCCGCCGCGCCGACCGGCTGAAGGCCCTCGCCGACCGCATCCGGGGCGAGGGCGGGGTCGCGCTGGTCGTCGAATCCGACGTCACCGACCAGGAGGACGCCGTGGCCGCGGTACAGCGGACCGTCGACGAACTCGGGCGCCTCGACACACTCGTCAACAATGCCGGCGTGATGCTGCTCGGGCCGGTGGTCGACGCGCCCGTCAAGGAGTGGCAGACCATGGTCTCCGTCAACGTGCTGGGCCTGCTGTACTGCGCCCACGCCGCGCTGCCGCACCTGCTCGCGGCGGCCGCCGACGGGCCCCGGCGGGTGGCCGACATGGTGAACGTCAGCTCCGTCGCGGGGCGGGTCGCCCGCAACGGCAGCGGCGTCTACAACGCCACCAAGCACGCCGTCGGCGCCTTCAGCGAGGCCCTCCGGCAGGAGGTCACCGGCCGCTACGTGCGGGTCTCGCTGGTCGAGCCCGGCGCCGTGGAGACCGAGCTCGCCGGCCACAACCGCCCCGAGATCCTCGAGGGCATCAAGCAGCGCTTCGCCGACGTCGAACGGCTCCAGGCCGACGACATCGCCGACACGATCGCCTACATCGTCACCCGCCCCCGCCACGTCGCGGTCAACGAGCTGCTGGTGCGACCCACCCAACAGCAGGCCTGAAACCTGTTTGCGGGTGCCGTTGCCGGGCACGGGACAAGGGAACGCACGATCTGAGTTCGGAGGAACGAATGAGTGGCGTTACCGAAACCATCGACGTGCATGTGCCCGTGCGCACCGCATACAACCAGTGGACGCAGTTCGAGTCGTTCCCGCAGTTCATGAGCGGCGTCGAGTCGATCAGCCAGGTCGACGACCGGCGCACGCACTGGGTGACGAAGGTCGGCGGGATCCGGCGTGAGTTCGACGCCGAGATCACCGAGCAGCACCCGGACCAGCGGATCGCCTGGAAGAGCGTCGGCGGCGACACCAAGCACGCGGGCGTCGTCACCTTCAACCGCCTCGGCGAGGAGGACACCCGGGTCACCGTCCAGCTCGACTGGCAGCCCGAGGGCGTCGTGGAGAAGGCCGGCGCCGCCGTCGGCGTCGACGAGATGCAGGTGAAGGCCAGCACGAAGCGCTTCAAGGAGTACATCGAGAAGCGCGGCGGCGAGACCGGCCAGTGGCGCGGCGACGTCCCGCGCCACGGCATGTAATCCGGCCTGACAGTCAGCAACCTTCGAAGGGCGTCGCCGTTGCCGGCGGCGCCCTTCGCCGTGGGTCAGGCGCTCAGCGCGTGGGCGATCCGGTCGAGGGCGTCGTTGCGGGGGGTGGCGCGGTCCAGGAGGTTGGACTGGCGTGAGGCGAGGATGCCGGCGAGGACCGGGGTCTCGGCCTTCTCGATCTCGTGGTCGGCGGCCTCGGCGGCGGCGCGCGCGAGCTGCGCCGCCTCCCGGCCGGGGAGGGCCTGCCACGTCGGCAGGAGCGTGTGGTTGATGGCGTCGTCGTACCACGGCGGCACGGTCGGCGGGGGGAGCTGGCCGGAGCGCCAGCGTTTCACCAGGGTCTGCGCCCAGCGGTCCCAGAACGCGAGCTGGGCCAGCACGGTCGCCACGCTCCAGCTGGGGGTGACCGGCCGGCCGAGGTCGTCGTCGCCGAGGGAATCGATGAGGGTGATCAGGCGTTGCCGCGCGGCGGCGTTCTCGTCCAGGGGTACACGTTCCACCTCGTCAACGGTAAGCCTGTATGTGCTGGTCCGCACGGCGAGCGCGACGGCCGATTCCCGCCAGCCAGGGCGGCCCGGGTGGGACAGGATCGGGGCATGTTCACGATTCACGCGATCGACCCCGGCACGCTGGAATCGGTGCGGGGCAAGGGGACCGACGTGTCCGGCAACGCGATAGAGGCCGTGGTGGCGGGTGGTGGCGAGCCGCTGCGCTGCTGCCTGCGCGACGCGGTCGACGGCGAGCGGCTCATCCTGTTCGGATACGAACCAGTGTTGCCGCCGAGCCCGTACCGGGAGATCGGCCCGGTCTTCGCGCACGCCGAGCGGTGCGACGGGCCCGCGGGGACCGGCTACCCGGACGGCTGGCGCGGCCGGTCGCAGGTGCTGCGGGCCTACGACGCGCGCGGCTGGATCCATCCCGCGACCCGCGTGCACGACGGCTCCGACCCCGAGGGTGTGCTGGCGGCGATCCTGCGGGAGCCGGCGGTGGTCCGCGTCGACTCCCGCAACGTCGCCTACGGCTGCTTCATGTTCACCGTGACCCGACTTCATGACTAAACCCACCGGTTTTATCGGGAAATGACATCGAAACATTGACGGACATGTAGATCCCATGATCTGATCCCGACCCAGAGGATTTCTCACATTCGATGGGATCGAGGAGACCGCCGTGTCCGTGTTCCGTCGCACCGCCCTGGTGGTGGCCGGCATGCTGGCCGCCACCGGCGCGGCGGTCGTGCCAGGGCTGCCGGCTGCCGCCGCCCTGCCGACCGCCGCCGTCGCCCTCGGCGACAGCTTCATCAGCGGGGAGGGCGCCGGCAGCTACCAGCCGGTCGTCGACGTCAACGGCGTCGCACAACCGTTCCCCGGTTGGTCCGCGCCCAACACCAACGCCTTCTTCTGCCACCGCTCCGCCAACGCCTCGCTGAACCAGGCGACGCTGCCCGGCATCCAGGCCCGCTTCAACCTGGCGTGCTCCGGCGGCCGGCCGCAGGACATCGCCAACCCGTCCGGCGCCCGCGACAAGGGCCGCACCGTCGCCGCGCAGCTCGACCAGCTCAGGGCCGTCGCGCAGACTCACGACATCGACCTGGTCCTGGTGGGCCTCGGCTCCAACAACAGCTCCTTCACCTTCGGCGACGTGGCCGAGAAGTGCGCGAACCGGTTCATCGCGGACGCGTGGACCGGCTGGTGGGAGTTCTGGGCCTACCTCAACGGCCCGGTTGAGCAGGAGCCCTGCACCGCCGACGACCTCGCCACCGCGGCGCAGGTCGCGGCCGCGACGGCGGAGACGACCGCCGCGGTGCGGCAGCTGCTGAGCACCCTCGACCAGATCGACGCCGACGGGCAGCACCGGGTGGTCTTCCAGGACTACACCAACCCGCTGCCGTTCGACCTCGAGCAGAGCTACTGGGAGGAGGACGGCCGGCAGGACGACCGGGACAAGTTCCGTGACCTCGGCGCCGAGCGGTACGCCGCGGGCTGCCCGATCCACCGGGCCAGCCTCGCGCCTGGCCACGCCTTCTCGCAGAGCCTCGGCACGATCGTGCGCTCCACCCGCGACACCCTGGCCGCCGAGTTCCCCGGCGACGACCTGGTCTACCTCAACGTCCAGCACGCCTTCGACGGCGCCCGGCTGTGCGAGCGCGCCGGCAGCCCCGCCAACGCCCTCGCCACCCCGATCCGCCTGCAGGACGGCGCGTCCGGCGTGTTCGTGACCAGCCTTGCCGGCAAGGACAAGATCGCCATCCAGCGGATCGCGAACACCTGCGTGTCGTACTTCCAGACCTGCCAGGAGTCGTGGCACCCCAGCGCCGCCGGGCACGCCGTGCTCGGCAAGTGCCTGACCGGCGCCGCGGCCGGGACCGCCCGCACCGTCACCTGCACCCGCAAGGCGGACGGCACCATCGTCACCGCCTGACGCCGCACTCGCACCCTGCGCTGGGACGACCGTTCTCAGCGCAGGGTGCGCTCGTAGCAGACCGAGAGCGTGGAGCCGGCGTACCCACCGAAGAGCGGGATGCGGTGGTAACCCTCCCGCTCGTAGAAGCGCTGGGCGTCCGGCTGCTCCGTGCCCGTCTCCAGGCGCAGCGTCGTCCAGCCCCGGTCCAGTGCCGCCGCCTCGAGGGCGCGCAGGACCGCCGCGGCGACACCGGTGCCGCGGGCCGGGGGCACCACGTACATCCGCTTGATCTCGGCGGTGGCCGGGTCCAGGCGGCGCAGGGCACCGCAGCCGACCGGGGCGCCGTCGGCGTCGCTGACCGCCACCAGGAACAGGTCGATGTCCCCGGCGGACGGGGCGGCGCCGGGCTCGTGGTCGTCGCTGCCGTAGCGCGCGTCGAGCTCGGCCCGCTGCGCGGCGCGCAGGGCGGCACCCGCCGGGTCGTCCCAGGCGCGCGCCCCGATGGTCCAGTCCGTCATCGTCGTCCCCTCCGCTCCTCGTAACAGGTGTTACGGTAACAGTTGTTACGAGATGAGGGAGTGCGACCCGTGCCACGTCAGGAGCAGGGTGAGCGGCTGTCGAGGGCCGTCTGGGACGTCCTGGCCCAGCAGGGGCTGGAGGGACTGACGATCAGGGCCGTCGCCGCCGCCGCGGGCTGCACCACCGGGCTCGTCATGCACCGCTTCCCCAACCGGCGGGCGCTGCTGCGTCACGCCCGGCAGCTGCTGCACGACACGACCCGCGCCCGTGTCGAGGCCCTGGAGGCCGCCGCGGACTCGCCCCGGGCGGCGCTGCGCGCGGTGCTGCACCAGGGGCTCGCCCTCGACCCGCAGACCACCGCGGAGAGCACGGTGTGGCTGGGGTTCCTGGCCGCCGCCGTCGCCGACGAGGACCTGATCGCCATGCACCGGGCCGGCAACCGGGCCTGGCGGGCCAGGATCGGCCGGCTCGTCGAGGCCGCCGGGCCGCGGCAGGACCCGGCGACCGTCACGGTCGCGCTCATCGCCATGGTGGAGGGCGCGGCGGCGTTCGCGTCCGCCGACCCGGAGGCCTACCCTCCCGCCGTGCAGGCGGCGATGCTGGATCTCGCGCTCGAAGCCTTCGACCTTTCCTGACGGGGCGGGCAGCGGGGCCCACGCGGGGAGTGATCCACGCCATCGATCCTCCGAAGACCGGCGACCCTCTGTGATCCATCCGACCGAGAATGCGGACTGGACAATTAGCCGAGCGTTGATACCCTGCGCCACGTGAGTGACGAGGGGCGTGCGGAACCAGGTGCCGGCTATCCAGCGGAGGGCGAGTGGCCACCCGCGGTGTGGCCACCCCTGCCTCCACCGGCCGAGCCGCCGCAGCAGCAGGCGCAGCAGGCCAACTGGGACCAGCAGACCGCGCCGCTGACGCCGAACTGGCAGCAGCCCCCGGCGCAGCAGCAGCCGGCCCAGGTATACCCGCCGCAGCCTCAACAGCAGCCCTACCCGCAGCAGCAATACGCGCAGCAGCAGTACCCACAGCAGAACCCGGCCCAGCAGCAGTACCCGGCCCAGCAGCAGTACCCACAGCAGAACCCGGCCCAGCAGCAGTACGCGCCGCCGCACGGGCAGGCGTCCGCGCCGCCGCACGGCCAAGCGTCAGCGCCGCCGCACGGCCAAGCGTCCGCCCCACCGTACGGGCAGGCGTCCGGCCCACCGTACGGGCAGGCGCAGACCTCCGGTGGTCCGTACTGGACGGGTGGCCCGGCCGGCGCCGCCCCGGTGGCGCAGCCCATGCCCACGCCGATACCGCCGCAGCCGACGCCCGGTTCGTGGAATGCCGCGCAGGTGGCCGCAAGCGTGCCGACTTCCCCGCAGCCGGCGCACAGCTCGTGGCCTCCGGTCGGCTCGCCGACGTCCGCCCCGCCGCAGCAGAGCTGGGGCTCGCCGGTCCATGAGGAGCCGATTCCCGCGCTCGGCGACGTGAACGCCCGCCCGTCCGGCAGCCGGACGCTCGTCTGGACGGTGGTGGCGGCCGTGATCGTCGCGGTGCTCGCCGGCGTCGGCGGCTACTTCCTCGGCGCCGGCGGCAAGGATCAGGCCGGCAACGACCCGGTGCCCGGGCCGACGGCGTCGTCGAGCCCGTCGCTCAGCGCGTTCACGCGCGCGCAGGCCACGCTGAACAAGGCGAAGTTCGACGGCGACCTGCTGCCACTCGCCACGCCATGGCTCGAGGACATGGGCGGTTGCGCGACCAACACCGACACCGGCGGCCCGAAGCTGCCCTCCGACGAGACCAAGCACGTCTTCTGCCGGTACGGCGGGGTATCCGTGCACTTCGCGCAGTACGCGTCGCAGACCGAGCGGGACGCTGCCCGTGCGTTCCGGGTCCAGCTGAGCGTCACCTCGCCGGGGCTTGCGCCCGGTCAGGGTGCACCCGGGCCGAAGGCGGGCGGGAGCGGCGCGGCCGGCCAGTACGTCGAGTACGCGTTCAAGGAGTCCGACGGCCGGGCGTTGTGCGGCATCTGGTGGAACCGCGACGACGGCAACGCCGCGGTCCTCATGGAGGCGCTCTGCGAGGAGGTCCTCGGCGGCGACTGGCAGCCGTTCCGGGACCTGTGGCAGCACCACAGCTGAACAAGCGGGGCCGCGGCCGCGGGGAAGTATGTGTCACAGTCTGTTGACAGCGTGCACGTAAGCCCGTTTCATGTGGGCGCCGTCATGGCGCGCGGACGCAACGGGGGTGTCGTGCACGACAGCGAGAGGCAGTTGGGCGCGGGGCTTCTGGAGGGCTCGTCGGTCGCGCTGGTCCACGAGTGGTTCAGCGCCACCGGCGGCTCGGAGCAGGTCTTCATGGCCATCGCCGGCCTCCTGCCGCATGCGGCGCGTTACGTGCTGTGGGCGGAGCATGACGCCGGTGCCGAGGGACTGGGTCTGCGCGAGTCGTGGCTGGCCCGCACGCCGCTGCGTCGCAGCAAGGCCCTCGCGCTGCCGATGATGCCGCTGGTCTGGCGGACCCTGGATCGCCGCGCCACGTTCGACGTCGTGATCTCCTCGAGCCACGCGTTCGCGCACACCGTCAGGCTCGGCTCGCACGAGGCGACGCGGTACCTCAGCTACGTGCACTCACCGGCGCGATATGTCTGGAGCCCGTCCTTCGACGGTCGCGGCGCGAACCCGGTGCTGCGCGCACCGCGCAAACTGCTGCAGGTCGTCGACTCGCGGCTCAACCGGCACGTGCACTCCTACGCGGCCAACTCACGTGAGGTGCAGGCGCGAATCCGGCGGTTCTGGCGGCGCGACGCCGTCGTGGTCAATCCGCCGGTGGCCGTGGAGTACTTCGCCGCAGCGCCCGACGCACAGCGTGCACAGCCGCGTGACTATCTGCTCGGGGTCGGACGCTGGATCCCGTACAAGAACTTCGATCTCATGATCGCCATCGCGGACGAGGCCGGGCTGCCGCTGATGATCGCCGGCTCCGGCCCGGAGGAGGCGCGCCTTAGGAAGCTCGCCGCCGCGGCCCGCGTGCCCGTCACGTTCGAGGTCCGGCCGTCGAAAGAGCGGCTGCGCGAGTTGTACTGGGGAGCCCGCGCGCTGTTGTTCCCGGCGCACGAGGACTTCGGGATCATCCCGGTCGAGGCCCAGGCGTGCGGCACACCGGTGATCGGTCTGGGTCGCGGGGGGCTGCTCGAGACGGTCGTCGACGGCGAGACCGGCTACCTGGTGGACTCCCTGAAGCCCGCGCCGCACGTGGAGGCCGTCCGTCGCCTGCCGCGCCTGTCCACCCAGCGCCGCATGCAGGAGCAGGCGGCGCGGTTCTCCCCGGAGCGGTTCGCCCACCGGATGAGGGAATGGGTCACCGATGCGACCAGCGGCTGAGGCTCCCACGTCGACGGTCGTCGACTGCAGCGGTGTCGGTCCGGGCGGCATCACCCGGGTGCTCACCGAGATCGTCCGCTTCTGGCCCGGCGGGCACCGCCTGGAACTGGTCGCGGTGCCAGCCGGATGGGACGTGCCGGACGGCGTCGAGGCCGACGTGCGGACCGCGAGCCGGCAGGCCGGTGGCCGGGGCAGATCGATCGCGGCGGCCACCACGGCCCTGCGCCGGGCGACCGCGGACCTCGATCCCGCCACGACGCGGCTGTTGTCGCTCAGCCCGTCGATCGCCGTCGCCGGCAGCCGCCTGCCGGTCGTCACCGTCATGCACGACCTGGCGTTCAAACTGTGGCCGCACGACCTGCCGGCGGCGGTGCGCCAGTACCGCAAGACCAGCTACGGCATGGCGGTGAGCCGCTCCGAGCGGCTGCTGTGCGTCAGCGCCCGCACGCAACACGACCTGCTCGGCGTCTACGGCGTGCCGGTCGAGCGGACCCGCGTCTGGCATCCGGGCAGCGACGTCGCCGGGTCCCCGGGCGAACTGCCGGCAGCCCTGCGCGGGCGGCCGTATCTCGTGGTGCCCGGCCACGCCGCGCATAAGGGCGTCGAACTCGCCGTCGAGGCACTGGCCGAGCACCCCCGGTACACATTGGCCGTGCTCACCGGCGGGCAGCGCGTCGAGGCGTTCGAGCGGGCCGCTGCGGCGTCGCCGGCCGCCGCCCGGGTCGTGTTCCTGGATCGCCTCAGCGACGCCGACTACCTCGCCACCCTCGCCGGCGCGGCGGCCTTCCTCATGCCGAGCCATTTCGAGGGGTACGGGCTGCCGGCCGCCGAGGCCATGCGGCTCGGTACCCCGACCGTGATCTCGCCCGATCCGGCGCTGCATGAGGCGACCGGCGGCGATGCGATCCGGATGGCCACCTGGACCGGCGCGGCACTGGCGGCGGCGCTGCGCGCGCTCGACACGTGGAAGGCGCCGCCCGCGGCGGCGCATCGCGGCTGGCGGCAAGCGGCCGAGGAACTGGCCGGGCACGTCGGCGTGCGGTTCGCGACGGCACGCCCGCAGCCGGTTCCCGAGGCGGTGCCCGAACCCGGTGAAGGGTAAGGTTCCGCGTGCGTATCGCCATGGTCCACTCGTCGTTCGCCTTGCTCGGCGGTGCTGAGCAATACGTCCGGGATCTTTCCCGCGACCTCGAGGCACGCGGCCACGAGGTGCGGGTCTTCGCGCGCGCGTCGGCGAACGCCCAGCCCGGCGACGGCGTCCTGAGCACCCGGGTGTCCGCGCGTGTGCCCAGGGCACGCAAGCTGTTCACGCACCTGGGCGACGTGTTCGACCCGACCGGGGCCGGTCCGGCCGATCTACGCGACTTCGCCCCCGACGTCGTGCACGTGCACAACTGGCAGGGCATCGGGGCGTTGCCGGTCGCGGCCCTCGCACGGGCCCACGCAGTCGTGCACACCGTGCACGACTATGCGATCGCCGACCCGAACAACGCGCTGGCCAACCGCGGCCGTTCCGGGCCGCTGGACCGGCTGCTCGACCTGCGCTCCGCCTGGCTGGTCCGCAGGCTGCGCCGGGTCACCACGCTGTGGCCGGCCGCCCGCACCCGCGACCTGCTCGCCGCGCACGTGCCCGGCGCCCGGCGGCTGCCCGGCCGGGTGGTGCCCCTCGCGGTGCCGGAGAGCATGGGCAGCGACTGGCCGCCGGGACGCCGTGACGTGCTGCTGTTCATGGGCGCGTTGAGCCCGCACAAGGGCATCGAGGTGCTGCTGGAGGCGTGGCGGGCGGTCGGCCCCGAGGTCGGCGCGACGCTGCTCGTGGCGGGCGACGGCCCGGCCCGCGCCGCCGTGGAGGCGGCCGCCGCGGCCGACCCGACGCTGCGCTACCTGGGTTTCCTCGACGCCGCCGGGAAGGCCGCCGCCCTGGCCGAGGCCGGCTGGTTGGTGTTTCCCAGCCAGTGGGTGGAGAACTTCCCGATCTCCTGCGTCGAGGCGCTGCGCGCCGGTCGGCCCATCATCAGCAGCGCCATCGCCCGGCCGCCGATGGCGTCGGCGGGCTCGGTCGTCGAGTTCACCGACACGGCCACGCTGGCCGGGGCCGTGCGGCAGGCGGTCCTCAGCACCGACGCGCAATACGCGGCGTTCGCCGCCTCCGCCGCCGACGACGGGGTCAGGCTGGACTGGCCGGCCCATGTGGACGCGGTGCTCGAGGCCTACCACGCGGTCGCCGGCGCGCGGACCGGGCGGCCCGGCACGCTCAGGGAGCACGGGTGAGCATCCGCGAGCGCATGCGCGAGACCTCATGGCAGGTCGGGGTCGCGGTGGTCGCGGCGGTGCTCGCGGTCGTGGGCTGCGCCCTGGCCGGACTGTCGCCGTGGCTGCCGCCGGTCCTCGCCCTGCTGGGCTACGTGCTGGCCAAGCCGTTCGCCGGCCTGGTGTACGTCGCGATCGTGGCCACCACCTCCCTGGGGCTGTGGGCGACGGGGGTCGAGCACGTCTTCGGCGCGGCGTTCGGCGGGCGTGAATATCTGCTCGATCAGTCCATCGTGCTCGTGGTGCTGGTCCACTGCACTGCGGCCGCGGTCACGGTGCTGCGCGGCGGGCGGCCGCCCGGCCGCGGCCGGCTGGTGGCCGGCGGCGTCGTGTGCGCGGTGCTGCTGCTGGGCGTCGCGGTCGGCGTGGCGCATCACAGCGTCGCGCAGAGCCTGCTCGGGGTGCGATACGTGGTGTTCCCGCTGCTGCTGCTGGGTTTGGTCGCCGCCCAGCCGGCCCGCGACCGGCTGCGTTTCGCGAGCGTTCTCGCGTGGTTGCTCGTCGCGAACGGTGTCGCGGCGCTCCTCGAAGTGGTGCTCGGGCCGGGACGGCTCGCCGCGTGGGGTCTCGATCACGGCCGGGCCATCCGGTACATCGACGGCAACTTCCGGGCGCCCGGCCTCACCGACTTCAACGCCGACCTCGGCATGCTCGCCGGTGCGTACCTGCTCGGCTACGTGGGGCTGTGGCTCGACCCGGCCAGCCGCCCACGGCAGCGCTCCTGGCACGCCGGCGCGATCGCCGCCGGGCTGTGCCTCGCGCTGAGCACCAGCCGGTCCGGCGCGGTGCTGCTGGCCGGCGGGGTGATCGCCGCGGTGGTCCTCAACCGGGGTGGCGGTGCGGCCCGCCGGCGCCAGGCGCGGTTCCTGGGACTCGGCGTGCTCGCGCTGGTCGCGGCCGGCTTCGTGACCGTCGGGGCGACCGGCGCCACCAGCCTGTTCCAGCGCTTCGACGTGTGGGCCGACCTGCTGCGCCACGACCTGCCGTGGTGGGGCCGCGGGGTGGGTGCGGCCGGTGCCGCGTCGAACTCACGGTTCGCCCACGGCGAGCCGGTCTTCGTCGACAACTACTACGTGAGCCTGGCCCTGCAGTTCGGGCCGGTCGTCGCCCTCGCGACGGTGGTGCTGATCGGTG
Source organism: Dactylosporangium sp. NPDC049525 (assembly GCF_040676755.1). NCBI lineage: Bacteria > Bacillati > Actinomycetota > Actinomycetes > Micromonosporales > Micromonosporaceae > Dactylosporangium > Dactylosporangium sp. NPDC049525. The sequence continues at coordinate 58,885 of NZ_JBFAPO010000057.1, read as the reverse complement.
TGCTGCTGGTGCGTCTGGCCAGGGACACCGCCACCCGACCCGCCGCCGTGGTGCCGGTCGCGGTGCTCGCCGGGCTCGCCGCCTCGTTCCTGGTGCTGGAGGCATGGGAGTACGACGGCGCCATGCTGTGCCTGGCCGCGTTCGTCGTGGCCACGACCGTATCGTCCGCCCCGGTCGCCGTGCCCACGGACGTCCCGGCTGAGGAGGCCTGAGCGATGCGCTTCGCCCGACGTACGGTAGCTGCGCTGCAGCGTTCGCAACTGTCGGTGCAGGCCCTCACCCGGCTCAGCAGCGTCGTGATCTTCCTGCTCGCGTCGTGGACCGACCAGCCGCACCTCGCGTTGGTCGCGCTGCAGGGCACGCTGCTCGCCATCCCGTACACCCTGATCGAGGCCCTGGTCGGCCGGCCGCTCTCGGCGGGCCTGGTGCCGGCCGGCTGGGACCTCGAACGGTGGGCGCGCCGGGCCGCGGTGGTGACGATCGTGCCGGTCGGCGCCGTCGCGTACCTGTCGGCGCTGATCGCGCTGCCCGACGTCACGCCGTGGAGCCGGCTCGCGATGATCGCGCCGGTGCTGCTGCAGCTGCCCCTGGAGGCGGCGTTCTGGTCGACCGCCCGCACCCGGTCCCGGCAGCTGGCGAACCTGGTGCCGCAGCTCACCGCCGCCGGCACCCTCGTCGCCGGCGCGGCCCTGGCGTTGACGCACCAGCGCCTGGACGTCGCGGCGGTCCCCGCGCAGCTGCTGGTGCTCGGCTGGGTGTGGCTGCGCCGCGGCGGCGCGCCCGACCGGACGGTCCGGCCACCGTACCTGGCCAGCGTGCGGGTCGGGTCCGCGTACTGCCTCGCCGCCGGGGTCGACCTGTCGTACTCGGTCGCGCTGCCCTCCGTCGCGGGCCGCATCGTGGGCGTCGACGCGATCGTGGTGCTGCGGGCCATGGAGCTCGCGTTCGGGCCGTTCCACGTGGCCCTGTCGGCGAGCACCCGGGAGGACATCGTCGGCGGGCGTGCCAGCAGGTTCCTCACCGGTACCCGCGTGTTCACCGGTGTGCTGCTGGTGGCGGTCAGCGCGGCTGTCCTGGGCAGCTCGTGGGTGCGCGGCGTCCTCGCCGACGAGCTCACCCGGGTCGCGGTCGGCGTGATCGCGCTGTTCTGCGTGTACAAGGCGATGCTGGCGGTGTCGACGTGGCTGTCGGTCCGGCACATGATCCGGGCGGCCCCGCGCCGGTTCCTGGCCTCGGCGGTCGGCTCGCGGGTGGTCGCGTTCGGCGGGCTCGCCGTGTCGATCGCCGTGGTTCACCAGGTGTCCGGGCTGTTCCTGCAACTGGCTGTCACCGAGGCGGCCGTGGTGGTCTGGTACGTGCTGCGGGCCCGGGGCACGCCGCCGCAGGTCGAGCCTGAGCGGGTGACGACTTTGGACCCGGCGGCATCGGCATGATTGCATCGACCGTGCGCGCTTCACACCTTCAGCAGATGGGGACCCGATGATCGACGACCCCGCCGGCCGGTTCGACGCCGACTGGCGCACGTCGGTCACCCGGCGTGCGCTGTTCAACCGGCGTGGTGCGCTGGTCGCGGGCACCGGAGCCACCCTCCTGGGCGCGGCCGCGGTCGGCGCGCTGATGCGGGACGGGACCGACCCCGCCGACGGCGCGGAACCGTCCGCGGTGATGGTCTTCAACGCCCGTGACCTCGGCGCCCACGGCGACGGCAAGACCGACGACACCCACGCCCTGCAGCGTGCGATCGCGGCCGCCCGGCAGAGCGGCGGCATCGTGTATGTGCCGCCTGGCGTCTACCTCACGGGGAAGCTCACCGTGTACTCCGGCGTGCACCTGCGCGGCGCGGGTGGTGACGCGACCCTGCTGCGGCTCAGACCGGGCGCCAACAGCGCGATCATCGAGTCGGACCGCTTCGAGAAGCTCTCCGGCAGCCGTGACGAAGGCGGCATCGGCAACTTCAGCGTCCGTGACCTTGCTCTGGACGGCAACAAGCAGCACAACCCCAACGGTGGGTACGGGCTGCGTCTCTACGGCTACGGCTACGAGCTCACCGAGGTGATCGCGTACAACTGCCGCAATGATGGTATTTACAGCGAATGGGGCACGCTTGCGGCCCTGCCTCCACCGTCGCATCAGATGGAGGCGCGTCTCACCGCGCTGCGCACCCATGACAACGACGGGCACGGCGTCAACTTCAACGGCCCGCACGACTCGATGTTCCTCAACTGCGTGTCGTCGCAGAACAACGTGACCGGGTTCCGGCTCGCGGGCGAGAGCACCGGCACGTCGATGGTCAACTGCCACGCCTGGGGCATGGAGCAGAACGTCGCGTTCGAGCTCGCGGCCGGTGCGATCAACTGCATGAACTGCTACGCCGACTTCAACGGCGGCATCGGCGTGCGGGTCTCGCGCAGCGACTGCCGCTGGGTCGGCGGCCTGATCGCCGGCTACAACCATCCGCAGGAGGTCGGCCTGCAGCTGCTCGCCGGTCCGAAGCCGACCGAGCCCGCCGGCATCCTCGTTGACACGAAGATCATGAACTGCGGGACCGCCGCCGTCGACTTCGGCGCCGATCGGGGGCTGTCCAGCATCCGCGCCCTGCTCAGCCAGCCGGGCGCGGTGTCCGACGGCGGCGGCACCACTCCGGGCACCGGCCTGGGGTGGATCGGCAAGCCGGCCCCGTCGACCCAGGTGGAGCTCGTCTCCGGCGTCGGCGACACGACGAAGAACCTGGTCGTGCGCCCGGCGTTCGACCTGCGCGCGCAGGAGACACCGCCACCGCCGGACGCGGGCGCGGTGCGGCTGTTCGTGCGGACCGTCGGCGGCCAGACCCAGCTGTGCGCGCGTTTTCCGGGCGGGGCGATCAAAGTGCTCGCCGACGGCTGACCGGTCGGCACACGGGGGAGAAGACATGCAGACGCAGCAGGCGCTGCCGACGGCGGCGGTCGACCGCACCAGGCGGATCACGTTTCTCGAAGGGGCCCGCGGGGTCGCCGCGTTCATGGTGCTCGCGCAGCACCTGATCGCCGACCAGTACCCGGGATACCGGGCGTGGAGCCACGACTGGGTCGACCTCGGCCGCGTCGGTGTCGTGGCGTTCTTCCTGGTCAGCGGATACGTGATCCCGTTGAGCCTGGCGGGGCAGAGTCTCCGGGCGTTCGCGGTGCGCCGCTTCTTCCGCCTCTACCCGGTGTACTGGCTGGCGTTCGCCCTCTATCTGCTGGCCGACCCCGGGGCGCTCGGCGGTGCGGGCGCGCCGGTCGTGCTGCTCAACGTGGCGATGCTGCACGGCCTGGTCGGCGCGTTGAGCATCCTGCCGCCGGCCTGGACGCTCAGCATCGAGCTGCTGTTCTACGTGCAGTCCGCGGCCGCCAAGGCGATCCGGCTGCTCGACACCGCCGTCTACGCGGGGTACGGCTGGCTCGCGCTGTACCTGCTGCTGTGCGTCGGCGAGATGACCACCGGCCGCGACCTGCCCACGACCCTGCCGATGCTGCTGTTCGTGGCGGCGCTGGGACACGCGCTGCACCTGCGCGACGCCCGCGGCCACCGGGCCTGGCAGGGGTTGCTGGCGGCGGGCGCCGTCGCGGTGCCGGCCGGGGCCTACGTCGGCGTCGACGGCGGGGGCGAGTGGCCGCCGTTCACCTACTCGGCCTCGTTCCTCGCCGGGCTCGCGCTGTTCGGCGGCTTCTACGTCGCTCGCCGGCACCGGTTCGGCCGGACGCTGGTGCTGCTCGGCGCGATCAGCTACGCGGTGTACCTGATCCATCCCATCGTGATGGCTGTCACGGAGCGGCTGACGTGGCTGCCGGACGGATGGGCTGTCGTCGCCGTCGACGTGGCGGCAACGACCGGGATCGGTTGGCTGGTTCACCGGTTGCTGGAGCTGCCCTCGATCGGTGTGGGCCGCCGGCTCAGTCGCACGCGGCGGTCAGGCGAACCTGCCGCGACGCCCGCCGCGACGCCCGCCGCGGCGGCGCCCGTCGCGCCGGCCGCGGGGAACGTCAGCTCGGTGTGACGGCCGGCGCCGCCGGAGCTCCGGGCAATGGCAGGTCCTGACGTACCGCGTCGAACAGCGCCTTACTGGCTGGCAGGTCGGGCAGGACCACGCTCTCGCTGCCGATCATGCCGGTGCCCTTGCTCGGGTTCGTGAGGAACGTGAGGTTCTCGCCGCGCAGGTGCCGCAGGTCGTTGGCCACGGAGAACATGTCCAGGTCCTTGTCGACCGTGACGGCGTCGGCGGTGGCCTTCAGGAACGCGTTGAGCCGGCCCGGATCGGTGAGCAGCCCGCCGGAGACGGCCTTGTTCAGGATGGCCTTGATCACCTGCTGCTGGTGGCGGATGCGGGCGAAGTCACCGTCGGCGAACGCGTAGCGCTCGCGGGCGTAGTCGAGCGCCGCCGCACCGTCCATGGTCTGCGGGCCCTTGGTGAAGTGCCGGATGCTGTCCTTGTTCAGCGAGTGCGTGGAGGTGAAGGTCGATTCGACGTCGATCTCCACACCGCCGAGCGCGTCGACGATCTCCTTGAACCCGGCGAAGTCGATGATCGCCACGTGGTCGATCCGCACCCCGGTGAACGCCTCGACGGTCTGCACGGTCAGCGGCACGCCACCCCACGCGTAGGCCGCGTTGATCTTCGCGTCGGTGTTGCCGAACTTGCCATTCGCGGACTTCGGCACGTGCACCCACGTGTCGCGGGGGATCGAGATCAGGTCCGCTGCGGAGTGGTCTTTGGTCAGGTGCATCAGGATGATCGTGTCGCTGCGCGAGCCGCCTGGGGTGTTCGGATCGCGGGTGTCACTGCCGAGCACCAGGAAGTTCATCGCGTTCTTCGCGGCCTCGACCTTCGGCGGACGGTCGTCCTCGGGCACCTGATCGAACGCTTCGACCCGCTTCACCCGATTTTCGACCGAATTGACGTATATCGCGCCACCTGTAGCGAGTAAACCGATCACGACAACCAGCGAAGCCAGGCAGATCAAAAGGATTCGCTTGCCACGCCGCATAGGCGGTCGCCTGGTTTTCGGTTCGGTCTCCGGCCCGGTCTCCGTCGCGGTTTTCGTCCTGGCTTTCATGCGTTGCCGGGAACTGGAGCTGCGCTCCGGAGGGTCGAAGTCCAGGTTCAGTGCGTCGTCCGGAGCCGGCTCGGAGCGCTGCCGTGGGACGGTCCGAGCGTCCACCTCTCTCGTGGCGTCAGGGTCGATGAACGGCTCCCGTGCTGGCATAACCGCCATGCTACTGATCCCCTGCATGCTGCGGCGTCCTGTATCGGGCCGGGTTGCATTTCCGAAATTGCCTGTTTTGAAGATAAAGGCGAATTGTCCCGTGACGGCACTGTTACGGCCGCATTTCGCGCCGTCTCGCGGGCTGCGGGAATGTCTGGGAAGCCACTAGCATGCTGTTCGTCCGCGGTGGCAGACAGTCGCCCGGCATTCGGGGGAGAACGTGTCATATCCGCGGCAGCCGACCGCCGACGTCAAACCCAAGGCGGGCGTGGACGTAGAGGCCGGGCCATTCCAGTGGTGGGTGCCCGAGCAGCGCACAGCTGACTCCGGCTCCGGCTCACGTCAGCATGACTACATCGACGGCCCCACTGTCGTGCAGCCCTACCTCGGCTCCAAGTTCGCCCGGTCGACCCGGTCGCTGCGGGCCTGGATGATCTCCGTCCCGATCGACCTGCTCGCGTTTCTCGTGCCGTTGCTGTGGAGCCTGCAGCACTGGAAGGGTCTCGGCGTCGCGGCCCTGTTCAGCGTTCTGCTGTTCGCCTTCGGCGGGCTCTACCGTGGCCGGCGGCACCTGAGCTTCCTCGACCTGGCGCCCGCACTGTTCGGGCGCACGCTGATCGCCTGTGCCATGGTCGGGATCGTCTTCGCCGAGCGGCACGGGCCCCAGGCGTACCTCGCCGGGCTCTTCCGGGAGATGGGCATCTCGGTGCTCGCGGTGCTCATCGGCCGTGCCGTCACCACCAACGCCGTGATCTTCGCGCGGCGCAGACGCTGGGTCGAGCACGGTGTGGTCATCATCGGCGGCGGCCCGGTCGCGGTCGAACTGGCCCGTCTGCTGCGCCGTTACCCGCAATACGGACTGCGGCTGGTCGGCTTCGTCGACGAGGACCCCGGCACGCACGACCGCCGCGACATCATGCCGTTCATCGGCACGCTCGACGAGATCGAGACGCTGTTCGGCACCACCGAGTGCGACGTCGTGATCATCGCCGACCCTTCCTGCGCGGAGGGCCGCCTCATCGAGATCGCCCGTTCGCCCGCCATGCGGCGGTGCGACCTGTGGATCGTGCCACGGATGCACGAGTTCCCGTCCGATGGCGGCGTGCCCGACCACGTCGGCGCGATCCCACTGGTCCGGGTGCACCGCCCGACGCTGTCCGTCACGCGCCGCGCCGTCAAGCGCGCCTTCGACGTGATCTTCGCCTCCGTGGCCTTGACCATCCTGAGTCCGGTGCTGCTGCTCGCCGCGATCGCGACCTTCGTCGAGGGCGGCCGCGGCATCTTCTTCCGCCAGCAGCGCATCGGCTTCCAGGGCAAGCCGTTCGAGGTGCTCAAGTTCCGCTCGATCCGGCCCAGTTCGGAGACGGAGTCGCAGACCAAGTGGTCGGTGGCCAACGACTCCCGGATCGGCCCGGTCGGTCGGTTCATGCGGCGCACATCCATCGACGAGCTGCCCCAGCTCTGGAACATCCTGCGGGGTGACATGACCGTCGTCGGCCCGCGCCCGGAGCGGCCGTACTTCGTCGACCGTTTCACCGCCAACTACCCCGACTACGCGATGCGCCACCGCGTCCCGGTCGGGCTCACCGGCCTGGCCCAGGTCAGTGGCCTGCGTGGGGACACCCCGATCTCCGACCGCGCCCGGTTCGACAACTACTACATCGAGAACTGGTCGATCTGGCTCGACGTCAAGGTGCTGCTGCGGACCGTCGGCGAGGTGCTGCGTGGCGGCGGCCGATAGCCTCGCACCGCAAATCCATCGAATAGGATGAACATGTCAGATCGGTCGGAAGCCGGCGTTCAGTTCGCGCAGGACGAGCCCGACGGGCCCGACGCGGCCGAGGCGCACCCACCCCGCCCCGCCGGGATCCTGCGCTCCGCCGGCCGGCTCCTGTCGCACGAGTGGACCCTCGCGGCGCTGTGCTCGATCCTGCTGTCGGTGGCGATGACGTGGCCGACGATGCGCGACCCGTTGCACACGCTGCCCGGCGACACGTGGGACCCTTCGCTGCAGGCGTGGGAGATGTCGTGGGGCGGCTGGGCGGTCCTGCACGACCCGGGCAGGCTGTGGCAGAGCAACACATCCCTCGGTGAGCAGTATGCCTTCGCGTTCTCCGACACCCTGCTCGGTTACCTGCCGGCCAGCCTGATCGGGTCCGGACCACAGGCCGCGATCCTGCGGTACAACATCATGTATGAGCTGGCCTTCGCGCTGGCCTTCTTCGGCGCTTATGTGCTGGCCCGTCAGCTCGGTTCGCGCGTTGCCGGCGCAGCCGTGGCGGGCGGGGCCTTCGCATACGCCCCGTGGCGATGGGTGCAGATGTTCCACCTGCACGTGCTGTCGACTGGCGGCATCGCGCTGGCCCTGGCCATGCTGGCCCGCGGCCACGGTTACTCGCTGCGACACGGCTACCGCCCGGAGACCGCCCGGCCGCGCTGGGTCCTGGCCGGCTGGTCGGTCGCCGCGTGGCAGATGACCCTCGGCTTCGGCATCGGCCTGCCCTTCGGTTACGCCCTCGCGGTGCTCGGTGTGTTCGCGCTCGCGTACTGGTTGCGCCGCCGGCCACGCTTCGACAAGCGGTTGCTGCGCCTCAACGTCGTTGGTGGGCTGATCTTCGTCGCGGTCAGCGGCGCCATGGCCGTGCCGTACCTCAAAATGATCGAGATCTACCCGTACGGCCGCCGCACCCTCACCGACGTGCTGTTCTACTCGCCGCCGATCGAGGGATTCCTCACCGCGTCACCTGACGACTGGCTGTGGGGCGACGCCCACCAGGGGTTGCGCGCGCAACTGGAGGGGCGCGGCGGCTGGGAGGCGATCCTGCTGCCGGGATATGCCCTGATCATTCTCGCGGCGATCGGACTGCTGCTGTCGACGTGGTCCTGGCGCCGGCGGCTGTGGCTGGTGGTCGCGCTGGCCGGGGCGGTCACGCTCGCCATGGGCCTGCGAGCACCGGTCAGCATCTTCTACCGCATGGCGTTCGAGTACCTGCCCGGCTGGGATGCGATCCGCACGCCGGGCCGGCTGGTCGTGTGGGTGACGCTGCTCCTGGCGATGCTGGCGGCGGGCGCGGTGACAGCCGCCGGTGAACGTCTGGGCCCGTGGCTGCGCACCCTGCGACCGGCGTCAGCCCGGGCGCTGCTGGCGCTCGGGGTGCTGCTGCCGGTGTCGCTGGTCCTGCTTGAGGGCGTTCAGACGGCGCAGTACCCGACGGTGCCCAAGGCGCCCGCCGCGTTCGCCAGCCTCGAGGGGCCGATCCTGGTCCTGCCGACGGACTGGATGGACGACGAGCTGTACATGTTGTGGTCGACGACCAACTTCGTGCAGCTGGCCAACGGCTCGAGCAGCTTCGCCCCGGTCGGACTGGAGAAGACCCGGCAGGTCACCCGCAACTTCCCGGACGAGGCCAGTGTGACCTACCTGCGCTCAATCGGCGTGCGCACCGTGGTCGTGCTCCGAGAGCCGCACGCCGGCCTTCGGCAGAACCCGCCGGAGGGCGCGGTCCTCTCGCAGCACGCGCTGACCGCCACTGGCGAGGGTCTGGGAATCACCCGCGAGGAGCAGCCCGACGCAATCATCTTCCATCTGCATCCATGACCTGCATCCATGACGATTCTGCGCCGCGTTGATCCGCGCCACCGCGGTGCCGGGACTGCGACGGGGACCCGCGGGCCGCGGATCCCCGTCGCGATGGTCGGGTCAGGGCAGGAACCACTCCTGGGCCTGGTTGCCGTAGCAGTCGTAGATCTGCAGTTGTGTTCCGTTCACGGTGCTGGTGCTCGGCACGGCCAGGCACAGCCCTGACACAGGGTTGCGCAGGGAGTGGTTCGGCCCCGCACCGCGGGGATCCGGGCAACGCCGCGGCCGCCACGCAGAACTCCCTGAACGCGCATCTCAACCTGCCGTGACCAGATCTCCCATGTCGGTGGTGACGGCGGCCCTAGCCGTGCTCGCCGGGTCGGTCGCCTGCACCGGCCCGGTGGGACCACCCAACCAGGCTCCGGTGGCGTCATCGGACGCGAGTGCTCCGAGCAACGAGCAACTGATCGGCACCTGGGACTCGGCCACCGCCGGTCTCCTCCCCGCCCGGGTCTCCATCCCGGGCGGGCGGCTGGTCAGGCTGCGGATGCGATGCTCAGGCGCCGGCAAGATGACGGTGCGCGTCCACTCGGCAACCTTCGAGACCGTCAACGGGGGTGGGGCGTGCCGGTCCGCACGGCCAGTCGGGCGTTGTACACGCCCGGCTGGCCGCCGGCGGAAGCGGTCAGCGTGACCGTCACCGTCCGGCTCCTGCCGGCTCCGAGGGTGAACGCCGCCGGGGTCGCCGACAGCCACGGCAAGTCCGTGGGCTCGTACAGTTCGACAGTCGCCGCGGCGGAGCCGGTGTTGGTCACCGTCACCGTGGTCGTCATCGTCGGCAGTGAGGGGCTGTGTTGTGTCGACGGGGCCGGAGAACAGCTGGTAGAAGCCGTTCGCTTCGTCGCTACGCGGGTTTGCGGGTGATGCGGTATTCGAGGGTCAGGAACGGCAACCCGAACAGTGCGAACGCGTGGTCGGCGCGCAGCTCGCCGTCCTGGAGGTACACGTCGAGGGTCTCGGCGAAACCGGGCACGCCGAGGGTGGACAGGTCCCGGCTGCCCGCGTCGATGAAGCTCAGGTAGTGGCCGGTGTGCCCGTCCGACCCGCGGCTGGTGAGGCGCAACCCGCCGCCGTCGCGCTGCTGCGGTGCGAGGGTGGCGGTGAAGTTCGCCTGGGGGAGTGGGAACCCGACGCTGACGTAGCCGCGGCCTTCGTGGCGGTACGTGGTGTAGATGCCGACGTAGATGGGCTCGCCGGTGTTTGTGGAGTGCCACGAAGTACCCCACCGACGATGGCAGGTAGTGGGTGGTTGGGTCAAGTCATCAGCGCGGGTGCGCCTCTGTGGCTACGCGGCCTTGCGGGTGATGTGGTACTCGAGGGTGATGAACGGTAGGCCGAACAGGGTGAAGGCGTGGTCGGCGCGCAGTTCGCCGTCTTCGAGGTAGACGTCGAGGGTTTCGGTGAAGCCGTGGACGGCGAGGGTGGACAGGTTGCGGGTGTCGGCGTCGATGTAGCTGAGGTAGTGGCCGGTCTGGTCGTTTGTGCCGCGGCTGGTGAGGCGCAGCCCGCCGTCGTTGCGGTGTTGTGGTGTGAGGGTGGCGGTGAAGTTTGCTTGGGGGAGTGGGAACCCGACGCTGACGTAGCCGCGGTTGTTGTGGGGCGTAGCCAGGTTCGCCAGTGGGGGACGATGTCGAGGGTGAACCGGGTGGTGTGTTCGTAGAACTCCCGCACGAGCGGGTCGACGCGGGCCGGGTCGAACTCCGGTCCGGCGAGGACGTCGAGGTCGGCGAGGATGCCGACGTCGGGTGCGGATTCTTGGTAGGTGCCGCCGGTTGCTTCGGCGAGCGCGCGGACGTAGCCGGTGCCGACGTACCGGGTCCGCGCTTCGAGGGGCACGACGAACGGCAGCCGTTCGGCCGGTGCCTTGTCCGCGACGAGGGTGACCTGTGGCTGCCGGAACAGCAGTTGTGACAGGGTGCGGAACGCGACGACGGTTGCCGCGGCGACCTGCGCGGGCGGCCGTCCGCGCATCGCCGCTCCGACGGTGAGCCCGACAACTGGGCCGAGCGCGACTTTATGCGGGCGTACGCCCAGTGCCCCCGCGATCGTTCCGCTGGCGATGCCGACAGTGAGGGGGCTCGCGCCTGCCTTGCCGGCGGCCCAGCCGGCCGGCGCGGCGATGGCCCCGCTGGCGGCAATCCTGGACCAGACGGCGGGGATCTGGTTCGGCTGCTGCACTGCTCTGGCGGCGGCGTCGACGGCCGCCAGGACGCCGGCGCCGAGCAGTGCGCCCTTGACGGCGCGGCGTGGGCCGCGGTGGGCGGTGAGGGCCGCGCCGGCTGCAGCGCCGATCGCGGCGGAGAATCCGATGCCCTGTGCCCGTTTCGCGTCCATGGCCTCTGTTGTACATGGCGGGCTCGCCGACTCCGCTCGTGCGGTGGGTCCAGGATGGCTCAGCCGTGTGTGGCTGGACCATGCTGAAGCCGGGCCTATCGCAGCTCGCACCGGGGTCCGTGGCGGTCCGGCTCGCCCCCACCCGCACGATCAGACCTCGCGATCAGCGTGACGCTATGTAGCCACAGGCCACACTCCTTGCCATTATCACGTATCCACAGAAGCCGATGGCGCGCACGCCATCTTGCGAATTACTGTGTGTGCGACGCTAGCGTCGCGCCGCTGGGCGAACCTGTGCTCTTGCGGCATTCGGGACGAGAACATCGACCCGCTCGCCGAGGTTTGGTCGAAATCGAACGCTACGACAGCGCATCTGCCCATGCCGTCATCGACCGTGATCATAGTAGTTTATCCAGAGGATAGTTCGGTGGGTGCTGCTCTGGTTCAGAGCTCAACGCCTCCAAAGGAGCAATTACGGGAACAACCTTTAGTGTCGTGTGATTCTGGTGGGTCTACTTGGCGTTGTTGTCCACGAGTTTCTTGCTGTTGGTCTGGACGAGTTGAACATTGGCGAGGATCTTGTCGCGGTGGCGGTCCAGGTGAACGGCTCGGAATTGGTGTTCCAGCGTTCGATGTACACGTGGACCTGGCTGATGAGGACCTTGATCGCGCCAAGGTGCTGCGGCGGATGGCCTGGCGGGTGATGGTGCCGAACCATGTTTTCGAACTGGTTGATCCAGCTCGACCCGACCGGCGTGAAATGGAAGATGACCTGCTGATTCTCCGTCAGCTAGGTCATCACCCGCGTTATAGCGTGGGACGCATCGCAGTTCAACCGACACAAACAGGAGACCGCGATGTCCGAGTGCCATTCACTCCCCACTGGACGCTGGCGGTACCTGACCGACAACCGTGTTGGGGCGGCGGTGCGACAGCCCGCCTGACATGTGTGCGCCACGGCAGCTCTCGGCGAACGGAGGATGCGACATGACGACTATCGAGCTGTACCCCGACGACGTTCACAACCAGCGGACGATCCGCCAGGGCCACCCACCTGACTGGGTCAACCGCGATGGTGGTGACTACGACCTGGTGGTGCTCGGCGGCGGACCGGGCGGTCTCACCGCCGCCATGACTGCTGCTGCGGGCGGGTACCGCGTCGCGATGACGGAGCAGCGGCTGACCGGGGGCACCTGTGTCAACTTCGGCTGCACGCCGAGCAAGGCGCTGATTCGCTGCGCACGCGCGGTACACGATGCGAGCCGCGGCGCCGAGTTCGGATTTCGGCTCGACGCACCACCCCGAACTGATTTCGGCGCGGTCATGGATCGGGTCCGCAGGATCCGTTCCATGAGCAGCTCAGGCGATGCGGTCGAGGTGGCCGAGCAAGCGGGGGTGGAGGTCTACCTCGGGCACACGCGCTTCACCGCACCGAATGCCGTGGAGGTCGACGGCCGGACGCTGCGATTCCGCAAGGCTGTGATCGCCACCGGCTCGGACCCCGTGGTGCCCCCTGTCGAGGGGCTGCGGACCGGCGAGTACCTGACCAACGAGACCGTCTTCTCACTGACCGAGCTGCCAGCCAGGCTGGTCGTCATCGGCACCGGTCCGCTGGGATGCGAGCTGGCCCAGGCCTTCCGCCGTCTCGGCAGCGAGGTGGACCTGGTCGGCCGCCCCAGCACCCTGCTGCCTCATGATGAGCCCGAGGTCGCTGAGCTGATCCGTCGCCGGTTCGAGCAGGAGGGGATCAGGCTCCATCTGGGGTTCACGGCAGTACGGGCGGGCGCCGGCCGTTTGCTGGTGCTGGGCCCCGACGGGACACGCGAGCTGCCCTATGACGCGCTGCTGCTCGGCACCGGTCGCAAGGCGAACGTGGAACACCTCGACCTGAACACGGCAGGGGTACACGTCGTCAGAGACGGCGTGGAGGTTGACGAATACCTGCGCACCAGCAACCCCGACATCTACGCCGCCGGCGATGCAACCTTCCCGCAGAAGTTCACGCATGCGGCCATTGCCACAGCGCGGCTCTGTGTCTCGAACGCGCTGGACGGAGCGCATCACCGCGCACGGGAGCTCGTCATTCCGCACTGCACCTACACGGACCCCGAGGTGGCCGAGGTGGGCCTGACACCGCGCCGGGCCCGCACCGAAGGTGTCGCCATCGACGCTTACCGGCTCGACCTGGCCAAGGTGGAGCGGGCGTTCATCGACGGCGAGGAGGACGGATTCGGGGTGATCTACACGCGCAGCGGCAGCGGCGAGATCGCAGGAGCGATGCTTGTGGCGGCGCACGCCGGTGAGATGATCAGCGAGCTTACGCTGGCCATCACGAACGGGCTGCCATTGGAGGCGCTGGCCGACACGGTTCACTGCTACCCGACACAGGCCGAGGTCTTCCAGCGGATCGCACTGCAGCACTCCGGACCGCAGAAGGTCGCTGTGGCCCACTGAGCGCCTGACCGAAGTTGTGTCCCTAACTCGCCCGGATTGGTAGGGGTCGCAATGAGTTGGCCTCGTCGGGTTTAGATTCGGTTACCACACCAGGAACCAGACCACGACGAGGTCAACGCCAGCATGCGCCCTGCGCACGTGTACGCCAACGTGTCCGGCGAGCAGCACACCAGCTCGTCGACGCCTTGCACCGGCAATGGCGGGTCGCCGCCCGCGCGGTAATCTCCCCCACCTTGACCTCCTCGCCCAAGCAAGCCCCGCGGGCTGACGATGCCCTGGCCGGTTAGCAGACGAGCTATTTACCGTGGCCCGTGCGGCGTTTGTCCCGGGCTCGGATCGGGTAGCGGCGCACGTGTCGATAGTGTTCGGATCTGCCCACGACGTGTGGTGGGTCGCGGTGAAGGCCTTGCTGCTCTATGCCACCGCCGTGGCCTGTTTCCGCATTGGAGAACGTCGGACCTTGGCCGAGATGTCGGCGTTCGACTTCGTCGCGGCCGTCGCCGCCGGAGCCGTCGTCGGTCGGGTGCCCAACGCACATGACGCGGGTTACCTGGCCGGCGCGGCAACCCTGATCACGATCTTGCTCGCCCACCGGCTCACCGCCAGGCTGCGCTACCGGCCGCTGTTCGCCAAGCTGATCGACCACCCGCCGCGACTGCTGGTCGCCGACGGCGAGGTAATCGACGACGAGCTTCGCCGCAGCGGCCTGACCCGCCGGGACCTGTACGGCCTGTTGCGAGAGCAGGGCGTCGACGAGCTCGCCTCGATACGGTTCGTGGTGTTCGAACAACGAGGCCAGGTGTCGATTGTGCGGCACAGCGCCACCACCGACACCGAACTCCTGCGTGACCTGTCATGAATCGCATGGGGCACCGGCGCGCCGGCTTCAACGAGCGATGCGCTCGCCGCCGACGGCAACATGACGATCCCGGTTGCGCCCCTCTACGCGCAGCCGGGCCGGCGTCGGACGGGTTCACGACCGGGCGCTTGGCTCGGTCGTGGACCGGGTTCGGCCGGTGGGATGGGCCGTGTGACCGGCTGGCCGGCCGTCAACCGGAAGGTCTCACCGTGGTGTGCCAGCTCGACTGGGTCGCCGCCCTCCAGCGAGTACGTCGCTTCGGTGCGGGTGACGTTCACGCACAGCCGCTGCCCGTGCCACAGCACACTGAAGGTGAGCCGGGCAAGTGGCACGGGCAGGCGCGGGGCGAACGTCAGCGACCCGCCGCTGTCGCGCATGCCGCCGAAGCCGGCCACGAGCGCGATCCAGGCGCCGGCCAGCGATGCGATGTGCAGCCCGTCACGCGTGTTGTGTTCGAGGTCGTCAAGGTCCATCCGGGCGGCTTCGCCGAGGTAGTCGTAGGCGAGGTCGAGATGGCCGACCTCGGCGGCGATCACCGCCTGGATGCTGGCCGACAGCGACGAGCCGCGGACGGTCAGCGGCTCGTAGTACGCGAAGTCGCGGGCCTTCGCCTCGGCGGTGAACGCGTCGCCGCGCTTGTACAGCGCCATCACCAGGTCGGCCTGCTTGACGACCTGTTGGCGATACAGCTGCAGTATGGGAAGTGCAGCAGCAGCGGGTACTGGTCGGGGCGGGTACTGGCGAAGTCCCACACCGCGAGGTCGGTGAACTGCTCTGCCTGTGGATGTACGCCGAGCTTGTCGTCGTAGGGCACGAACATCGCGTCGGCGGCCCGGGCCCATGCGGCGATCTCGTCGTCGGTCACTCGCAGACCGACCGCCTCGTCCGGGTGGCGCTTCGCGGCCTCGGCCGCGCCACGCAGGTTCCGCTGCGCCATCAGGTTCGTGTAGACGTTGTTGTTGGCGAGGGCGCTGTACTCGTCGGGGCCGGTGACCCCGTCGATCCGGAAAGCGCCGTCCGGGTGGTGGCAGCCGAGCGAGGCCCACAGCCGGGCGGTCTCCACGAGCAGCGGCAATCCGGCCTCCCGCTCGAACGCCTCGTCGCCGGTCGCCTGCACCAGGCGGATCGCCGCGTCGGCGATGTCGGCGTTGATGTGCAGCGCGGCGGTTCCGGCCGGCCATTAGCCGGAGCTTTCGTCGCCGTTGATCGTGCGCCACGCGAAGGTCGCTCCCTCGAGGGTGAGCTGCCGAGATTGGTGCCGAGCGGCGGGCATCGTCAGGTGCCGCCATCGCAGCGCGTCGGCGGCGGCATGCGGGGTGGTGTAGGTCAGCGTCGGCAGCACGTACGACTCGGTGTCCCAGAACGCGTGGCCGTCATACCCGGGCCCGGTCAGCCCCTTGGCGGGGATCGGCCGGCGCTCGGCCCGGGCGCTGGCCTGCAGGACCTGGAACAGGGCGAACCGGACGGCCTGCTGTACCTCCGGGTCACCGTCGAGGTCGACGTCGGCGCGGGCCCAGTAGTCGTCGAGGTATTGCCGCTGTTCACTCAGCAGGCCCTCCCAGCCGCTCTCCCGCGCCAGCGTCAGCGCCGCCTCCACTTGGGCCGAGATCGCCGGGACCGACCGCAGACTGGACCAGCCGTACGACAGGAACTTCACCACCCGCAGCGGCTGCGCTTGCGCCAGCCGGGCGGTGAGCGTCAACCGGGCGGTGTCCGGCCAGCACTCGATGCCCGTCCTCACGTCCGCCGGGCACTCCACCACGTGGTCCATCGCCGCGCCGACCCGGCGCCCGCTGACCCGGGTGCTGTGCACCAGTCGTGCGTGCGCGTCGTGCGAGCTGTGCTGCTCGGATCGCAGCGGCGCCTTGAGGGCGGCCGCCGCCCGCGGGTCGGCCGACATCGCCGGCAACTGTTCGTTGGCCACGAGCTCGGACTGCGGCACGATGTGCAGCGGCGCGTCGACCGGCCGTACCTCGTGTGCGATCGCGGCGGTCGCTCGCTGGGTGAACGACACCAGCCGGGCCGAGGAGATCTGTATGCGGTGGCCCGCCGGAGAGACCCAGTCGGCGGTTCGCCGCAGCACCCCGTCGCGCAGCGACAGTACCCGCTCGTGCGAGCGCAGCTCGCCGTACCGTACGTCGAATGGTTCGTCCTCGACGAGCAGCCGGATCGGCTTGCCGTTGGTGACGTCGATGACGGTCTGGCCCGTTTCGGGATAGCCGTAGCCGGCCTCGGCGTACGGCAACGGCCGGAACTCGAACACCGAGTTCAGATAGGTCCCGGAAGCCCGTGCGGCTCGCCCTCATCGAGGTTGCCACGCAGCCCGACATGGCCGTTGGACAGCGCGAACACCGACTCCGACTGCGCCAGCACCTCCAGGTCAAGATTGGTTTCGCGGATGTTCCACGGCTCGGGTGGAAACGCCGGATGAGTAATCATCGCTCGTCTCCGATCCTGGTCGGTCCAACAGTTCGGCGAGATCCTGCATCACGGTGTCGGCGTCGTGCGCACGTAGCTCGTCGGCCTGGCCGGCCCGGTCCACGCGCACGATGTACCCGACCCCGCCGGCCCGGCCGGCGGCGACGCCGGCCAGCGCGTCCTCGAATACGGCCGCCGCTTCCGGCTCGACAGCGAGCACGCGGGCCGCGCATAGGAACGTGTCGGGGGCCGGCTTGCCGCACAGCCCCTCCCGCTCGACCCCGACTCCGACCCCGACTCCGACGAGGTCGTCGATGCCGGCTGAGCACCTATCTCAGGCTACCTGTGATGATCCGGCGGCAACCAGGCTGAATGGATGCCCACGTGGCTCGGTGGATCGCTGGCTACCGGTAGATCTGGTTCGAATGGGGAACCGGGATTCGAATGGGGAACCGGAACATGTGCCGGACCCCTCCGATGCAACTTGGGGGAAACCATGATGACAACGCAGAGGCCGATGGAAGGGCAGGGCTGACGACGATGCGCCACGAGATCGAGATCCTGCCGACCCCGGAGGCGGTGGCCCGCAGCGCGGCGGGGTACGTGGCCGAGTGGGCGCGGGCGGCCGTAACCAGGCACGGCCGGTTCACCTTCGCGGTAAGCGGCGGGCATACCCCGTGGGCGATGTTCGGCCGGCTCGCCGAGGAGGACATGCCATGGGAACGGGTGGTGCTGTACCAGGTGGATGAGCGCATCGCGCCAGCCGGGGACCCCGACCGCAATCTCAGGCACCTGCGGGAGAGCCTCGGCGAGGCGTCGGCCGAGGTGATCGAGATGCCGGTCAGCGACCCCGACCCAACCGGCGCCGCGGCGCGATATGGTGCTCGGCTGCCGGAGCGCTTCGATCTGGTTCATCTCGGCCTCGGCCCCGATGGGCACACCGCGTCCCTGGTACCCGGCGATCCGGTGCTGGACGTGACCGATCACCTCGTCGCGATCACCGGGACGTACCAGGGCCGCCAGCGTATGACGCTCACCTATTCGGCCCTCGCCCGCGCCGACCAGATCCTCTGGCTGGTCACCGGCGCCGACAAGAAGGCGCCGCTGGCCAAGCTCCTCGCCGGTGACCGGTCGATACCGGCGGGGCGGGTCCAGGCGCCACATTCGCTGATACTTGCCGACGGCGCGGCGTCCGTCTGAGCCGATCGGCTCGGGCCCGCGGCCACGTTCAGCGGGCTGCGCTGTGCAGCACGCGGCGCTCGGCCTCGTCGTCGTGCCCGATCAGGACAACCGCCACCAGTTCGGGCGCGTGTTCGGTGTACTACCCGCCGAGCCGGGTAGCGGACGCCGGATAACACCGCGACGGCCGGAGCGACGAGACTCATGAACGTACGGCATGGAGCACCCGGCTCCGCTACCACAGAATTCGCTACACCGCGGCAGGCGACCAGCGTGCCCCGCGACGACCACGTGATCGTGCTGTTCGGCGCGACCGGGGATCTCGCCAGACGCATGTTGCTCCCAGGGCTGTTCCGCCTGGCAAGGGCGGGCCTGCTGCCGGCCAGGTACCGGATCATCGGCTCGGCGAGATCCGCGCTGACCGACGACGAGTTCCGTCAGCACGCCAGGAGCGCTGTGGTCGAGTTCGGGAAGGTGGAGCCTACCGGCGAGGAATGGCGTGCGTTCGCCGACTCGCTGTCCTACGGCGCCGCGACGCCGGCGCAACCGCAACCGCTGCTCGACGCGGTGGCCGCGGCCGAGAAGACGCTCGGCGGTCACCCGAGCCGGCTGTACCACCTGGCCGTACCGCCGCCCGCCTTCGCGTCCACGATCGGCATGCTCGCTGACACGGATCTCGCCAGAAACGCCCGGATCATCGTCGAAAAGCCGTTCGGCACGGATCTGGCGTCGGCCCGCGCGCTCAACGACACCGTCCACGCCACCTTCGACGAGTCTCAGGTGTTCCGCATCGACCACTTTCCTCGGCAAGGAGTCGGTCGCCAACATTCTCGCCCTGCGGTTCGCCAACGGGTTGTTCGAGCCGATCTGGAACCGCGACCACATCAGCTATGTGCAGATCGATGTGCCGGAGACGCTCGGGATCGAGGGCCGCGCCGGGTTCTTCGAACAGACCGGCACGTTCCGCGACATGATCGTCACGGACCTGTTCCAGGTGCTGGGGTTCGTGGCGATGGAGCCGCCTACCTCCCTGGCGGCCAAACAGTTGCGAGACGAGAAGACCAAGGTCTTCGAGGCGATGCCGCCGCTGGACGCCACCCGGGTTGTGCGCGGCCAGTACCGCGGGTACCGCGACGAGCCGGGCGTCGACCCTCACTCGCAGACCGAGACGTTCGTCGCCGCGTGCGTCGAGGTCGACAACTGGCGTTGGTCGGGGGGTGCCGTTCTATCTGCGCTCGGGCAAGGCACTCGGGCAGAAGCGACGGATGGTGACGCTCGGGTTCAAAGAGCCGCCCCTGCGAATGTTCCCATTGGATCGAGACACCCCGAACGCGACACCCAGCAACCAGCTGACGATCGACTTCGACGACCCGGGCTGGATCGCGGCCCGCTTTCTGGCCAAGGAGCCCGGCGCCGCCATGCGCCTCGGCGATGCGACCATGACGTTCCGGTACGCCGACTCGTTCTGCACCAAGTACGCCCTGGCGGGGTACGAACGACTCATTCTCGACGCGATGCTCGGCGACCAGTCGCTGTTCACCCGCGCCGACGGCATCGAGCGACTCTGGGACGTGTCCGCTCCGCTGCTGGACAATCCACCACCCGTAGAGCCGTACGCGCCGGGATCTTGGGGCCCGGACTCCATCGACCGGCTCATCTCGCCGCACCACTGGTACCTGCCGGACAGCCCATGACACCACCCATCCGCATGATGCTCGCTGACGTCGACGGAACCCTGGTGACCCGCGACAAGGTGCTCACCCACCGTGCCATCGAAGCAGTACGCGCGTTGCACGCCGCCGGGATCCTGTTCGCGATCACCAGTGGCCGGCCGCCACGCGGCATGTCCATGCTGATCCAGCCGCTGCGCCTGAGCACCCCGATCGCCGCGTTCAACGGCGGCCTCTACGTCAACCCCGACATGTCCGTGATCGAGCAGCACGTCATCCCGCGTCCGGTGGTCGCTCCGGCGATCGCGCTGCTGGAGTCGTTCAAGCTGGACGTCTGGCTGTACCGCGGCGCCGACTGGTTCGTCCGCGACCTGCACGGGCCGCACGTGGACCGCGAAGCGTGGACCGTACAGTTCCGGCCGACCGTGGTGAACGACTACGACGACCTCACCGAGGACATCGCCAAAATCGTCGGCGTGAGCGACGACCACGACACGGTGGCAGCGGCCTCCTCGGCCGCGCACCAGCAGTTCGGAGACCACGTCTCGGCCGCTCGCTCCCAGCCGTACTACCTGGACATCACCCATCCTCATGCCAACAAGGGCACCGTCGTGGCGTACCTGGCGTCCAGGTATCGCGTTCCGGCCGAACAGATCGCCACGATCGGCGACATGCCCAACGACGTGCTCATGTTCGCCCGCTCGGAGCTGAGCATCGTGATGGGCAACGCCAGCATGGAAGTACAGCGTGCCGCGCGTCGGGTCACCACCAGCAACGACGACGAGGGCTTCGCCAACGCGGTCCAGCGGTACGTGCTGCCCCGCCGTTGAGCTGGACGATCGCCGGAGCACGCCCGAGCCCCGCAGGGGCCTTGGAGTCGGCGGCCCACAGACCGCGATCCCGGGGTGAGCTGTGGCGAAGCCGGTCAGATGATCGGCTCGACGTTTCAGCGGTTGGCGCTCGCCGGTTGCGCGTTGGCGGTGTAGTAATGCCGGGCGAAGTCGAGGTAGCGATCGCGGACGTGCCGGGACGTCGCTTCGTCGTCGAGCCTGTCTTCACGCTCCGGATCCGTCGCCGGAAAATTCTCAATGGACTCGTCAACGACTGTGCCCAGGCAGCGTAGCCAAGCCGAATTTCCGAGCGGTACAGGCTCCGGCAGGCTTACGGACGGTGGGATGGATGCACTGATCGCCCGCGCGCTCGCGTTGCGATGAGCGCGCGCCCGATCGTGCACGATCGGTGGGGTGGCCGGATACGCTGGTCGGTCCCGGTCCCTCATGTGGTCGAGGCGCGTTCGATGGCGGCGATGGAGGTGTCGAGCCTCCGGTTGAACTCGTCGTCGGTTTGCCGGTGCCGAAGATCCTCCGTCAGCGCTCGCGAGAAGCTGGCGATCAGGCCATGGTTGCGAGCCAGCCGGGCGTCGGCATCGTGCTGGGAATAGCCGCCGGACAGGGCGACCACCCGCACGATCTTCGGGTGCTCGATCAGCTCGGCGTAGAAGTCGTCCTGCGTCGGAATGGACAGCTTGAGCATCACCTGTCGCCCGTCCGGCAGTCCCGACAGACGGTCGAGGATGCCCTGCCGCAGCAGTTCCTCGGCCGACTGCTTCTCCTCGCTGTGGATGTCGACCTCCGGCTCGATGATCGGCATGAGGTCGGCGTCGAGGATCCGCTCGGCGTAGGCGAACTGTTGATCGAGCACGGCGGCGACACCCGCCGAGTTGGACCGGGCGATGAACGAGCGCATCTTGGTGCCGAACACACGGCGGCGGGTGGCCCGCGCGAGCACGTCGTCCAGCTTGGTGAACGGCTTCATCAGCCGTACGCCATCCGTCTCGTCGGCGAGTCCCTCGTCCACCTTGACGAACGGGACGACCTGTTTCCGGTCCCACAGGTACGCGGGGGTGGCCGTGCCGGCCACGTCGCGGTCCATGGTCTGCTCGAACAGGATCGCGCCGAGGATCCGGTCGCCGTTGAAGGCCGGCGCGGTGATGATCCGCGACCGGAAAGCGTGCATGCGGTCGAACATCTCGTCCTCGGTCGCGTAGCCCGACTCCGGCACCCCGTACTGCGCCAGCGCCTTCGGAGTGCTGCCACCACTCTGGTCCAGCGCGGCGAGGAAACCGCGGCCGTACCCGATCTTTGACGCTTGCTCCTGGTTCATGCCCCGATCCTGGCACCAACGCCGGCCTGCCGTAGACGAATGGCGACGAGCTCACCACTACCACGTACCGCCGCACCGGCCAACCCCACCGCGCTAGCCGCCGGCTGCCGCGTACCGGCTGCGCGACTTCAGTCGGATTCGACGAAGCAGTGGGGACTGTCTTCCCCGCACTGCTGCGCGTTTCCCCGGGCTGCGCATGGCCGTCGACGTGAACGACATCGAAGTCCTCCGACCACCGGCTCGCCGGCGGGGTGGGCCGCATCAACGTCACCTGGTGAACCCACCCGCCGGGCCAACCATCACAGCAAGGACGACAACCATGCGTATGGAACTGGACGTACCGAAGTGTGGCCTCCAAGCAGTGCGTGATGGCGGCCCCCGACGTGTTCGACCAGCGTGACGCGGACGGCTTCGCCGCCCTGCTCGACGAGCACCCGCGCTGCACCGTAGGCCGTCGGCGAAGTGCTTGCCGCCGCGCTGTCGGCGTCCACCGAACACTCCATTGTGGACCATGCGAAGCCACGGATCCGGGCTGTGCCCGCCATCACGCCGCCTCGAGTGCCTCGCCGAAGTCGCGGATGAGCCGGTTGTGGTGTGCACGGTCACGGTCACCGGGCCGCCGGGCACCGGCCGTTCGACCCGGGCGGCCGAGCGGCCGAACGCACATCGATGCCCGACTCCCGACCTGAGGCCGAAGCTTCGGCCCGGCGCTCGTTTGCCGGGCACTGAAGCGGGGAAGGGCACACGCATGGGTGGCAGGCAACAGCTCGCGACACGAGGCTATCTGCCCATCGCCGAGCACGGACTGATCGGCGACCTGCGTACCGTGGCCTTGGTAGGCACCGACGGCACCATCGACTGGTACTGCTGTCCGTGCTTCGACGCCCCGAGCGTGTTCGCCTCGATCCTCGACGCCGACCGAGGTGGGTCATTCGAGTTGGCCGCCGACGCGCCGGCGAAGACGAAGCAGTTCTACTTCCCTGACACCAACGTGCTCATCACCCGGTTCTTCACCGAGGACGGTGTGGGTGAGATACAGGACTTCATGCCGATCACCGGCGACCTCAGCGAGTCCGGCCGCAACCGGCTGATCCGGCGTGTAGTGTGTGTGCGCGGCTCGATCCCGTTCCGGGCACGGGTGGCTCCCCGCTTTGACTACGCCAGACAGCCGCACATCGTCCGGTGGCATGCCGGCCAGACACTCTTCGAGTCCGCGGACCTCGCGCTCGCATTGACCGCCACGGTGCCGGTCGAACACCACGCCCAGGACGCGACCGCGTCGTTCAAGCTCCTCGAGGGCGAGTCTGCGGTGTTCGCGCTCGACCGGGTAGGCGACGACATCGCGCCCCGTGGGTGTGCGCACGCCGAGGCCGACCACGAGTTCGCCGCCACGGTGGCGTTCTGGCGACGGTGGCTGTCCGCCTCCCGGTACCGCGGCCGGTGGCGCGAGACGGTGCACCGCTCCGCGCTGACCCTCAAGTTGCTCACCTACGCGCCGACCGGCGCGATCGTGGCCGCGCCGACGACCAGCTTGCCGGAGCGGATCGGCGGTGAGCGAAACTGGGACTACCGGTATGTGTGGATCCGCGACGCTGCCTTCTGCGCCTACGCCTTGCTGCGACTGGGCTTCAGCGGCGAGGCGGAAGCCTTCATGAACTTCCTGGCCGATCGCACCACCCGGCACGACAGTCAGTCGGGGCCCCTGCAGATCATGTACGGCATTGACGGCCGCACCGACCTGCCCGAACTTGAGCTGAACCACCTGGACGGATACCAGGGCTCCTCCCCGGTACGCATCGGCAACGCCGCCGCCGACCAACTGCAACTCGACATCTACGGAGCGCTCATCGACTCGGTCTATCTCTACGACAAGTGGGGACAGCCCATCTCCAGCGACCACTGGGACGCGATCTCCCGCTTGGTGGACTGGGTCTGCGGCCACTGGAACCAGCCTGACGAAGGCATCTGGGAAACCCGCGGCGGGCGCAAGAACTTCCTGTACTCGAGGCTCATGTGCTGGGTGGCGATCGAACGCGCCATGCGTATGGCCAACCACCGCGGCCTGCCGGCGAACATCCCGCACTGGCGGCGGACCCGCGACGCGATCTACCGGCACATCATGCGCCACGGCTGGTCGCCCACCCGGCGGGCGTTCGTCCAGCAGGAGGACAACGACGTCCTCGACGCCGCGGTCCTGATGATGCCCCTGACCAAGTTCATCGCCCCCACCGACCCGAAATGGCTCGCCACCCTCGACGCACTCACCGCGGAGCTGGTGTCCGACTCGCTGGTGTACCGCTACGACCCCACCGCCAGCCCGGACGGCCTCCGCGGGGAGGAAGGCACCTTCTCGATCTGCTCGTTCTGGTACGTCGAGGCGCTCACCCGGGCCGGGCGACTCGAGGAGGCCCGGCTGGCCTTCGAGAAGATGCTCACCTACGCCAACCACCTCGGCCTGTACGCGGAGCAGATCGCCCGCACCGGTGAACAACAGGGCAACTTCCCGCAGGCCTTCACCCACTTCGCGCTCATCAGCGCCGCGTTCAACCTCGACCGCGCCCTAGGCTGACGAGCCGGGCTGCGGTTCATACGGCCAAGCGGCCAAGTAACCGGCCTAGGTTGGTCTCGTTTCGGCCGCCCGAGCAGGCGCGCGGCCGAGCGGCATGACGTCGCTCATCCGCCCGGCGACGAACCGTCTCGGTCTGACTCGCCGCCTCCAGCCTCCACGTCCGGCCCCGGCTTCCGGATGGGCCCGCCCCGTGGGTGTCCGCGCCGCCTGAACCACCGTCGTGGCCCCGCTGGTCACGACGCGCTGCCACGGCGGCGCCCCACCGATTTCGATCTGGAGGGAGAAGCTCAGGAAGGTCCTGATCAAGACGATCAGCCCGAGGACGGTCACGCTCTGCAGCGTCGGCGAGACCGCCGCCGTGCGGATCAGGTCGGCGGCGACCAGGATCTCCAAGCACAGCAACAGCACCACCGAACGTCGCACGCAATGCCTGGTGTCCACGGCGGCCTCCCGCGGTGCGGCCCGGGCCCGCGGCCACGTTCAGCGGGCTGCGCTGCGCAGCACGCGGCGCTCGACCTCGTCGTCGTGCCCGATCAGGACAATCGCCACCAGTTCGGGCGGAAACAAGCCATGGTCCACCAGCCCCGGGGTCGCAGAAAGGCGAGCCGCAAGCCGGGCCGGATCGCCCACCGCGCCCTGGTAGCCGGCGATGACGCCGCCGTCCGGGCTCCTAGGGACGTCCCGCAGCGCCACCGGATGCAGCCGGCACAGCGTGGCGGACAGGCCGAACGCGAGCAACTCCAGGGGTATCGGCGGGCGAAGCGCCCCGACCGGCTTGGTGGAGTCCGCGATGACCACGAACTGGCCGGCGGCGGCGACGATCTTTTCCCGGGTATGCGCCGCGCCTCCGCCCTTGATCAGCCAACCATCAGGGGCGATCTGGTCGGCGCCGTCGATGGTCACATCGAGCTGGCTGACTGTGCCAAAGGGCTCGACGGACAGGCCCAACTCCCGGGCAGCATGTTCGGTACGGGGTGACGACGCGACGCACCGGATCGCAAGCCGACGACGGGCAAGTGCCGGCAACAGGTACGCCACGGTCGAGCCGGTACCAAGACCGACCGTCATACCGTCGACCAAGTACTCCGCAGCCGCCTCAGCCACGGCCCGCTTCTCTCGCTCGACGTTCACAGCCACATGGTCTCCCAAAGACGGCAACCTCTAGGCTCGCGAGGCCGCTACTGTCGCAGACTGGCGAGCGCCCGGGTCCGGAGATGATGGACTACCCACTAAACCCGCGGATAGTTCTCACCTGCCCGGAGCCGCGGACGCCGTGCCCAACTCCCGCACGTCGGACTCGCGTCAGCGGTGCTTTTCCGCGTGGCCACCGAACTCGCTGCGCATCGCGGAGAGCACCTTGTCGGTGAAATCGCCGAGCCTGCGCGACTCGAACCGGTCCATGAGGGCCGTGCTGATCACCGGGGCGGGCACGCTCTCGTCGATCGCGGCCTGGACGGTCCAGCGGCCCTCGCCGGAGTCCGAGACCCGCCCGGTGAAGTCGTCCAGCTGGGGTGAGCGGGCCAACGCGTCGGCAGTGAGGTCGACCAGCCACGATCCGACGACGGAACCGCGCCGCCATACCTCGGCGACCTCGGCGACGTCGATGTCGAACTGGTAGGCCTCCGGGTCGCGCAGCGGCGTGGTCTCGGCGTCGACGATGCGGGTGGTCTTGCCCGCGTTGGCGTGTCTGATGATCGAGAGCCCTTCGGCGATGGCGGCCATCATTCCGTACTCGACGCCGTTGTGGACCATCTTCACGAAGTGGCCGGCGCCGCTGGGACCGCAGTGCAGGTACCCGTCGGCGGCGGTCCCGTCACGGTTCCGGCTCGGCGTGAGCTCCGCGCTGCCGCGGCCCGGGGCGATGGTCTTGAAGATCGGGTCGAGCCGCCGGACCGGCGCGTCCTCGCCGCCGATCATCAGGCAGTAACCGCGTTCCAGACCCCACACACCCCGCCCGACGTGCCGCAGTCCAGATAGTGGATCCGGTGCTCGGCGAGCTGCCGGGCGCGGGCGATGTCGTCGCGGTAGTACGAGTTCCCGCCGTCGATCACCATGTCGTCGGGGTCGAGCAGGGGGATCAGCTGGTCGAGCGTCGACTGCACCGCCGCAGCCGGCAGCATCAGCCAGACCACGCGCGGCCTGTCGAGCTTGGCCACCAGATCCGCAAGCGAGGTCGCGCCGACCATACCCTCACCGGCCATCTGCTGCACGGTTCTCGCACTGAGGGCGTAACCTACGCAACGGTGGCCGTCGCGAATGAGCCGGCGGACCAGGTTCGCGCCCATCCGCCCCAGGCCGACGATGCCGACCTGCATGGGTGTCTGCGTACTCATGATGATTCCACCCTCAAGCGACGCCTTACATGTCCTTGAGCGCATGTTCCCCGTTCGAACATGCACGCTCAGCTTTTCAGACTGCGGTACTGGCGAATCAGCGCGTTGGTGGACGAGTCGTGGCTGAGTTCGGGTTCGATGTCGCTGATCAGCTCGGGCACGATCTGCACGGCGAGTGCCTTGCCGAGCTCGACTCCCCACTGGTCGAAGGAGTCGATCCCCCAAATTGTCCCCTGCGTGAACACGCTGTGTTCGTAGAGTGCGACCAGCGCGCCGAGCAGCCGGGGAGTGAGTTTCTCGGCCAGGAGCACGTTGGTGGGCCGGTTGCCCTCCATCACCCGGTGGGGCACCACGTCCGGTGCGGTGCCCTCGGCCCGTACCTGTTCTTCGGTCTTGCCGAACGCCAACGCCTGAGCCTGGGCGAACACGTTGGAGGACAGGATGTCGTGGTGCTCGCCCAGCGGGTTGAGCGTCTTGCCGAATCCGATCAGGTCGACCGGGATGAGTCGGGTGCCCTGGTGGATGAGCTGGTAGAAGCTGTGCTGACCGTTCGTGCCGGGCTCCCCCCAGTACACCGGGCCGGTGTCGTAGTCCACGCGATCCCCGTCGCGAGTGACGTGTTTGCCGTTGGACTCCATGGTGAGCTGCTGCAGGTACGCCGGGAACCGTTTCAGGTACTGCTCGTACGGCATCACACCGACGCTCTGTGCGCCGAAGAAGTTCACATACCACACGGTGAGCAGACCCATCAGGGCCGGAAGGTTCGCCGGAAGCGGGGCGGTGCGGAAGTGCTCGTCCATCTCGTGGAAACCGGCCAGCATCTCGGCGAACTGCTCCGGGCCGATCGCCAGCATGGTGGACAGACCGATGGCGGAGTCCATCGAGTACCGACCGCCGACCCAGTCCCAGAACCCGAACATGTTCGCGGTGTCGATGCCGAACTTCGCGACCCGGTCGGCGTTGGTGGATACCGCGACGAAGTGTTTGGCGATCGCGGACTCGTCGCCGAGTTGACTGATCACCCAGTCCCGCGCGGAGTGCGCGTTGGTGAGCGTCTCCAGGGTGCCGAAGGTCTTGGACGAGATGATGAACAGGGTCTCGTCCGCGGACAGGTCGCGGGTGGCTTCGACGAAGTCGGTGGAGTCGACGTTGGACACGAACCGGAAGGTCAGGTCACGCCGGGTGTAGTGGCGCAGCGCCTCGTACGCCATCACCGGGCCGAGGTCGGATCCGCCGATGCCGACGTTGATAATGTTGCGGATCGGCTTGCCGGTGTGGCCATTCCACTGGCCGGAACGGATTCGCTGTGCGAAGCTCGCCATCCGGTCGAGAACCTCATGGACCTGGGCGACCACGTCGACGCCGTCGACGACGAGGGAACGTTCCTTCGGCATCCGTAGCGCCACGTGCAGCACCGACCGGTGTTCGGAGGTGTTGATGGGCTCGCCGGCGAACATCATGTCTCGGCGCTGTTCCAGCTGGCACTCCTAGGCGAGCCGGGTCAGCAGCTGGAGTGTCCGGTCGGTGATGCGGTTCTTCGAGTAGTCGAGGTACAGCCCGGCAGCCTCGGCGCACAGTCGCTCCCCGCGTTGCGGGTCCTCAGCGAACAGGTCCCGCAGGTGCCGTCCGCCGATCTCGGCGTAGTGGCTTTCCAGCGCCTGCCACGAAGAGCACTTCCGCAGCGGCATAGCCGTCATCGAACCGTCCTCCAGTCGGAGTGATAACCGGGTCGTCGTGGTCGGGAGTTCGTTTTCCTCGGCGGGTTGTCCACGCATCAGGTGACCGCGGCGCGTTGTGCGGAGATCCGTTCGATCAGGTCGTTCCAGGCCGCGACGAACGACTTCGCTCCGTCGGCTTGCAGCTTTGCGGCGAGCTCGGCCACGTCGACGCCGGCGTTGCGGAAGCGGGCCAGCATCGCGTCGCAGTCGTCGCCGTCGGCGGGCATCGGCTCCCCGACCTCGCCGTGGTCGTAGAAGGCCTGCAACGTCGCGTCGGGCATGGTGTTGATCGTGAACGGGGCGGCGAGCCCGTGCACGTAGAGCGTGTCGGAGGCCGCGGGGTCCTTGGTCTTGGTGCTGGCCCACAGCAGCCGTTGGGCGCGCCCGCCGGAGTTCTGCACGCGCTGCACCCGGTCGGAGTCCAAGAGCCGGCGGTACGCCCGGTAGGTGGCGAGCCCGACCGCGAGGCCGAGCTGTTCCTTGAGTTCCTCGGGCACGCGGGTGGCGACGGCGACGTCCCACCGGGACATGAAGACCGAGGCGACCGACCCGACCGCGGGATCGAGTTGCTGCTCGAGCCGACGTTCGACGCCGATCAGGTAGGCGTTCGCGGCAGCCTCGTACTGTTCGGGCGAGAACAGCAGGGTGACGTTCACGGGGACGCCGGACGCGACGCATTCGGTGATCGCGGGCAGGCCCTCCGTCGTGCCGGGGATCTTGATGAGCAGGTTGGGTCGTGCGGCCCGTGCGTGCAACGCTTTGGCGGCGGCGATGGTCGCGGCCGTGTCGTAGGCCAGGAGCGGCGAGACCTCCAGCGACACCCAGCCGTCCACGCCGTCGGTGCGTGCGTGTACGGGCAGGAACTCGTCCGCGGCCCGCCGCAGGTCCTCGATGGCCAGGTCGAAGAACAGCTCCTCGGCGGAGAGCCCGGCGCCGCTCTTCTCGCGGATCGCGTCATCGTAGTTACCGGACTCGATGGCCTTGTCGAAGATCGACGGGTTCGAGGTGAGCCCGGTGACCGCATACCTGTCGATGTAATGCTGGATCTTGCCGGAGTCGAGCATGCCGCGGGTGATGTTGTCGAGCCACAGGCTCTGTCCGTGCTCGTGCAGGGTCTGAGTCGCCTTCACTTCGCCTCCTCGTCTGGTCTGCGGGCCGCCGCGGTCAGGTGCTGGCGGCCACTTGTTCCCGTGCTGCCTGCGATACGTGTTCGGGCGTGAACCCGAACTTCCCCAAGAGCTGTTTGAGGGGTGCGGAGGCGCCGAAGGTGTGCATGCCGACGACCGCGCCGGCGTTCCCGACGTACCGCTCCCAGCCGAGCGTGGACGCCTGCTCGATCGCGACCCGGGCCTGTACCGCCGGGGACAGCACCTCGTCGCGGTATCGGCGTGGCTGCCGGTCGAACAGCTCCCAGCACGGCATGCTCACCACCCGGGCCGCGATGCCGCCGCCGGCGAGGTCGTCGCGGGCCGCGAGTGCGAGCGCCACCTCCGAGCCGGTGGCCAGCAGGATCACGTCCGGATCACCGGACGGCGCGTCGGCCAGCACGTACCCGCCCATGGCGACCCCGGACGCGGCGGCGAGCCGGCTGCGGTCCAGCGTGGGCAGCGGCTGCCGGGAAAGCACCAGCGCCGCGGGCTCGCGCCGCAGCCCGGCGACGACCCGCCAGGTCTCCACGACCTCGTTCGCGTCGGCCGGCCGGAAGACCAGCAGCCCCGGCATGGCTCGCAGCGAGGCGAGCTGCTCGACGGGCTGATGGGTGGGTCCGTCCTCGCCGACCCCGATCGAGTCGTGGGTGAAGATGTGCACCGTGGGGATCTCCATCAGCGCCGAGAGCCGGATCGCCGGCCGGGCGTAGTCGGAGAAGATCAGGAAGGTCGACCAGTACGGGCGGAGCTTGGTCAGCGCCATCCCGTTGGCGATCGCCGCTGCGGAGTGCTCGCGGATCCCGAGGTGGAAGTTGCGTCCCGACCGGTCCTCGGGCTGGAAGTCGCCGGTGCCGGGGAACGTGAGCCGCGTCTTGGTCGACGGGGCGAGGTCGGCCGCGCCTCCCAACATCCATGGCACCGCCTGTGCGAGCGCGTTGAGCACCTGGCCGGAGGAGTCACGGGTGGCGAGCCCCTTCGCGTCGGCCGGGAACGTCGGCAGCGCGTCCTGCCAGCCGTCCGGAAGTTCTCGCCGCTGCATCCGCTCGATCTCGTCGGCCAACTGCGGATACTTGCTGCGGTACGCCGCGAAGCTCGACCGCCACGCGTCGCGCGCCGCGCTGCCGCGCGCACGGATACCGCGGGCGAACCAGTCGGACACCTCGTCCGGCACGTGGAAGTCGACGTCCTCAGGCAGACCGAGGAATCGCTTGGTCTCCCGTACGGCCTGCGCGCCGAGCGGTTCGCCGTGCGCTTTCGCGGTGCCTTCCACCGGAGAGCCGTACCCGATGTGACTGTGCACGACGATCAGCGTCGGGCGCTCGTTTTCGGCCCGGAAGGTGTACAGCGCCCGTTCCACAGCGTCGAGGTCGTTGGCGTCAGCGACGGTCGTCACGTTCCAGCCGTACGCCAGGAACCGCTCCGCCACGTCCTCGGTGAACGCGATGTCGGTGTGCCCCTCGATGGTCGTGCGGTTCGAGTCGTAGATCCAGCACAGGTTCGACAACCGCTGGTGACCGGCGAACGATGCCGCCTCCGAGGAGATACCCTCCATCATGTCGCCGTCCCCGGCGATGGCGTACACATCGAAGTCGAAGAGCCGGAAGCCGTCGCGGTTGTACCGGGCGGCCAGCCACTGGCCGGCCACCGCCATCCCCACCGAGGTCGCGACGCCCTGACCGAGCGGCCCGGTCGTCGTCTCGACCCCGCTCGTCCACCGGTACTCGGGATGACCCGGACAGCGCGAGTCCAGCTGCCGGAACGTCTTGAGGTCCTCGAGGGTGACCGAGGGACGGCCGAGCACCTCGTAATCCGGATCGACTGCTCGCACCTCGCTCAGGCACAATAGCGACCAGAGCAACGCCGAGGCATGGCCCTCGGACAGCACGAACCGGTCCCGGTTCGGCCAGATCGGATCAGCGGGGTCGAAGCGCAGGAACCGCTGCCACAGCGCATATGCCACCGGCGCGATCCCCATCGGCGTACCCGGATGCCCGGACTGCGCCTGCTGGACGGCGTCCATGCACAGGCCACGGATGGTGTTGATCGACAGCGTGTCCAGATCGATGGTCGTAGTGGTCAAGCTGACCTCCGTGGATCTTGATGTGCGCGTCAGCGCCCCAAGCCGTGGTCGCAAGCCCTTCTGCACCAACCAAATCTCCGCAAGGTCCCGACAGACACACCCGGACCGAGCGAATGTGCCGCTGTCCACGGCACGCGCAGCTGCTGCGCAGACTCTGGTCATCCGTCGTCGACGATCCGCCGGCTTCAGCAACCAGTTCGAGGTCCACCCGTACTTCACCCGGCGCGACGTGCAGGCATTCGGCACCGGGCGCAGCATCCTCACCCAGGTGTGGTGGCCGATCGGCGGCATCACCTTCTACCGCGACAGCACCCACTCCAAGGCCTTGCAAGACAAGGTGATCGGAGCAATCGCGAAAGCACCGACAAGACCGCCGCACAAGCGATGCTGCGCTGGCACCTGCAGCAAGACCGATCGGTGATCCGAAGTCGACCAACCCGCAGCGCATTGCGGAGAATTCGATGTCTTCGACTTCGAGCTCACCGCAGGGCAGATCGCGGCGATCGACGGGCTGGACACCGGCAAGCGCGACGGACTGGACCCCGGCGGTCGTCATGCTCGAGACCTTCGGCCGGCCGATCCCAGAAGCCTGAGCCGTCATAGGCCCTCAACACGGACAAGGATCCCGGGCCGGCTGGTTCTGCACGTCAGCAAGAGCCAGTCGGCCGCGGTCTCCCACCGGCGAGTCCGATCAACAGCACGGCCGCTGTCCAGATCGCAACACAGAGAACACGGGAGCAGTACACGCTGCCCATTCCGACAAGTCTGCGTCGGTGTCGGGATCAATCATGCTGACATGGCCGGTACGAGAGCGGATGGAGGCGGCAGTGGATGGCGAGATGCTGTTCTGGGAGCTGGCGGAGGCGTTGCTGGCCGATGCGGCGGTGAGCCGGTCGACGATGATGGGTCTGCCGTTCCTGCGGTACGAGAGCCGGTTCTTCGCGTCCTTGGACCGGCGCAGCGGGGCGTTGCTGGTCAAGCTGGCCCAGCCGCGGGTGGCTGAGCTGATCGGTGCGGGGACGGGCGAGCCGTTCGCGCCGGCGGGCCGGACGTTCCGAGAGTGGCTGGCCGTGCCCGCGCCGGACCGGTCCGGTTGGCGGGCGCTGCTGGCGGAGGCGCTGGCATTCGCCGGTGGGTCGGCAGACCTCGCGGCGGGCCGGGCGCCGCACGCTGGTGGTTTTTGCGGTTCGGTGTGGAGGGCTTCGCCGTTCTGGCGGGGATCGAACGCGACAATTCGGCGGCGTTCGCCGATGCGCACCGCGCGATACTGCGGCGGGCGCTGGTGGAGCCGTCGAAGGCGCTGGTGGTGGCGCTCGGCGTGCTGCTGGCCGAGCGGGTCGCGCCGAGTGTGCGGGCCGAGTGTGCGGGTCGGCTCTCACTGAACTTGCTCGTTCACGCTGGTCAAACGCTTGCGCCCATTCCTCCTTCTCGATGGGT
Source organism: Dactylosporangium sp. NPDC049525 (assembly GCF_040676755.1). Classification (NCBI taxonomy): domain Bacteria; kingdom Bacillati; phylum Actinomycetota; class Actinomycetes; order Micromonosporales; family Micromonosporaceae; genus Dactylosporangium; species Dactylosporangium sp. NPDC049525. The sequence continues at coordinate 25,661 of NZ_JBFAPO010000057.1, read as the reverse complement.
CGAATGCGATGATCTTGGCATCTGGGCCTCTGGTAGCAAGATCGGTAGCGAAACCCTCGAAAACCCCATCGGCCACTGTCTCTATTTTCTCAACAGCGGCAGTTGTGGCCGCAACCAGTGGCGCTGGGGCCGGCGGCGTTTGTTCGACCGGTTCTTCCGGGCCATACAGAAAGTCACCAACGCGTTTGGATGCCTCCACCCGCAGCTCGTTGATGACGTGCTGGTACCGCTGGACCATGCGCCGGTCCGACCAGCCCATGACGGCCATGACCGTCTGCTCGTCGATGCCCAGGAGCAGCAGGATCGTCGCTGCGGTGTGCCGGCCGTCGTGGACGCGGGCGTCCCGTACTCCGGCCTCCCGGCAGATGGCCTTCCAATCCAGCCAGTCGCTCTTGGCGTCGTAGGGCTGGCACCAGACCAGGCCGAACTCTTACCAGGTGTCCCCGGTGTCGAGGCGCTCCTGGCCCTGGACCTGTTTGTGGGCGATGAGCAGGTCGAGCATCCGCGGGTCCAGCGCGATGCGGCGTTTCCCGGCGTTGCTCTTCGGGTCGGTGAAGACCACAACTCCACCGGTGCGTTGCGGGCACCGGTGCCCGTGTTTAGTGCAGCCCGGCTCGCAGACTTCGATACACGACTCCTTCCGTTTGTGGCAGGGGCAGCCCTCGCTGACCTTGCGCCGGGGACAGCGGTCGACCCGATGCTTCGTGCATTCGCTGGGAGGCTTGTCGCACCCGTGCTGCCACCGGGCCGGACAGGGTGTGGTCCGGCAGAAATGCTCGGCGCACGCGACCGGATCGTCGCAGCCGTGCTCCCAGAGACGGCTTCCGGCCTGCCGCCGCACCACCAGCCAGCCGCCGAGGTCGAGACCGGTCGGTTTGTCGCGGGTGGATGTCGGCGCCCTCATCCACGGCAGGCCGAGCGCTTCACTCTGCCGCAGGCCCAGCGGCATCCCGATCGTCCACCGGGTGCCGTTACGCCGGTGCTCGCAGACCTTCAGGATGGCCTTGACCTCGGAGACGAAAAACGGAGTGACCTCCTCCTCTTCCAACTTCGGCACCCGAGTCATCAACTCCACCGGGCTCTCCGTGGAATGATCTTCTGCTTCACCGCCCAGTTGCAGGCGGCGCGCAGCGTCCGGAAGACCAGATGCACTCCGCCCGCGTTGAGGCCGGGTCCCTTGTCGCGGGTCTTCTTCTCACCGGTTCAGAGTCCCTGGTCATGGGGTTCGGGCTTGCGGCGGATCTTAAAGAATGTTTCTAGCGCCTTGGGCTGCTCCAGGAGTTTGTCGAGGCGCCATTCGCCGAGACCCGGGACCAGCCAGTTGTCTACGGCCCAGCCGTAGGAGTTGTGCTTCGTCTTGTAACTCCATTCGTCCTCGTGGGCATCGACCCAGTCGTTGAGCAGCTTGCTGAGTTTCGGTGGCATGTCAGCCATCAGCCTGCCCGGACCCATGGTGCAGCCGGAGCGGGCGTAAGCGGCAGGGAAGCGGCGTGGCGGCGTTCCCGACCGTCGCGTCGCCGCGCGGCCCGCTCGCGTACTGAACGTCCAGATGCCGCACGCAGTGGCGGCTATGCCGCCGGCGCTGGGCGGGTCGCGGCGATGACCGTGGCGAGGACGGCGATGAGGTGCTCCATCTCCTCCATCGGCATTCCGAACTGGTCGCGCACGGCCGAGGGAATGGACGCGGCTCGGGCGCGCAAAGCGTTGCCCTCGACGGTGACGGTGACGGTGACAATGACGCTGCGCTCGTCGGCTGTGTCGCGTTCGCGACGCACGTATCCGCAAGCTTCGAGTCTTTTGAGTAGAGGCGAGAGCGTGCCCGAGTCGAGCTCCAGCACCTGGCCTAGGCCGTGGACGGACAGGGGACCGTGCTGCCACAGCGCGAGCATGGCCAGATATTGCGTTGGGGTGAGGTTCACCGTCGCCAGAAGGGGACGGTAGATCGCCACGACGTTGCGGGTGGCGACCGACAGCACGAAGTGCAGTTGCTGATCCAAGGCGAGAGGGTCGGTGTCGGGCATCGGGGTGTTCACAAGGCACCCTCACGTTAGCGAGAACTTGCAGGAAAGCCGAGCCTTCCTCGGCTGGCATCGCGTCGACGAACGGCACCAACTGCGCGCACCGCACCGGATCCGTGCCGGCGTCGTCGATTGCGAGCGCGGCAACGTCGCGGAACGCCTGGTAGACCTCATTCGGTGACACCGTGGCCGGCAGTGGCCATTGTCGGACCTGTGGTTGCGGGTGAACGGTCCGGATGACGCCGCCGTCGGGCAGCAGGTCTCTCAGCAATTGTCGCCCGATGGCAGAATGGTCCCGCAGGATCCGTCGCAGCGCCCGTTGCCGCAGCCCGCTTCAGGAGCGCGGCGCCGACGATACCGAGCAGTGCGTCGGTGTCCACGGCGCGGTAGCCGCGCCAGCCACGTGTCGACCTGCGTCTGTGTCGAGCATCCTACCGATTGCTGTGGAAGCAGGCGCTCGCTGTTCATGCCGGGAAGCCTCGCGCCGGATCCGGTCAGTTTCTGACCGGAGCGGGTGCGGTTACCGCCGCAACGAGGGGTAGAGCGACAAAGTAAGCATCCCAGCTTGGATTGGTGCCGCCATGCGCGCTCTGCGTTTGGACCGCTTCGGCGATCCCCAGGTCCTGCGCCTCGCCCAGATGCCCGACCCCGTGGCGGGGGACGGCGAGGTCGTGATAGCCGTCAAGTCCTCCTCGGTGAACCCGTCGGACCTTATGGACGTCGCGGGCCAGATGGAGCAGACGACCCTTCCCCGTACCACCGGGCGCGACTTCGCCGGCGTCGTTGTCGACGGGCCCCGGGACTGGGTCGGCGTGGAGGTCTGGGGCACCGGAGGAGATGTCGGGTTCACCCGCGACGGCGCACACGCGGAGAGGCTCGTCGTTCCGGCGGCGGCACTGGCACACAAGCCCGAGCGGCTGAGCTTCGAGGAGGCATCGGCTGCGGGGGTCAACTTCATCACCGGCTGGCTCGGCACCGTCGAGGCCGCTCAGCTGGCCAGGGGAGAGACCATCGCCGTGTTCGGTGTCTCCGGTGGGGTGGGTGGCGCCGTCGCTCAGATCGCCCACGCCCTCGGCGCCGATGTGATCGGCGTCGACCGGGTTCGCCCCGCCGACGGTACTCCCGCCGCGTCGATCATCAAGGACTTCGTCGCGTTCGGCGGCGACCCGCAGGACGTTTCGGCAGAGATTTGGCGGGTCACCGGCGGCAACGGCGCGGATGTCGTCTACGACGCCGTCGGTGGCGTCACGACGCCGGCGGCGCTGGGCTCGCTGGCTGTCCGGGGCCGGCTCGTGGTGATCAGTGCGGTCGGCACCCGGACGGTGGAGATCGACCTGCGTGACCTGTACCGCAACGAAACCCGGATATTCGGCTGCAACAGCCTGAACTACGACGTCGTCGAGTCGGGCGCGCGGCTGCGACGGCTCGCGCCGTTCTTCGACTCCGGGCAGTTTCGCCCCCTCCCCGTCGTCGACCGGTACAGCCTCGACAACGGCAAGGACGCCTTCGTCGCGGTGGCGAACCGGGCGCGTGGCCGGGTCGTCATCTGCCCCTGAACCAGCGCCGCACATCATGGTCCAGGCTGCCGCACCCTACGGTCGACCGGAAGCGGGTCCGGCCCCGGCCGGGCCGGCCACCTGGCAGACGGTGGCCCGAGGCAGCGCCCTGGAGGGCCTACTGGCAATCGTGCTGCTCTTCGGCGTCGTCACGGTCGTTCGCTGGGTCGCGGGACCCTCACCCGTGTCGGCGGCCGTCCCTCAGGTACACGGGGAACTGTTCCTCATCGGCGCGTGCGTGGGACTGCTGCTTGCCGGGCTCATCCTCAGCCCTGCGGGGAAAGCGTCGGGCGGGCACATCAATCCGGCCATCTCGATCGCCATGTGGCGCTTCGGGCTCTTCCCCGGCGTCGCGGTCGCGCCCTACATCGCCGCCCAGCTCCTCGGATCCCTGCTCGGCACGCTCGCGGGTCGCGCGATTTGGGGGCCGGTCGTAGCGAGCCCGCCGGTCAACGACGCCTCGTTGCAACCCGGACTCGGCTGGACCGCCGGGACACTGTTCGCCGCCGAGACTGTCTCGATGGGGGTCATCGTGCTCCTCGTCGGACTGTTCCTGGCGGCGCCGAGACTGGTGCGGCTGGTCCCATGGCTCGTCGGACTCCTGATCGGTACGGCGATCGCTTTGCTGGGGACCACGACCGGCGGTTCGGTCAATCCCGCCCGCCAGTTCGGACCGGCGATCGCCGCGGGCCGACTGGACTTCCTCTGGGTCTACCTGCTGGCCCCGATGGTCGGCGCAGTCCTGGCGGCCTCGCTCCGCAACACACTCCTCAAGCGGCCCTCGACATCGGAGGAACGGCCATGACCACTTCGCAACACGACGTCGAGCAGCTCCTCGCCCCCATGATCAAAAAGCGGCTGTACGCGGCCATCAACCGCAAAGTCGCCGCGGACGACGCCATCACGCCGTACGTCGCAGACCACCTGCACTATATGAACGACCTGGAGAAGCGCGGACTGTTGTGGGCCTCCGGACCGTTCATCGAGCCCGGCGTGCTGGTTGGCGACGGTCTGACCATCCTCAACACCGAATCCGCTGACGAAGCCCTCGAACTGCTGAGAAACGAGCCCCTGGCCCGGCGGGGACTGCGCACCTTCGACGGGCCCTTCCTGTGGGAGCTACGCGAAGGACGCATCCCGATCAACCTGAACGCCTCCACATCCACCTTCCAGATCCGGTGATAGAGATGGCTGGTGGAAAGGCGGAGTCTGTGGATCGGGTCCTGATCGGTGCTGTGGAGATCACGCGGGTGGTAGAGCTGGAAGAATTGAGCCTAACGGTGGATGAGGTCTTCCCTGATACACCGGCGGGGACCTGGGACGCGAACACCTCATGGCTCGCACCGGACTTCTGGCGTCCGGACACCCGCGCCTACCGGGCGTTCGTGCAAACCCGGGTGCTGCACTACCCGAACCGGACGGTTCTGGTGGACACCGGCGTCGGCAACGACCGTGACCGACCACAATTCCCGCAGTTCACCAACCTGCGCACAGACTTCCTCGATCGGCTAGCCGCCGCTGGTGTACGTCCAGACGACGTCGACATCGTCGTGAACACCCTGTGCCGTGCCAATTCTCCGCGTAGGCCCTTGAGCTGGTCGTTTCGGTGAGGTCAAGCTGCTCGGCTGTACTCGTTGATCAGCCCGTGGAGGACTCGTTGCTTGCGTATCGCACGGTCGAGCGGGATCACGACGTTCGGGTCGTGGCGGGGCGGGTGCTGGTCGAGGCTCTGATGTGGACGGTGCTCGTTGAAGTGTCGGGCATAGGCGTCGAGGATCGTGCGGGCGTGCCGTTCGTTGTAGATCAGGATGTGATCGGTGTACTCGCGGCGGACGCTGCCGATGAACCGTTCGGCGTAACAGTTCGCGCGAGGTGTCCGCGGCGGGATCCGGACCACCTCGATGCCCTCGGCGGCGAAGACCGCGTCGAACGAGGTGGTGAACTTAGCATCGCGGTATGACAGGCAGTAGCGCAGGTACAGCCGGACCGTGACCACGATTACGGAGGAAACCGGGACCCGGCAAACGCTGACTGCGGCGACGGCGGTCTACGGCTTGGAGACTTCACTGCTCAAGCCTGCCTCGACCATACCAACAACGAATGCAGCAGAGCCGGCGCCAATTGTCCAAATCCTGCTAAACGGGATCACTATCCTGCTATGCAAAACAAGGGTAGGCTGATCTTCACTTTCCAGCGCGGACGAGGGAGCTGTCAGCGATGCCGGATAGTCGCGTCGTGACCGACTACGCGGTGGTCGTCCCCATCAAACCCTTGAACGAGGCGAAGACGCGTCTCGCCATAGCCCTTCGCAACCCGAAGGAAAGAGAGGCACTCGCGCTGGCATTCGCGCTCGACACAGTGTCCGCGGCGAAACGGGCCGTCGGTGTCCGAACCGTTGTCGCCGTCACCGCAGACGCCCGGATCATCTCCGCTCTGGACCGGATAGGTGTGGTGTCCGTACCGGAACCGAGCCGTCCCGGGATGAACGCCGCCGTCCAGCACGGCGCGGATCGCCTAGGCACAGACATCGCCGTGCTGACGGCGGATCTGCCGGCCCTCAAGAGCACCGAGCTGACCGCTGCTCTCGAACGCGGCGCCGGCGATCGCGCGTTTTGCAGAGACCGACATGGCACGGGGACCACGATGCTGCTGGCGCCATCAGCGAACGACCTCGACCCGAAGTTCGGATTCGAGTCGGCCGCCGCACACCTCAGGAGTGGTGCCACTCCGCTGCACGGCAGGTGGCCGTCACTGCGATGCGATGTCGACACGGTCGAGGACCTGAGAGTTGCCACGTCGATCGGCCTCGGGCCGCACACTCGCGATGCGCTCAGCGCATTGCTGCTGCGCTAATAGGATGGAGTAAACCGGTGTCGACCGATGCAAGTATCCGCCGTGCGCTGCGGCGTGCCACTGATGGCAAGGCTTTGGACGCGGGGGAGGCCGCCACGTTGCTGGCCGTGCAAGGTGAGCGCCTCGACGACCTGCTGGGGATCGCGGCTCAGATCCGGGATGCGGGGCTGCGTGAGGCTGGGCGGCCGGGCGTCGTGACGTACTCGAAAAAAGTCTTCATCCCGCTGACCCGGTTGTGCCAGGATCGCTGCCACTACTGCACCTTCGCCACGGTGCCGCATCTCCTGCCGGCTGCGTTCCTCGAACGCGAAGAGGTCCTCGAGATTGCCCGGGCGGGCGCTGCGCAGGGCTGCAAGGAGGCGCTGTTCACCCTCGGCGATCGGCCGGAGAAACGCTGGCCCTCGGCCCGGCAGTGGCTGGGCGAGCGCGGCTACGACTCCACCGTCGACTATGTCCGCTCCTGCGCGATCGCCGTGCTCGAGGAGACCGGCCTACTGCCGCACCTCAACCCCGGCGTGATGAGCTGGGCCGAGCTGCAGCGGCTCAAGCCGGTCGCGCCGAGCATGGGCATGATGCTGGAGTCCACCGCGACCCGGCTCTGGTCCGAGCGCGGCGGCCCGCACTTCGGCTCGCCCGACAAGGAACCCGCGGTCCGCCTCCGCGTGTTGGACGACGCCGGCCGGGTGGGGGTGCCGTTCACCACCGGCATCCTGATCGGCATCGGGGAGACCCGGGCCGAGCGGGTCGATGCGCTGTTCGCGATGCGCCGCTCGCTGCGCGAGTACGGGCATCTGCAGGAGTTCATCATCCAGAACTTCCGCGCCAAGCCCGGCACGGCGATGCGCGGGATGCCCGACGCCGAGCTGCACGAGCTGGCCGCGACCGTGGCGGTGGCCCGGATTGTGCTCGGCCCCCGCGCCCGTCTCCAGGCCCCGCCGAATCTGATCGACGCCGAGTTCGACTTGCTGCTGCGGGCCGGCATCGACGACTGGGGCGGTGTGTCGCCGGTGACCTGCGACCACGTGAACCCGGAACGCCCCTGGCCGCAGATCGAACTGTTGCGGCAAAAATCCTTCGACGCCGGATTTGTCCTCAGGGAGCGCCTCGCGATCTATCCCGAGTACGTGAAGCGGGCGTCCGAGGGCTGGCTCGACCCGCGCCTGGCCGCCCACGTGGCCGCACTCGCGGGCGAGGACGGCCTGGCCAGCGAAGACGCGATCCCAACGGGAAGGCCGTGGCAAGAGCCCGACGACGCGTTCGGCAGCGGACGCACCGACCTGTTCACCACGATCGACTCCACCGGCCGCACCACCGACCGCCGCTCCGACTTCGACAACGTCTACGGCGACTGGCAGGAAGTGGCCGCGCACATCAAAGGCGACTCGGGTACCAGCACCCCCACGGATCTGCTGACCGGACTCAGACTCGCCGCGGAGAACCCGGCCGCGCTGCTGCTGCCCAAGCATGAGGACAAGGCCATGGCCCTGTTCCATGCCGACGGCGCCGCGTTGGACGACCTCGCCCGGATCGCCGATGACCTCCGCGAGCAGGTTAACGGCGACGGCATCACCTACGTCGTCAACCGCAACATTAACTTCTCGAACGTCTGCTACGTCGGCTGCCGCTTCTGCGCCTTCGCCCAGCGCGAGTCCGACGCCGACGCCTACCGCCTGTCCGTCGAGCAGGTCGCCGACCGCGCCGAACAAGCCTGGCAGAACGGGGCGTCCGAGGTGTGCATGCAGGGCGGCATCGACCCGAAGATGCCCGTCACTGCATACGCCGACCTCGTCCGCGCCGTGAAGCAGCGAGTCCCAGACATGCACGTCCACGCCTACTCCCCGATGGAGATCGTCACCGCCGCCGCTAAGGCCGGTGTCCCGATCCGCGACTGGCTGACCCAGCTCAAAGAGGCCGGTCTGGACACCATCCCCGGCACCGCCGCCGAGATCCTCGACGACGACGTCCGCTGGGTGCTCACCAAGGGCAAACTGCCCGCCTCCACCTGGATCGAGGTCGTCACCACCGCCCACCAGGCCGGCATCCGGTCCAGTTCCACCATGATGTATGGCCACGTCGACCACCCCCGCCAGTGGCTCGGCCACCTCCGCGTGCTGGCCGGTATTCAGGACCAGACGGGCGGGTTCACCGAGTTTGTCGCGCTGCCGTTCATCCACACCAACGCCCCGATCTACCTCGCCGGGATCGCCCGCCCGGGACCCACCTGGCGCGAGAACCGTGTCGTGCACGCCATGGCCCGCATCCTGCTCCACGGCCGCATCGACAACGTCCAGTGCTCCTGGGTGAAACTCGGCGACGAGGGCACCAGGGAAATGCTCAACGGCGGCTGCAACGACCTCGGCGGAACCCTCATGGAAGAAACCATCTCCCGCATGGCTGGCTCCGAACACGGCTCTGCCCGCACCGTCACTGAACTCAAAGAACTCGCCGCAGCCGCTGGACGCCCGGCTGTGGAACGGACCACCGTCTACGGCAGACGCTGAAGAGCCGGGAACCTCGAACGAGGTTCCCGGCTCCCGCCACCTATGCGAGTCGTACGTCAGGGCCGCGCGCCGCGCTCAGTTCCCTGAACCGCGAACTCGGGGAACTTGGACGCGTACGCCATGAACGTGGGCCGCATGAGCCCGGAACGCGTGACGACGCTGACCGGGGGCCACGGCGGTGTGGGCAGCAGATCCTCGGGCGTGGTAACGGCCTTCTCGAGGTGATCGAGGTGGATTTGCATGGAGGCGGCCAGCTGGTGGATGCCGTGCTCCGGCCCGAACGGACCCGACCGTACCTTCAGAACGCCGTCCTCGAAGGTGTAGCCGATGGTGAATTCCGGCGGCAGGAGAGGGTTGTTCGTGGTCCACCGGAAGGCGAACGCGCGCGGCGGCTCCAGGACCGTGACCTTGCCGAGAGCGAACGCCCTGGCCTGCGGGTTGAGCTGGGCGAAGATCGTCGCGCCGAGCCGCAGGTCCGGAAGGTACTCGACCGGGTGCTGCCAGATCGCCAGGCGCCGGGGCTCGGTCAGTGCGGCCCAGACGGCCTCGGGCGCGTGAGCGAGCCGGCGCTCGAACTCGATCCAGCGACCCTCCTCGTCCTCGAGCAGCGTACCGCTCGGGACGATGTCCTGCTCCGGGGTCTCGCCAGCGGCAGGAGGCTTCGAGCCTGGGCGCTGCGTGGTCGCCGGGCCCATCCGCGAGGGGTCGAACTCGTGGTAGCTGACCTTCGTCGGTGTCACGCGGATCTGTACGACGGTGATGCCGGCGCGGATCGTGCCCGCTTCCTCGGGAAGACCGTACTTCTCGGCGTGCTCCTTGAAGCGCTGGCCCAGTGCTTGGCCGCCGCCCTCCTGGAGAGTCGCCGTGCCCCGCACCTCGACGTAACGCATCGGTGAATCGGGGTCGATGGCGATCACGTTGATGCGTGGGTTGGCCCGCAGATTCGCCAGCCGCTTGGCCGCGGGACCGGTGTGGGAGACGATTTGATCCCCGTCGAGCATGACCCCGGCCACGACCGAGTGCGGGCTGCCATCGGGCAGCAGGGTGGTGATGACGCCGGTCACACGCTTGCTGAGCAGAGCAACAGCTTCGGGAGGGAACATACGCGGATCCTTAACGGGAGGACGCGGAGCGGAGGACAACCGCGTGATCGGCGAAGTCCGGCGGCGACTCGATGTCTGTTACGCCGACGCAGACTCGGGCTGTCTTACAAGTTCGGACGCTAGTCCTGATTTTCAAGTCATGCAACTACTGGATGCCTGGGAAATCACAGGTTGTAGGGTGCCCGCGGGTCGGTCGAGCCGTTCGGCGACGATTCGGCGATGCAGACGTTGCGGAGTTCGCCTATGCCTTCGATGGTCGTGACCAGTTGCTGGCCCGGCTGGAGGTAGAGCTTGGGATCACGTCCGTCGCCAACACCTCCGGGGGTGCCGGTGGCGATCAGGTCCCCCGGAAGCAGCGTGATGATGTCGCTGACGTAGGACACGATGTCGGCGACCCCGAACAGCAGATCTGAGGTTCGTGAACACTGCATCTGCTGGCCGTCGACGCTGCAGCTCAGCTCCAGATCGGGTTCCGCGGCGCCGAACTCGTCGGCCGTCACCAGCACGGGCCCTACCGGAGTGGTGTGCTCGAAGGTTTTCCCCGACAGGAACTCACGGGTGCGGCGTTGCCAGTCCCGCACGGTCACGTCGTTGACCACCGTGTATCCGCCGACGAAGTCGAGTGCTCGGCTCTTGGGCACATGCCGTGCGGGCCGGCCAATGACGACGCCGAGCTCGGCCTCCCAGTCCACGCAATCGCTGACCCGGGGCAGCACGACGGGGTCGTACGGTCCGATCAGGGCGCCGTCGTACTTGGCGAAGAGTGTGGGGTACTCCGGGGTGTCCCTGCCCATCTCCTTGATGTGGGTGGCGTAGTTCAGTCCGAGGCAGATGATCTTGTTGGGATGCGGGAGCAACGCCGCGAGATCCACATCCTGCACCGATACGCGTTTCCCGTGCGCCGCGGACGCCCGTCGGCTCCAGTCCCGCCCCGAGGCGAGCAGCGCGCCCACATCTGCATGCTCGAGCAGAACGTACTCGTCCCCGTCCAGCCGTGCAGCCTTGGTGCCGGTGGAAGTCCGCAGGGTGGCCAGCTTCATCGCGCCTCCTTCATCGACCGGCCCGGGGGCTGTTCCACCCGAGCTATCTGTCGCATAGTACGGGACCCTGATCCTGTATAACAGGACATCGCATGATGAGGATCCCGTCCATGCTCAGGAGCAGGGCACGCCAAGGAAGCGGCGCAACCCCTGGCGCGCCGCCGGTCGCCGTGGTCAGGCGGTGATCTGGAGCAGGCTGGCCGAGATGCCGTCCGCAGCGCCGCGCACGGCGTCGATCAAGTCGCTGGCGTCGTCGGCCGAGATCCGGTGCGACGGTGCCGCAATGCTGACGGCGGCGACGATCTCGTCGCCCCGACCGCGGATCGGAGCGGCGATCCCGAGGACGTCGGCGTCGAGCTCGCCGCGGGTCAGCGCGAAACCGTCCTTGCGGATCTTGCGCAGGCGGGTCCGGAGGCGCTCGGGGTCGGTGATGGTGCGCGGGGTGAACCGTTCCAGGGTCACCGACGAGAGGAGCGCGGCCAGGTCCTCCTCCGGGAGCCAGGCGAGCAGTACCAGCGCGGCCGCGCCGGCGTTGACGGGCAGCACCTGCCCGCGTTCGTAGGAGATGCGCACCGGGTGGCTGCTGACCTCGATGTCGAGGCACACGACGGCGCCGCCTGAGCGCCGTGTGAGCAGGACCGTTTCTTTGGTGGTTGCGGCGAGGTCCAGCATGACGGGTCTGGCGATGTCGGACAGGCCGATCCCCTTGCGCGCCAGGCGGGCGAGTTCGAGGATCTGCGGTCCCAGCCGGAACCCGCCAGCGCACTCCTCCACGAATCCGCCGTCGACCAGACCTTTGAGGTAGCGGTAGCCGGTCGAGCGCGCGACCCCGAACCGTTCGGAGATCTCCGCTCCGGACCAGACGAGCTTGTCGTCCGTGAACAGCTGCAGGACGTCGAGCGCCCGCTCGGCGGTGGAGTTGCGGTCGCGATAGGTGCTCGCGTCACGGGCGGTCTGTCCTGGCATGCAGGACAGTCTACCAACGCGGACGAAGGACTAGGCGACCGATGCGGAGCGATAGATCTCCGCGGCGGCGGGGTGGAGCGGAATCGTGGTCGATGCGGCGTGCGACACGGCGATCGGGTAGGTCAGCGGGCTGCGTTCGACGGGAAGGTGGCGGTACTGCATCTCGAACGGCCCGGGGGCCTCGACGACCGCGCGCGCCAGGAGGGCAGCCACCTCGTCCGGCAGTTCGGCCGTGGTCACGATGAGCCAGTCGGCATAGTCGAGAGTGGTGACATCTGAGGTCATGCCGGGCAGGTATCCCGCGGGGACGGTGACGCTGCCCAGGCCCCATTCGGTCTCGATGCGCCGCAGCTCGTGCGGCTCGAGTCCGACGAAGGTGACCGGCACGTCGTGGCAGAGGTTCTGCCAGTTCTGGGTCATGATCGCCTCGGAGATGATCACGTCGGCGGCGCCGGTGTGCAGATCGTCGATGCATCCGAACGGCTCCTCGTGGTGGCGCACATCGCCGCCCCACTTCCTGATGTCGTCCAATGTGATGCCGGCGGATCCGAGCACGATCTGGGCGCCGAGGCCCATGAACCCGTCGGGATCGTCGGTGCCGATCGACAACCGCAGGGCCGGACGCTCGGCCGCCAGTTGGGTGAGGCTGCGGATGCCGAGTTCGGCGCGCCCGGTGAAGAGCATCGCGTCACGGTGCGGCAGGCGAGCTATCGCACGCAACTGAGGCATCGGATGCTCTCTGAACGGGCCACGACCCTCGACGGCAAGCTGGGCGAAACAGGCCGGTGTGACGACCGCGACGTCCACTTCACCGTCGGCCAGGGCGCGCAGGTTGTCGCCCATGCCGCGGCCGGTGTGAATGACGCTGAGACGGTGGTCGGCGGTCTGCGCCCACACCCAGTTGGCCAGCCAACCGCACGCCCGGGTGAGGTTGACCGCCCCCCAGTCACCCCGGAAGCGCAGTTTGGACGTCGGCCTGACGTCGATGCGATCGGATTCATCAGTCGCGGACATGGCGACCCACCTCTCGGAACCACAGGCGATCATGTGCTGTAATTCAAGATGAGATTCCTGCTAAGTGCAACAGTTTAGGGTTGCACGCCCGCCTCGGCGAGCTGAGCGGACAACGCCGCGGCGCTCCTCACGACGTCACGGGCCAGGGCGGCGGCCTGCCGCTCGTCGACCCGATGCGAGAGCGCGGCGATGCTCAGTGCGCCGACGACCGTGTCGCCGGCCCCGGTCAGGGGTGCGCCGATGCCGACGATGTCCCGGTCCAGCTCTCCACGGCCGATGACGTAGCCGAGTTCCCGGATGCCGGCGAGGCGGGACCGCAGGGCCTCGGGGTCGGTCGAGGTGGCCTCGGTAAATTGGCTCAGGGGCTCTCGAAGGATCTGGTCCAGTTCGGCCAGCGGAGTCCAAGCGAGCACCGCAAGGGCCGCAGCCCCGGCGTTGACCGGCAAGACCTGACCCCGCTCGTAGGAGAGGCGGAGCGGACGGCCGCCGTCCTCACGCTCGAGGCAGACGATGGAGCGTCCCATCCGGCGGGTCAGGAGCACCGAGCAGGCGGTGCGCCGGGCGAGTTCCCGCATGACGGGCCAGGCGATGCCTGAGAAGTCCACGCTCCTGCGCGCCAGGTGTGCGATGTCGAAGATCCGGGGACCGAGCCGGAATCCGTCGTCGCCCTCCTGCAGGAAGCCGCTCGTCTTCAGGCTCAGCAGGTACCGATAGGCGCTGGACCGAGCGACGCCCAGATGCGTGGCCACGTCGGCCGCCGTGACCATCAGACGGTCGTCGCCGAACATCGACAGAATTTCCAGCGCACGGTCGGCCGTAGCGTTACGGCCGCGATAGGACGACGTAGCTCCTGGCTTTTGGGGCGCACTTCCTGACATGCAGGAAATCTAGCAGCCGATGGTGACTGCAGGGCAGTCATGACCGGCTGGCCTGCGTCAGGACACCGGTTGGTACGCCTCGCCGCCCTCGGCCAACAGCCGCTCCGCCTCGGCCCAGATCTCGTCGGGCGGCAGACCGAAGTCGATGGACTTGCGGAACGGCTGGCGCACGTCGCGCTCGATGCGCAGGTACACCTCGTTGCGGTTGCCCTCGGGGTCGAAGAAGTAGATGCCGAAGGCGTTGCCGTGGGTGACCTCCTGCTGCACCGTGATGTCGGACCTGACGAAGATGTCGTGGTACGCCCGGATGTCGTCGAGACTCTCCACTCGCCATGAGATCTGGTGCTGCTGCTTGTCGCCGATGGCCGCCGTCCGGCCCCTCTGCAGGACGAACTCGTGGTGCTCCTCGTCGGGTCGAGAGCTGAAGAAGACGATGCCGAGATCGGCGTCCTCGTCGGTGACCGTCAGACCGAGAACTCGCTCGTAGAAGTCTCGCATCGTTGGCAGGTCGTAGACCCACAGTCCAGTGTGACCAAGTTTCATGATGGGCATGCGCTTGCTCCAAGACTCGATTAACAGGATTGTCGTCCTGCATTGCGAGTTATGGTATCGCGGCCTACGCTGGCAAGGAACAGGAAAATAGACCTGCATTTCAGGACGACAAGCGGCGATTCGGTCGACGTGCCGGACGGGCGCCACCGGTCTCCGCGTCAGGAGGAACCGTGACTCTGCATCGCCTCAGTTCCATCACGCTCGGCGTGCCACGGCTGGCCGAGACCATGGACTACTACCGCGAGTTCGGTCTTCGCGACGACGGCGACGGCTGGTTCGCCAGCCGCGAAGGCGGGCGCCAGCTCAAACTCTCCCCAGCCCCGTTCCGCAGGCTCGTCGAGATGAGGATCGGTGTGGACGACCACGACGACCTGGACCGGGCTGAGGCCGGACTGCGCCGACTCGGCCTGACCTCAGTTCGCGGCGACGGCAGTCTCACGGCGACCGAGCGGGTGACTGGCGTACGGGCGGTCCTGCAGGTGGAGCCTCATCTCGATCAGCCGGTGTGCGCGGCCACGCCGTACAACGGGCCGGGACGCTACGAGCGGCCGGGCAGCCGCGCTCCGGGCGTGCTCCGGATGGGCCCGGTGAAACCACGCAAACTCGGGCACGTCGTTCTGGGCAGCACGGAACACGAAACGACCCTGGCGTTCTTCCGCGACGGCCTCGGATTCAAGGCCAGCGACTACGTCAAGGACGCCGCCGCGTTCCTGCGCTGCTCCACCGACCACCACAACGTTCTGATCATGAAGTCGCCGGTCGTGTTCCCGCACCATTCATCGTGGCAGGTCGATGACATCGACGAGATCGGACGAGGTGCGACCGCGATGCTCGAGGGCCGGCCAGAGCGGCACGTGTGGGGTCTCGGCCGTCATCACGCGGGCTCGAACTTCTTCTGGTACCTGCGCGATCCCGCCGGAACATTCAGCGAGTACTACTCCGACATGGACTACATCCCGGACGCGCAGCTCTGGCACCCGGAGACGTTCGAGGGCGCGCGCGGCCTGTTCAACTGGGGTCCGCCGCCACCACCGTCGTTCCTTCACCCAGAGGATCTCGCGGCGTACATGACCGGCGCGCACAGCGCCTGACGCCATGAATCGAGCCGCCGGCGCCGACCACGGCACCGGCGGCTCGATTCATCACGCCTCGGCGACGATGCGGTGCCTGAGTTCGCCGATACCCTCGATGCGGCTCATGAGCTCGTTTCCGGGACGCAGGAACCTGGGTGGGCGACGGCCCAGGCCGACTCCGGACGGGGTTCCGGTGAAGATGACGTCACCGGGCAGCAGCACCAAGCCGGCCGACAGTCGGCTGACGAGTTCGGGCACCGAGAAGATCAGATCCCGGGTCCGGCCCAACTGCACCTGCTCCCCGTCGACCGCGCAGCTCAGCTCGAGGTCGTTCGGATCCTTGAACTCGTCGAGGGTGACCAGCCAGGGCCCGATCGGGCCGAAGCCGGGGAACGACTTGCCCAGGCTGAACTGGGGTGGCACCGCGGCCATCTGGAGGCGGCGTTCGGAGATGTCCTGGCCCACGGCATACCCGGCAACGTACGACAGCGCCTTGTCGACGTCGACCCGATGAGCTCGCCGGCCGACGACGACGACGAGTTCGACCTCCCAGTCGGTGTCGCCGCCCGGCGGCAGAACGATTTCCCCGTACGGGCCGGCGATGCAGCTCGGGAACTTGGTGAATACCGGTGGCTCGGCTGCCGGCGCGGCGAAACCCGCCTCGGTGGCGTGCTCACGATAGTTCAGGCCGATGGCCAGGACCTGGCGTGGTGCCGGAACCGGCGACTGCAGCCAGCTGGCGTCGTATTCGACACCGTAAGGAAGCGTGGCCTCGTGCGCCCAGTCAACGAACTCGTCCCAGCGCTCGTAGACTGCCTGAGCGTTCGACCCGAACCTTCTATCACTGGCCTGGCTGACGTCGACCGCTCTGCTGCCGACGATCAAGGTGAGACGACCTGCCAGATTAGCGACTCGCACGACCGTTCCTTCCGTCCTGGATACGCTGATGGCTGCCGATTTCCTGCAGCTGGTTCCTGTCGGTCACGCGGCCGCTCTCCGGTCTTCCCGGGCCGTCGGGCGGCCGGGGCCAAGCTGCATGGCGAGCTCCCCGAGCACACCGTCGAGCCGTTCAATGGTGGTCGCCGCGTACACGTAGAAGTCCGGCCGAACGACGACGACCTCCGCGCCGAGCTCGGCGAACCAGGCGCTGTAGCGCCCGTCGACGTCGATCAGGTCCGGGGACTCGCAGCCGAGGCCCAGCAGCCGCATCTCGAGTGCGTCGACAAGCTCGGCGGCCGGATCGGACAGGCTTGCTCGGATGGCCTGAGAGTCGGCGGTGGTCAGGATCCGCCAGCCATAGCCGGCCACGTCGTCGAAGAGCGTTTTCACCCCGTTGACCAGAACCTCGGACTGGATCGACAGCAGGCCCGCGTTCTCGTCGCCGGCGGCGAAGACTCCCGCACCCAGGCGGGGCGGATCGGGTGCGGGCGGGGCGATCGACGGGTCGTTCAACGCCGCGATCATCCGGGTATCGCGCTCCTCGGCCTGCACCGCGTCCGGCACGCAGATGACCTGACCCAGGGAGATGGACATGTCGATGAAGTAGCGGACATGCGGAGTCCGCTCCGTGCCGTAGGTGTCGAGCAGGGCGTCGTCGGCCTGACCACGCAGCAGCAGGTCGAGCTTCCAATCCAGGCTGAAGACGTCACGCAGCCCTGCGCACATGCCCTGCCCGGCGAACGGTGGCATCAGATGGGCCGCGTCCCCCGCGATCAGGACGCGGCCCTTGCGCCAGCGATCGGCCCAGTGCGACTGAAATCGGTAGACCGTGTGACGTTCCAGCTGCGCGTTGTCCGGAGTGACGCCCCAGGGACGGAGCAGTTCCCAGGCGGTGTCGGCCTTGTTGAGCTCGTTGATGTCCTCGCCGGGGAGCGCCATGAACTCCCAGCGCCGGCGCCCCGGGCCACCGGGCACGATCGTCGTCGGCCGACGCGGATCGCACAGCTGCCAGGCTGGCGGGTCGAAGGTCAACGGATGATCCGGGATCATGTCCAGGATAAGCCAGTCGAAGAAGAACCCCAGGTCGGTGACCGGCAGTCCGAGGAGGTTACGGATAGTACTGTTCGCGCCGTCGCAACCGACCAGATAGCGGGCGCGGATCAAGTCGGGGGACGGATCGGTCGTGCGGAGAGGGGCCACCGTCAGCGTCACCCCGGACACGTCCTGTCCGACGGCTATCGCGCTCAGCCCGCGCCGTACCTCGACCGTGGGCAGGCGGCGTACCCGGGCGTCCAGTGCGCGCTCAAGGTCGGGTTGGGCGAAGAAGTTCGAGGTGTGCCACCAGGAGGGCCCGACGCCCCGCCAGTCGACTCGGAGCAGGGTTTGGCCCGCGGCGTTGCGCCACTCGTACCAGTTGTCGTAGGGCTCGATGATCGGTTCCTCGTCGGGTCGGATGCCGATCCGCTGCAGGATCCGGGCGACCTCGTGATCGAGGTGGACGGCTCGCGGCAGCGCGTAAATGTCCGTGTACCGCTCGACGACCACGACCCGGTGCCCACGGCTGCCCAGGAGAATCGCTAACAGCTGTCCGACCGGGCCGTAGCCGACGATCGCGACGTCGTGACTGTAATTCATGGTTGTGTGCCTTCGACTCGGGGCTGTCCCAGGAATTTGCGCATCGCTTCGGCGGCCGTGCGGATGTCCTTCGGGCCGAATACCGCGGCGATGTACCGGTCCGGCTTGACGAGGACGAACTGGCCCTGAGCACTGCCGAGCGCCTCCTGCAGACGGCCGTCGGCGTCGGCGACCGCCTGACGGCCCTCGGCGGGTCGCGGCAACCGGTCGCCGAGCCGTACGTCGATCCGTCCGCGCAGCCAGGCGGCGTTATCCCAGGGTTCGGCGTCGATGAGACGCCACCAGGCATCGCTCACATCGATGCCGAGAATGCTCAGTCCGTCGCCGAGGACCTCGTCGAGCGGACGCAGGTGGAGTCGGGGTGCGACGAGCACGCACGGCTGAGGAAGCTGGGTGCCGGTCAGTGGATGGTTGCCGAACACGAGCCCGGCGCTGTGCCTGGCAGCGGGCCGGAAGCGCATCTCGGCGAGGTAGCGGCGGCCCGGCCGTGTCGCGAGCGTCGCGCGGACGGCGAGGTCGCGAATGAACGCGCGTAGCCGGCTCGTCGTCATGACGACCGCGCCGAGCTGCTGTGAGAAGCCGACCATCGCCTTGGCGTTCGGTGCGCGTTCCGCCTCGTAGGTGTCCAGGAGGTCGTCGGTTGCGCGCCGGTGCCAGACCTCGCCGATCTTCCAGGCCAGGTTCGCGGCGTCGCGGATACCCGAGTTGAGCCCCTGACCGGCGAACGGGGGCATCATGTGCGCGGCGTCGCCCAGCAGCAGGCAGCGCCCCTTTCTCCAGCTGACGGCGACGACGGCGTTGAAGGTGTAGGTGACACACCGTTCCACCTGTTCGCGTGCCAACGGCCGGTACGGGGCAATGAGCTTGCTGACCAGCTCGAACGACGGTTGGTCGCCCTTGACCGCCTCGCCGTCATACAGCCGGAACTCGTACCGACAGCGTCCGTCGCGCCCCGGCACGATGACCGTGGGGCGCTCAGGGGTGCCGCGGTGCATGCCGTAGCGCTCGTCGTGCGGATCCTCGATGGTGTCGACCACGAGCCAAAGATCGTTGTGACTGACGCCGTTCATGGCGATGCCGCACAGTTCCCGGACGGTGGACCGCCCGCCGTCGCAGCCGAGCACCCACGCGGCAGGGAGGAATTCACGGCTCGGTCCCTCGGATCCCGCCGGCCGCAGCCCCACCTCGATCGTGTCGCCGTGGTCGAGCACCTCGACCAGCTCGGTGGCGAAGCGGACGTGTGCTTGCGGCCGTGACTTGAGAGCGTCCAACAGGACGCGCTCAAGCTCGGGCTGGGCGAACTGGTTCTTGAACGGGTAGCCGAGCCTGTTCTGCCGCGGCCCGCGGGCGTGGAAAAGAGGGCGGCCATGGCGGTCGTAGTATCGGGTCCCCGTTCCTGGAACGACCGTCGCCAGTACTGCCTCGGCCAGGTCGGCCGCCTCCAGCGTGCGAAGCGATTCGTCGTCCAGGCTGATCGCCTTCGCCTCGTCGCTGGTGCTCGCGTTGCGCTCCACCAGCACCACTGGGACGTCTCGCGCCGCCAGGAGATTGGCGACGGTGAGGCCAACTGGGCCGCCGCCCACGATGGCGATCGGAGGCCGGGCGGTGCTCACGGGTTCACGACCGCCATCCAGATGGGGTCAACGCGGTTCTGCACCGCGGCGACGGCCTCGGGCGCCTGGGCAAGCGGGAACCGGTGGGTGATCAGGTCCTCGACGTCGAGCGCCCCGCTGCCGAGCAGGTTCAGCACTTCCAGCGCGTCGTTGCGGGTGCAGGCACGGGTGCCGATGATGCGCCAGCAGTTCACCATCACCGCGATCATCGGAAGAGCCAGTGGCACCCGGTTGGCGCCCATGTGCACCAGCGACCCACCGGTGGTCAGCGCGGCCGCCGCCTGGCTGGTGGCGGCACCATCGGGGATGAAGTCGAGGACGGCGTCAGCGCCGTCCGGCGCGAACCGGCGAAGCCCTCGAGTCAGCCCCTGGGCGGCCGGCCAGTCGTCGTGCAGCTCCTCCAGGGCGATGGTCTCGGTGGGGGTGTGTCCCGCCAGACCCTTGACGGCCTCGAGACGTTCCGCGCTGCGACCGACCAGGATAAGGCGGGAGACGCCGAAGAATGGGGCGAGCTTCACGGCGGAAGTGCCCATGGTGCCGGTCGCCGCGGTGATCACGACGGTGGAGGCGGGCGGGAGAGCGGCGCATTTGAACGCCCGGACGGCATTCGCGAGGTCGTGCACCTTCGCCGCGACGTCGAGGGTGACTCCGTCGGGTACCGGATCGATGAGCCAGTGTGGAACCCGCACGTATTCGGCGAGCCCGCCGTCGTGATAGGCGGCGTATAGCGGCATGTCCACGACACCGAAGGCCGCGTGTCCGATCATGGCCTGCTGGGGACACATCATGTCCCGGTCGCTGCGGCAGTAGGCGCAGTCGCGACAGTTCAGGTTGGGATGGACGCGCACGCGCTGCCCGATGCTCCAGGCCGGTACGTCCGTGCCGATCGCTGCGATGACGCCGGCCGCCTCGTGCCCCAGTGTCGTGGGCAGGTGACGGAAGGCGCCCTGGGCAAGCAGCGCCATCATGCCTGGCGCCATCCCGGCCGCGGACACCTTGACGACGACGTCCAGGGGCCCGGGCTCCGGCATGGAGATCTTCGTGAGCTTCGGCGCGGTGGATCCCTGGTCGGCGCGCAGGGCCAGCATCTCGGTCATGCCTTTGTCCCTTCGACGGCGGCGAGCCGCTGCGGCGAGTACGGATCGGCGGTTCTGGTGGTCTGAGCGATCTGCGGCAGTTCGTGGTTGGCGAACAGGCTGATGTGCTCGCTCTCGGCCGGCGCAGCGCTCGCGTGGGCGACACCGAGGGGAATGCGGATGAAGTCGCCGGGGCCGAGCTCGACGATGCCACGCTGAGAGATGAGGGTGCGGTGGCCGCTGACCTGGTACTGGATCTCGTCGGCGTCGAGCGTGCGACGATAGATCCGCGGGCTCGAGACGGTCTGCCGTACAACGCCGAGCCGGAAAGAGTCCGAGCGATACAGCCAGGACACTTCGACGCCGGGCTTCGCCCGCAATACCTGCAGACGCGCTGTCTCCGACTTCACCTGCTCGAGCAGGAGCTTCTCGTCGATCGGCGACACGGTGATGTCATGCCCGGGCGTGCCGAGACACTGGGTCACGGCCTCGTTCAGCGCTCCCGGCTGCCAGCCCAGGAACGGCGGCATCACGGGCTCGGACGTGCGAACCGCGGGGGCGGTTTCGCCAACGGGTGCCGGCGTGTAGAAGAGCAAGTGGCTCTCCTTGCGGCCCCAGTTGTCGTGTGCGACACCCCGGGGCAGGCGCGAGAACTCGCCGCGGCGGTGCTCGACCACGCCCAGTTCGGTCATGAGCGTTCGCTCACCGTCGATCTGGTAAGAGATCTCGTCGACATCGCAGTTGCGGTGGTAGAACGGCTGCCGATTGTCCATCGTCTGCCACTCGACGCGGACGTGCGCGCTCTCATAGACGCCGCGCGGCGGAGCGAAGGGCTGGGCCTCGTACTGCTGGGGAAAGTGCACCACTGTGAGCGGAGGGTGATCGCGCCACAGCTTGATGGGCATCGGATTGGGGTGTGGCGGCGACAGGAGCTGCGCCTCATCGCGTGTGAGGATGCGAAGCGGCTCGTCATCGCCGAAGAGGGCGAGGACTTCCTGGACAGTTCCCATGCAGGTATCTCCTTCGTTCGGCGAGGTGGCGGGGGGCCGACGAACGTCAGACCACGGTCGGCAGAAGACGGTCGAGGAACGAGTAGGTGCGTTCCCAGGCGAGACGGGCCGGTCCGGAGCGGTACATGGAGGGCCGGGCGTCACAGGCGAACGCATGCCCCGCCGCGTCGTACAGGTAGCTTTCGTAGGCGATCCCCGACTTCGCGAGGGCGGCGTCGATCGCCTCCACCTGGGCCGGCGGGATCGTGGGATCCTCGCTGCCGACGTGCAGCATGAGCGGTGCGTCGAGGTCGGCGACGCGATCCAGCACGGCGTGCGGGCCGGCCGCGATGCCGGGCCCGTAGAACACGACCGTTGCCGCAAGGCCCTTCACGGCCGTGGCTGCCGTAAAAGCGGCCCGGCCGCCGAAGCAGAACCCGACGACTGCCGTACGCGCCGGGGGGATGTCCTCGGCACGCGCCAGGTGGTCCAGGACGGCCTGGACGTCCTCGACGATCGCATCCGGGCCGAGCGCGCCGATCAGCGCCATGGCCTCGCCGTGCTGGTCGTAGGCGAGCGTCCCCGTCCCGGTGCGGTGGAAGAGGTCCGGGGCGAAGGCGAGGTACCCGTGGTCGGCGAAACGGCGGGCGACGTCCTGGATGTGGTCATTGACGCCGAACGCCTCCTGGAGGACCACGACGGCGCGTCCTTCTGCACCCTGCCGCCGGCCGGGAGCCGGGCGAGCACAGTAGATCCACATCTCGCCGGAGGCGGTCGAGACGTTGATCCGCTCGGACTCTACGGGAATCGGTGTTTGCTGGTCGCTCATCATCAGATCCTTCGACGGCGGTCGCGGGGCACCATCACCGCGATTCATTTAGCAGGACCGTAATCCCTAATATCGCAACACGCAATGCGTGGCGGTCAGGAGGTCGCGGCAGTCTTGCGCAACAGGTACAACCAGCCTGCGGTCAGCTGACCGTCCGGCCAGCACTGGGCGCGCTTGGCCATCGCTTCCGCGGCGTCGGACCAGATCCGGGGTCCCCCCGCCGACGAGGCGGCGAGCTGTATCGCACACGCGCGCTCCAACAGGATGGCGCGCATCACCGCGACGGGAACCGTGGCGCCGGCAGTGACGAGCCCGTGCTTTGGCATCAGCGCGGCCGGCGCCGAGCCGAGCGCACGTGCGAGAGCGATACCGAGGACCGGGTCGCTGACCAGCGACCCGGTCTCCGCAAACCGGGGCACGTCGTCGCCACCGAACAGCGTCGCTTCATGGGAGATGGGGAGCAGCGGGACGCCGAGCGCGCCGAAGGCGACTGCGGCCACCGCATGGGTATGCACCGTGCACCGTACGGTGGGGTTGGTCCGCATGATCTCGAGATGGATGTGGCACTCCTTGTGCGGCGCACCCTCACCCAGGAGCACCTCGGCCTCGAAGGTGACCAGCTGAAGGCGCTCGACGGTCACCTCCTCGAGGCCCCACCCGGGCGCCTTGATCCAGACGCCCCGCCCCAAGGGATCTCGGACGCCGACATGACCCCAGATCATGTCGGTCTGGCCGGATGTCGCGAGGACGCGCGACGCCTGACAGGTCAGGATCCGTGCCTGTTCCACCGCTTTCTGGGCGCCAAACCCCGGACCGATTGACTCGTCCATCAACACTCCCCTTTCGCCGATGATCCTTTATACAGGAGTGCAGTCCTGATTTGCAGGACGGAATTCGCCCGGGCCGCGACCGATGGTTCAGGATCAGCGCGCCGGATCGAGTTCGGGTATCGCCGTCGGCGCGGGCACAGGCTTGTCGGCGCGAGCGCCGCGCACCGCGCCGACGATGCAGAGCACGCAGCCCGCGGCGAGCCACAGGAGTAGGACGGCAGCATGGGGCCAAGCGCCGTGACCGTCGAAGAACGCAGTCGAGCGCAGGAGCCAGCCTGAGGCGCTGGGCGGGAGCAGTTGGCCGACGTTGCCTAACCAGCCGGGGAGCATCTCGGGTGCGCTGGACGTGCCGGCCAGAGGGTTGCCGACCAGCATCATCAGGGCGGCGCCGATCGCGAAGCCCGTCGAGCCGATCACGGACTGCAGTCCGAGGATAAACAGCGAGGTCGCGGCGATGGACAGTCCGATCGCGCCCGAGTTGGCCCAGTAGTCGCCGCCGAGCGAGCCGAACCAGAACTGCAGGATCGCGCCCAGGGCCAACGCTCCGGTGACGGCGAACCCGACCGCGCCGACCACCCGCTGCAGAAGACCCCGGACCATCCTCGCCAGCAGGAAGGCGGCGAGGATGCCGCCGATGACCAGCGGCAACGAACCGGCCGCGAGCCCCGCGCCACGGGGGTCGTCGGCTGGCAGCGGCGCAACGTCGAGCAGGGCCAGGTGGGCTGCCCCCGCCGAACCGGACGCCTGGAGCAGTCCCGAGGCGGAAGCCTGCAACGCCTGCCCGACGACGGCACTGGCGCCCGATGCCACAATGACCCGCGGCGTGCCGGTCGTGACGTCAATCGCGCCGTAGGCCTGCCGGTCGCGGACCGCCGTCTCGGCCGCCGCAGTGCTCTCGACGCGCGTGACAACGTAGGCGCCCGGCTGGTGCTGCTCGAGCGCGGAGACGACGCGCTCGACCGCGTCCGGCTGCCCGGCCACGACGATCGGGACGTCGTGCAGCGAGGCTCGCACCGACGGCCAGGCGAAGGCGACGAGCAGAACGCCGATCATCGCCGTAAGCAGAGCAATGGTCGCGGCCACCTTCGACCACGGTGGCCGGTCCGCCTCGGCGGGGCGGCGGGAAGCGGGAGCGTCGGCACTCATCATCGACCTCCGGTAAGAGAGCGGTCATTCGCTTTTTTTTGGACGCTAGGTCGCTGCTCATCTGCTTGTCAAGAATGAGCGTTCGCTTTAGAGTCCGAATGTGCCACGAGTCACCGCCGAGTACCGCGCTAGCCGCCGAGCCGAGCTCATCGCCGCCGCCACGAGCCTCTTCGCGCGCGAGGGCTTCCATTCCACGTCGATGGCCGACATCACTAGCGAGTCGGGCTGGTCTTCCGGCGCCGTCTATCGCTACTTCCGGAGCAAGGAGGAGCTGATCGGCGCCGTCGCCGACACCGTTCTCTCCGGCGCGGACGAGGTCTTCACGCGCCTGCTCGCTGATGGGGCCGCGCCATCGCCAGCGCGCACTGTCACCGCGATGGTGAACGGCATCGTCGACCAGAAGCTCCGTGCCCTGTCGCCTGGGCTCGATCCGACCCGCCTGGCCGTGCAGGTGTGGAGCGAGGCGCTGAGGAATCCCGAGCTGTCCGAACGGACCGATCAGGCCTACCGGCGCCTTCGCGCGCACTGCGCCGAGGTCGCGCGGCGCTGGCAGGCGGCCGGCCGGTTGCCAGCCAACGCTCAGCCGGAGCACGTCGGAGCGGTGATGCTCGGGGTCGTGCAGGGCTTTCTCCTACAGCATCTCCTCGTCCGTGACACCACAACTGCCGGGTACCTCGGAGGAGTTGACGCACTGTTTCCCTCCGACACACCGGCCTCAGTAGCGCATTTGCTGAACGGCAGCACCACCGGGCACTGATCTGCGAAGGTCGCCCCCGCCGCGCCACTCACGAAATCGTCAGCCCTGCCGCCTGCTCATCAACCTGAACACCAACCTGGCTATGTACGACGCGAAGCGACGAGTTCCCGGGTCCGCGTACTCGTGCTACGCCGAAGGGGTGACCGACGAGGCCGCCGACTCGCCCGAGCCGCAGGTCGTGGGGGGGGGGGGGGGCGGGCCCCGCGCGCCCCGCCCTCGCCCGGTCCGCCGAGCCCCCGGGCGCCGCGGGGCGGGCGGGGAGGGGGGACGGCGGGCCCGAGCCGGGGCGCCCG